>UQAW01000015.1 GCA_900539175.1 uncultured Lachnospiraceae bacterium
TGTTTTTTGATTTCCATGTACCCATACCGATAGCATAGCATAAAAATCTACTTTGGGCTACCTTAACCCACCGTCTAAAGCCAGTGGGATTGCGGTAGCCTTATTTCAAGCCGATGGTAAAAACGATCCTCACTCGCATTTCCTTCTAATGCCTTTAGTTCTGCCCTTGTAACCTCATCAAAATACAAATCTGTACACTACTTATCATAAGTTTCTTTATAACTCATCCTCCTCAAATCAAAGTAACAGAAACTGTAGTTAATTCTCATCTATTATAACACTTTACCACAATAACAGCCAATATTTTTTTTACTTCCTTCTCTTACTTGAAGCTTATCCTTGCCCTCCATTTTATTATCCTGCAAAAAAAGATAATGAAGGTTCTTATCAGTACCATAGCGTTTGAGCTGCATTCATCTAAAATGTTTTTAGGATTGCAGGAGCATGAAATGCGGAGCAATCCGTATATCATAGGGGTCAAAATACCTTTTGACCCCAACATCTTGTTAGTGATGCTTTCTTATAGAGAAATTTTTAATGCTTTTTTGTGCATTTTTTTACTGGACAAATATTAAGATTGCATTTATAATTAGTTCCATCGAAGAACATTTCTGAGATACAAATCATGTTTCATATATGGCACACTGTACGATTTAGATATTATCTGTATGATTTCTTTAATGTTTTTATTCCCTTTTTTATTATACTAAAATATAACTTTAGTCTTATTTACTTTAGGCATTAAATTGCTTCCATTATTTAAAGTTATGAGCAATTTATATTTTTGAAAGAGGTGATTTTTTTTGGAAAAGTAATTATATTGTTATTTACAACAACAGCAGTATACATGGATTTGGCAGAAGAACAGATTCCTAATTACTGGATCATAGCTGGTTGGATGACAGGCTTCGTTCTGCAGGTTTATCTCAGCGGATGCAGCGGAATTTTTGTTTTTCTGACAGGTGGGAGTATTCCCATATTTCTTCTCTTTTTACTATTCTACTTTCGTATGATGGGCGCCGGAGATATCAAATTATTATCGGTGATTGGCGGGCTGATGGGGCCTGAGGCAATTCTATTTTGCATCTTTTATTCATTTATCTGCAGTGCAATACTATCTTTCGTAATCTTATATATCTGCGATAACTTCAAAGAACGTTTTCAATATTTTATTACATACATTCACCAATGTTTTCAATCAAAACAACGAATTCCTTATCGTCTTCCCGGAAAGAAAAGGCAAGAACATCTGCACTTTTCTGTAGCTGTCCTGATGGGAGTCCTGTTGTGGATAGGAGGTATTTACTAAGATGAATCAGCCAAAAAGCATTCTGGCAGTCTGTGATCTTGAGGTGGAATATGCCTACAATTTTATGGAATATCTGAACCAGAAAAGGAACATTCCCTTCGACGTTCAGGCCTTTACGGGACCGGAAGTTCTCTGTGCTTATGCGCAAAATCATTCGATTGAAATTTTACTGATTTCCGGAAAGGCAATGTGCGATGCAATAAAAGAGATAAACGTCGGCATGCTGATTATCCTTTCGGAGGGAATTCACAACCCTGATCTTGATCAATATCCAAGTATTTACAAGTATCAATCCTCTGACAGCGTTATAAGAGAAGTTATGAACTGCTATGGCGCAGAAAAAATTGTTCATCCGCAAGCTGCCGTTTTAAAAAAGAATACCAAAGTTATCGGAATTTATTCACCTGTCAGCAGAAGCCAGAAAACCTCTCTGGCTCTCACTATGGGACAAATCTTAGCCCGGAATCATGCGGTCTTATACCTTAACATGGAAATTTTTTCAGGCTTTGAACAACTTCTGGAGCAAAACTACGAGCATACCTTAAGTGATCTTCTCTATTACATCCGGCAGGAAAACGCAAACCTGCTCTACAAAATAAGCGGTATGATTCAATCCATACAAAATCTGGATTTCATACCTCCTGCTCTTTCCCCCATGGATATCCAATATACTGCCTGCGACGAATGGATAAAATTATTTGAAACCATTGCCCGTGAAAGCAGCTATGAGATTTTAATTCTGGATATAAGTGATTCAATCAATGAGCTATTTCGTATTCTGGAGTATTGCAGCCAGATCTATATGCCCGTACGCACAGACCTTATCTCCACCGCTAAGATTACACAATTTGAAAGTCAGCTTGGCATCTGGGGATATACCAGCCTTTTAGAGAAAATTAAGAAGATCCATCTTCCCTTCCATACCATAAACCGAACCGGACATTCTTATTTTGAAGAGCTTGTGTGGAGCGAACTTGGTGACTTTGTTCGGAATCTACTTCGAAAGGAGGAAGGCTTATGAAACAGCTGGAGGAACTGCGTACTCAAATTCTAAATACTCTGGATCTGACACGTGATATTGAAGATCATGAAATTTTGTGTCGAATTGACGAACTGATTCTGTCGGAAAGTAAAACAACGCCCCTCACTGTTTTGGAAAAAGACCGCCTGCGCCGGGAGCTATATGCTTCTCTCCGGAAACTGGATGTCCTACAGGAATTGTTAGATGATAATGAGGTCACCGAAATTATGGTAAATGGTTACCAGACCATCTTTGTGGAACGTAAAGGAACCATTCAAAAATACGAAAGGCAGTTTTCTTCTCCGGAAAAGTTAGACGATGTCATTCAGCAAATTGTAGGCCGATGTAATCGGATTGTCAATGAACAGATTCCAATTGCAGACGCACGTCTCGAAACCGGCGCACGTGTAAATGCCGTTCTTAAACCAATCGCCTTAAACGGACCAATTCTCAGCATCCGGCGTTTTCCCGACAAACCAATCACCATGGAAGCACTGATTCAAAGTAAAAGCATCACCAGAGAAGCTGCCGAATTTCTGTCACATCTTGTTATTTCCGGTTATTCTATCATGATCGGCGGCGGTACCTCTTCCGGGAAAACAACTTTCCTCAATGCACTCTCCTACTATATTCCCACCAGGGAACGAATCATAACCATTGAAGATAATGCCGAACTGCAGCTCCAGAGAGCAGAAAACCTTGTACGTCTGGAAAGCCGCGCTGCTGTTATGGACGGCACCTGTGAAATCTCCATGGATGATCTTATCAAAACTGCACTGCGTATGCGCCCTGACCGGATTATCGTGGGAGAAATCCGGGGACGTGAAGCTACATCCTATATCACATCTTTGAATCTGGGACATAAGGGAAGTATGGCAACTGCCCACGCCAACTCTGCCAGAGAAATGCTCAGTCGCCTGGAAATGATGGTGCTGATGGGTATGGATCTTCCCCTTACGGCAATCCGCCGCCAGATTGCCTCCGGAGTTGAAATTCTGGTTCACCTGGGCCGGGACAAAAACGGGCATCGGCGTGTGGAAGAAATTGCTGAAATCCTGGGGCTTGAACAGGAAGAAGTACAACTCCATACCTTATATGAACTTCAGGAAGAACGCCTTGTCCCCAAAAGCCCTCTGTTACACAGAGCGAAACTCGAGAGGGCAGGTCTATGAAACGCAGATATGATCAATACCACTTTTCTGTCAGAGAATGGTGTATCTTTATCCCGCAAATCATCGGTCTGTCATTTTTTCTGAACTATCTCTTCTACCGCAGCATCTGGGGACTTATTCTACTGTTTCCGGTTGGATGGCTCTACTTAAGAGAACAAAAAAAGTACAGGCTGAAAAAACTCCGGCAACAACTTCATTATCATTTTAAAGATAGTGTTTCTGCTCTGCATACTGCTCTGCGCACCGGCTATTCTCTTGAAAATGCGGTGAAAGAAACTTATTTGGACCTGCTGCATACTTACGGCAAAAAAGACCCCATGGTCCGGGAACTTTTTATCATGTGTAATCAGATAAAACTAAAAGTTCCCGTAGAAGAATTGTTCCTTGATTTAGGCGTGCGAAGCCATATTGAAGATATCCGCACTTTCGCAGAAGTTATTCAAATCGCCAAACGTACCGGCGGAAATCTGGATCAGATTCTGCAAAGTATTTGGCGAACCTTGAGCGATAAAATTGAAACTCACCAGGAAATTGATGCTGGCATTGCAGCAAAAAAGTATGAACAGACCATTATAAGTTGTATGCCTGCGGGTATTATTCTTTATCTGCAGATATGTTTTCCCTCGTTACTCTCTGCAATGTACACAACCTCTGCAGGGCGGATCATAATGACTGTTTGTCTAATAGTCTATGCTGCTGCTTACCTGCTTGGCGGCAAAATCGTAGAAATTGAAATATAAAACCTGCAAAAAGGAGATTCCTATGAACCGAAAATTAATTCTGACCTGTATTGGTGCCAGTCTGGTAATAAGCACCATCTTCCTTTATCGAGATCTGACTGCATCCCGCTCACTGGAGCATTACACACTGGAACGCGGAGAACACGGGGCAGGAGAACAGGACTATACGCTGCACTATAACACAGAAGACGGGAAATCCGGGACATTGACTTTAGCAATCCCGGAAACCGTATATCCTTCTGCGGAAGTAAAAAAAGAACTGGATGAGGCACTTTTGCAACTGGATCAGCTAATCCTCGGCAACAATACTTCCCTTTGGCATATCGATCAACCTTTAAATCTGCTCTCCGAGATTCCCGGAACACCTATTATGGTTTCATGGAACAGCAGCCGTATGGATCTGCTGGATTATGAGGGAAAGCTTGGGAAACAGATTCCACAGGAAGGAGAAACGTTGGAATTATATGCTGATTTAATGTTACAGGGAGAATCTGTCCAGTACCAACGTACCGTCCGGGTCTATCCACCCGTAATGACAGATTTCAACGATCATCTGAAAGCAGAAATCCAATTCCTGAATCTGGACCAACAAGGTGACTCCTATTACTTACCGGATCAGATTGACGGTAAACAAATCAGTTGGCAAAAACCTCTCCCCACCCAGGGAATTACCTTGCTTTTTCTAAGTATTTTTATGGCAGCTGCCCTCTATTTTGCTGACAGACAGGAAAAACATCTGCAAAAAGAAAGGCGAAGGGATCGGATGATGGAGGATTACCCCGAAATTATCAGCAAATTACTTCTTCTGCTCAGCGCCGGTCTCAGTATTCGAAGCAGCTTTGAACGTATTTCCAAAGACTACGCAGAAAATAGGAAAGCTTTTCCAGGAGAAACTCATGCTGCCTACGAAGCGATAACAATTGCCTGTCGTGAGATGAAAAATGGTACTTCCGAGCGAGAGTCATATGAAAATTTCGGAAAACATTGTGACTGTCCGGCTTATAAAACTCTGGCAACTCTCTTATCACAAAATCTGAAAAAAGGAGGCAGCGGTATACGGGAACTATTGGAACGGGAAGCTCAGGAAGCCTTTGAAGAACGAAAAAGGCGCGCTAAAATCAGGGGAGAGAAGGCAGGAACCCAATTGCTGATCCCTATGATTTTAATGCTAACCATTGTCCTTGTAATTATCATTGTACCGGCCTGCCTGTCTTTCTCCGTATAAATGAATAGCCGACCGTATCCTTTGACACGTATCAAATATTTCCTGTTCAGAAAGGGGGTGAGGCTTATGAAAGAACTTCAGGCATTTTGGAACGAAGAAGATGCGGTTGCTGTAGTTGAAGTCATCTTGATTCTTGTGGTACTTGTAGCTTTAGTAGTCCTATTCAAAAAACAACTTGTATCTCTTGTAAATGATATTCTGTCGAAAATTTCCAGTCAAAGCAAAAACATCTGATATTAACCCACATTCCAAATTGCCTTAGTTTTGAAAGGAGCTGTATGCTATGGAGAAAAATCAAGGAAGTATTACCGTATATCTCTGTCTGACACTTACAATTCTCTTATCGCTGTTTAGCGTCATGCTTGAATCTTCCAAAACTGCCACAGGACGCGTTCTTATTATATCCGCTATGGATCAGGGACTTTTTTCCCTGTTTGCACAGTACGACCGGCAGTTGCTGGATCATTACGATTTGTTCTATATTAATGCAGGATACGGAAATACAAGTCTTCAGATGAACCGAATCTATGATACGGTCCGTCGAGATGCCCTGTATAGTCTGAACCCTTACGGGCATGGTAATTCTATTTATGGAAATTTTCTGGGAACAGACCTTACATCTGGCAGTATTACCGGATATACACTGGCCTCGGATCAGGCGGGAAACTCATTTGAGCGTCAGGTATCTGAGTATATGAAGCAAAAACTTGGTGTCTCCGGCATACAGCAGCTTTCCAAAACTTTAACCCAACAGACAAACCAAATCACATCCCAGGATTATAGAAAAACACAAATTTCATCTCAGGATCCCGTTACAGTTTACGAGCAGGAAATACAGGAAAAGGAAATGAACCACACATCAGAATCCCAGTTTCAGGACCCAATACTGCCATCCTCCACTATGGTAAACCCAATTGAAGTCATACAGAACATACGAAAGATGGGAATCTTAAGTCTCGCTGTTCCCGAATCTTCCAATCTTTCTGATTCTCAGATAAATTTATCCTCTTTGCCATCCAAAAGAAACTTACAGCAAGGTATGGGATTACTGTCTGAAACCGCTTCAGACAATATGGCTAAACTAATGATGCTGGAATATATCATAGAAAAATTTCCCTGCTATACTTCTGAAAAACACTCAGAAATTCTGAATTATCAGATAGAGTACGTCATCGGCCAAAAAGCGACTGATATCGAGAATCTGAAAGCGACGGTAAATCAACTGCTTGCAATCCGCGAAACTTCAAATTTGATTTATCTTTACAGCTCACCATCAAAAAAAGCTCAGGCAGATGCACTGGCAACAACTCTTGCCGCTTCTTTACTTCTCCCTGCCGCACAACCGGTAATCTCTCTTGCTCTGTTAGCATGTTGGGCTTTTGCTGAAAGTATTCTGGATATCCGTGAACTTTTAAGCGGTGGGAAAGTCCCTCCGCTCAAGGATGACAATTCATGGATACTATCCCTGGAACATCTTTCTGATTTTCTCAATCACCTTGATGACAACAAAAAACATACAAAAAATGGATTTGATTATAAATGGTATCTTCGTTTTTTATTATTTACAAAAACACAGACAAAGCTTACAGCTTCTGCCATGAACCTGATTGAATACAATATGAATCAGTTGTATCCGGACAAAATCTTCCGTATTGATAACTGTATCGATCAACTTGAATTCGAGAGTATCTGGTCACTTGCCGGGCAGAGCTACACCGTTCGCAGAAATTATCAATATCTCGAATAACTTTACAGAAACTATTGCCGATTACAAAAAGGAGGTGCGAAAGGGTGCTCTTTTACACGGAGAAGAAACAACAGATCAACAATCCTGTTAATCATAAGATTAACACCATAACTCTTATAACAACAATCCAAGACTCTCTTCCAGGTATTCTGTCAAAAAATTGTGATGACTCTCCCCCGATGTTTCATCACACTTCCACCGGTAAAAGAGCAGCCTTTCGCATCTTTAAAAGAGCCAGCTTCACGATTGAATCAGCCCTGGTTCTTCCCTTGTTTTTACTATCCTCCCTTGCCCTGTTCAGCTTACTGGACTTCTATCGCATCTATTTAGATGAAACAATCTCTTTATGCGAAAAAGCAAAAAAAACTGCTGCCTGTGCCTATGCTCCCTCCAATTCATCCCCTTTGCAGAAATTATATCCCGATGGGTATCTTACCTTAAGCAAAGTGGTTACCTACCGTATTCCTTATGCCCCGTTTCCCCTGCCCGCCATTCGAGTATCCTGTTATTCCAGAGTACATCTCTGGTGTGGTTACCAGGGAACAGAATGGGATTCCGATTCCATTTCCTCTTATGATGATATGGTTTATGTAACGGATTATGAAAGTGTCTATCATACCTCCTCTTCCTGCTCCCATCTGAGTTTTCAGATTGACCAGAAAACTTTGGCAGCCGCCCAAAATTCCAAGAACCAAAATGGTGCCCACTATGATCCCTGTGAAAAATGCATTGGTTCCGGACTCCCCCGCCATCAAGTCTATCTTACCCAATACGGCACTGCCTATCATAACAGCCCAAATTGCAGCGGTCTGAAACGCAGCATCCGTCTTATTCCCCAATCAGAAGTCCCCAATCTTCACATCTGCAGCAGATGCGAAAAAAATTCATAAAAAACAAACACAAACATACGTCAAAAAGCTCCTACAATATCGAAAGGAATTTACTGCATGAATTGGAAAACCAGCATAACGATTCTATTATTAACCGCAAACGCCATAAATGACTTTAAGAAAAGGGAAATCCTTCTCTTACCCACCATTTCTTATGGGTTCTTCGGATGCTTTATTCTGCTGTCCGAGAAACATACGAGTTTTTTCCGCTCTCTTCTCTGCCTTCTTCCCGGTTTTTTTCTCCTTGCTGTCGGAAAAGCAAGCAATGGAAAAGTAGGATACGGAGACGGCATTCTAATTTTGGTTCTGGGCGTCTGGACCGGTTTTCTGGAATGTCTTCTGACTCTTACAGCCGGACTTTTACTGGCTTCTATTTGGGCCGCTGCCGCTTTAATTCTGAAAATTCACAATAAAAAAGATACCATTCCCTTTATTCCCTTTTTACTCATTGGATATCTGGCGAGGATACTTATATGAAGCATGGAAAATTTCTTAACTCTATCCTGTCCGGCCACTGCCGGTCATCTCTTCCATCCGCAAAACGCCATTGCTGCTCCCACGGAAGCCTGTCTGTCGAAGCTGTATTTCTTATACCGCTGGTTTTGCTGATTTTCTTCTTCATTCTCTCTTTTGCATTTTACATGCATCAGAGAATCTGGTTTACTGCTGCCGCCTATGAAGCAGTATTAACGGAAGGTTCCGAAGAATTCAAAGCAAAACTGGCATTAACCGAATCCGTTCTGACTGTAGATACTCCAACGGCAGAGGTCCGCTGTTCCCCTTATCATGCCCAGGTAACGTACCGCGGAACCATTTTTTCACTATTTGGAAACTATCGTCTGAACTATAAAGCGGAAGCCGCCATTGAACGTCCAAATCCAGTCAGACAAATACGTTTCATACGGCTGCTTATGTAAAACAAAGAGGAAAACGTTATGCAAATTGAGTATCGCAGAGATTTAAATCATAACTATGTTATTTTAGAAAGCACAGATGAGATTGATACAAATTGTTACCAGGTTCGAATGATTCTGTCCAATGATATCCGAGGATTTTTACCTTGCAGCATACGAGGCGTTGACGGAAAAACACTTTTTTATTATGAAATCACCTCCCGCCAATCATTAAAAAACCTCTATGAACAAAAATCTGTAGATTATTCTCTTCTGATGCATCTATATGAACAAATTTTTCAGGGTCTGGATTATCTAAAACAGTTTTTACTTGATATCAATGACCTGGTTCTATTACCGGAACTGATTTTCCTTGACCCGGAAACAGAAAATGTAAGTCTTTGTTTTCTTCCCGGCTACGAAAAAGATATCCGTCAAAGTCTGCGTGTCCTGATCGAATACCTTCTGCCCAAAATCAACCATCAAAATCAGGAAGCAGTTATGGCTGGATATGGACTCTATCGAAAGATTATGGATCATCATATCAATATAGAGTCGTTAAAGGATACCCTGCTGGCCTCCGGAAATCACAACAGCCATCCAACCTCCATAGATTCTGAAAAAAAAATGGCGGATCCCGAAAAAACTGAAGCAAGAGATTCTGCTTTACCGGATCCCCTGGAACGCAGGAAAATACTGGATGAATTCTTTTCTGAATCAGAAGCTGAACAAGACATCCCATGGAACAGATATCTCGGAATCGGAATAACAGTTATTCTGACTGCATTTCTGATATTATGCAACTGGTTTCATCCTCCCCTTTGGCTTTTTGTTATACTTGCCGGATGCATCATTACTGCCTATGTATGTTTCTTTTTTGTAACTTGTTTTAAAAACCACCGAAAATCACTGCTGCAATCAGTACCCAGTCCATTTTCCATGCCAGATTCATCAAAAACCATTCCTGATTCAAAATTCGATTTTTCTTTTTCAGATCAGTTTTCCGGTAAACTGATACAACCCGTAAAAGAAGAAATCTCAAATCCTTGCGGAGAGACTACACGTCTCCATATGTCCGATACCCCTCCAAAGAGCACTTCCATTCTCACCCCTATAGCACCGCTGCAAATAGCTCCCATTCCCCTCGAAAAAGATATGGTATTAATCGGTAAATTTTCACAAGCAGTAGATGTAGTTCTGGATGCTCCGACTGTCAGCCGCATCCATGCCAAAATTCAAAAGTCAGGAGATTATTACTATTTGTCAGATTTAAATTCAAAGAATGGCACCTATATCAACAATAGCTCCGTTACAATAGGTGAGGAATGTCTGCTCCATGATGGCGATGAAGTCAAATTTGCAGATCTGACTTTCCGCTTTCATCAATAAACTCTGGAGCGTGTCTGAAAATTCTACAGAATCAAGTCTGCATATTCCCCATGGCTGACTTCTTTCAAATCATCCGGATTCAGGCAGAGGGTTGTTCCGATTCTGCCTCCGCTTACATAGATCTCATCAAACTTTCCGGCAGATTCCTGAATATAGGTTGGATATTGCTTTTTCATACCGATAGGACTACAGCCGCCTCTGACATATCCGGTCACCGCTGTAATATCCTTCACAGGAATCATTTCAATAGACTTTTCACCAACCACCTTAGCTGCTGCCTTCAAATCAATTTCTTCCGCAATCGGAATAACCAGCACATAATACTGTCTGCTTTTCCCCTGAACTACCAAAGTCTTAAAAGACTGCTGGATCGGAGCTTTCGTCTTTTCTGCCGTATGAAGTCCATCTATAAAATTATCACACTCATACTGAATACATTTATAAGAAATTTTCTTTTTTTCCAAGATTCTCATTGCATTGGTTTTTATTTCTTTCGCCATTTTATTTTCCCTTCTCCACACAAATTACATGGTTAATTTCAATTTTCTTAAAGACAGGCTGCCCGTACAGGGCAGCCTGTCCTACTGTGCGCTGCCTCTGCTTTCAGCCACCAGATCGTTATATGCATCCATCAATTCGGATGTCTCAAAAGTTAACTTTCCACTCTCACAATTCCACTGTTCCTTATTTTCAATCAGAAAATCCAGAATATTTTCCGTCTCATCTAATTTTTCATTCAATTGCTGACAGGCATCTTCAAACTCCTTCGATGTATGCATAAATTCTGTCTGAAGCGTAGTTAAATAATGTTCACACAGTTTTGCATAAATCCCGCTGATACCTGAATCCTGGATTGCCTGCGTGACGCTGACCGGAGCGGTAAGCTCTGTAAGTCTCTCGAAATCAGAATCCACCAACTCTCGTTTTTCCCGAAACCATGCTTTACTATTCCTAAAGTACGGACCATCCGATTGAATGTTTCCTTCTGTCAGCATAGCGGTAAATGTCTCATCCTCAAGGATGGAAGTAACCTCTTTTAATTTTGTCACATATTCATTCATGTACTCTTTGATTGTCTTTTCTACTGAAGCAAATCCTTCATCAGTACGAAGCTTCATATCAATACTGTCCTCAGATACATTCATGCTCCTGATATCATTAACTTCCTTCTGTAAAATGCTTACCTGCCTGAACTGAATTATCCCTAAAACTGCCAACAATATCACAATCAGAAGGATCATACATATCTTAAACACTTTTTTTATCTTTCTTCTTTTTGCTCTTTTTCTTCTTGTGAACCGATCCATTCTTTCCTCCATATCCAGCCTGAAATATTGAATCCATCATTATCCAATGCGGCATTCATGATCCGTGGTATCACCCTGCCTACTCCTGCCGGTCTGCCATTAAGTTTTCAATAATACATAAAGAATTATATAGCAGGTTTCCCTGCCAACACAAGAGCCTATCTGAAAAAAGAGCTGAATTTCACAAAAAACAGGTAGTTAATGCAACATTTTACTTTCTATGTTACACTCTTATTATGATACCATGGTCAAAAGGTTATGCGGAGCAATCCGTGTATTATACAGTTTGGAGCAGCTTATGAAAAAATTTCAATGTTCACTCACCTTTTATTCTGTTCTTCACTTTCTGGTAGATCTCTCCTGTGCCTGGCTCATGCTGCACAGGATTTCCGATGCAGACCAGTGGTATACTGCGCTGTTTTTTTATAACTTTTTTGCCTTCGCCTTACAGATGCCTTTGGGAATTCTGACAGATTTCCTGAAAAGAGATTCCTGGTTCGCTGCACTTGGCTGCTTTCTGACATCACTGTCTTTGCTTCCCATGCAGCCTGCACCGGCTGCCGTCCTTCTGGCAGGCTGCGGCAATGCTTTGTTCCATATCGGGGGCGGAACCATTATTTTGAAATCTCAGAAAGAAACCTGCACCGCTTCCGGAATCTTCGTATCAACCGGTGCCCTTGGGCTGTTTATCGGGGGAAACGTTCTTAGCGGTACACCTGCTATTTCTATCTTACTGATGATTTTACTACTTCTTCCGCTCCCCGGTCTGATGCATTCTCATAATGAGCTTTGTGGAAATCTGCCCCAGACCACCCGCACCGATGATTTTTGCCCTTTTCCGGCTCTTGTCTGTCTGTTTCTGGTTGTAGGTCTCCGTTCTTATCAGGGAATGATACTTTCTTTCCCATGGAACACCAGTCTCTTTACCGGAAGCCTGATGATTTCAGCCGTTGCACTTGGCAAATCCCTGGGCGGTATATGTGCCGACCGTTTCGGAACAATCAGACCGTCTTTCCTGTCACTCCTTGCAGCAGCCTGCCTGTTTCTTTTTCCTTCCAACATTGTGACTGGAATCGCAGCGGTACTTTTCTTTAACATGACTATGCCGATTACATTAACTGCACTCTATCGATTGATGCCGAAGCATCCGGGATTCTCCTTTGGACTTCTCACCTTTGCACTTTTCCTTGGATTTCTTCCTGTATATCTTGGCATCATACCCTCCCGCAGTTCACCAGTGCTTTACACTTTGCTGTCACTGATATCAATGCTCTTGCTTGGAGTCGGTCTGAAAGGCGGTGATTCTTCATTCTGAACTACGCAATAAAGTCTCTTACGCTTTCCCTGATTTTCACCCTGTTGCTGGAATATATGGCAGCCTGGTTTCTTTATGTCAAAAGCAAAAAGGATCTGCTGCTGATGCTGCCGGTTAATCTTATCACCAATCCTCTGGCAGTCTGTGCCTACCTGAGTTTATCCGGCTGTACTGCTCTTCCGTCTTTTGTCCTGCAGATACCCCTGGAATGCCTTGTCATCCTGACAGAAGGATGGATCTATACCCACTATAGCACCTCTCTTCACCGTCCATGGCTGTTTGCAGTAGAAACCAATTGTTTTTCCTATATAACCGGACGCCTGCTTCAATTTTTAATTATAACATTCTCATAACAAACAAGTCCGTTTCCTATATTTTATCAGATTTTAAGGAGGTATTTATGAAAAGATACATATACACCATACTCAGCCAGATATTCTCGTTCTTCCTTTTGCTGTTTCTGATTACTCCTTCTTCCGTATCCGCAGATGTAATCTTCGAACCGGAAAACTCTTTCTATTCCCGTCACTCCCCGGAATGTACCTATGTAAACCGCAACTATACGGCAAACGGAGATATTACCTACCGAAAATCCCCGGATTCCCCTCAGGCAGCAGGGATATTGGAAAATGGAAGCAAACTTAACATTTCTTTTGTATATAAGGACAGTGCCGATGTGGAATGGGGAATTTTTGAGAATTCAAAGACAGGCTGGGTAGCAATGGCTGATTTATATCTGGTCTATGACAGTACAGAATTCATCAAAGATCATGCTTCCGAAATTATCACCGGAGAACCTGAGACTCTGCCCGCTGACAGCACTGTAGTTTTTTGGACTTATCCGGA
Organism: uncultured Lachnospiraceae bacterium; assembly: GCA_900539175.1. GTDB lineage: Bacteria > Bacillota > Clostridia > Lachnospirales > Lachnospiraceae > Novisyntrophococcus. Next base: position 13,855 of record UQAW01000015.1, read on the forward strand.
ATCCGGAACAATCTGTCACGAATTCAGGGAATTACCTCAGGATATCACATTCGAAAGCTTCTATACAGATGCCGGAGGAAGACTCTGGGGAAATTGTGGTTATTATATGGGATTCTGTGACTTCTGGGTATGTCTTTCCGCACCTGAGAATACAAAGATTGAAGCAGCTGCAGTTCCCCAAAAGATTCCCGGGCAAGCGATCGACCGGACAAAAATCCGACCTGCAAAATCCACCGCATGGAATACGGTTACTCTCATAGTTCCTATTCTCCTTATAATCCTGGCATCTGTCATTCTGATTAAGAAATTCTGGAAAAGGGAACGTTGATATCCGGCAGCGATTTGTCATATAGAAAACTTTGTTTTCTATATGACAAAAAAACACCGCCCCCGATGCTCCTTATGTCATCGAAAACAGTGCTTTCATGCGCCTTCAGGGACTCGAACCCTGGACAAATAGATTAAGAGTCTACTGCTCTACCAACTGAGCTAAAGGCGCTTGCTATATTAAAATGCGTTATTACTTGTTTCACAACGCAAGGATTATTATAATTGAATCATCCAAAAAAATCAACCCCCTTTTTACAAAAAATTTATTTTTTTATATTTTTTGTAGATTTGTTCAAGATAATGGCTGATTTTCTTAGATTCTCTGGGGTAATTGCCTAAACGGACATGTCTGCTGACACAGACACCACTATTCATGAAAGTCGATTTCTCCGCCCTTCGTGCTCCCCAGAGAATCCTTCTTTTCCATGAGTATAAAAATGCTTCCATTATACAGAAAAACTGTTATTTTATTTTGAGATTCTTTTTTTTCCCATTTATCTTTTCCAATGTCTTGTTCATCTCATTGACTGAATTTATGATTGTCGGCATAAAACCCTTTTTGTCCGTTGTCTGATAACTAAAAATTTCCAATTTTCTCTTAATTCCTGATGACTTTCTCATATATATCAATCTTTTTTAATATATAATATGATACCAGAGGCAAAAGGTTATGCGTTTCATGCTTGCATGAAAAAGCATGACTTTGGGACCCATAAAACATGAGAAAGTAGCCCGAACAGGGCGAATTTCGAATGTTTTTAGGATTGCGGGAGCATGAAATGCGGAGCAATCCGTGTATCATAGGGGTCAAAATACCTTTTGACCCCAACTCATAATATGAAATCTTTTCTTCCTTTGATTCTTTCTGAGGGAAATCTTCAAAAATCATTTTTTTCAAAATGAGTAATTAATTTGTAAATAGGATTTCCTGCAGAAGAAAATTTCTCTTCGTATTCTGTCATAATATTTCCTGCGTTCATATGCTCATCCTGATGAAGGTCATAGGTACAGCCATCCAAAATCCACCCGCTTTCCCGAATCTGTTCCAGCGAAAATTCAAACAAATCTTTATTATCTGTCTTAAATTCTATTTGATATCCCGGCAGCAGAATCTTCTGATACCGTTCCAGAAACTGTCTGGAGGTCAGTCTCCTTTTCGCATGTCGGTCTTTGGGCCATGGATCTGAAAAATTCAGATAAATCCGGTCTACTTCTCCTATTTCAAAAACTTCCGGAAGGTCTCTGGCATCCATACGGATAAATCGAAAATTCTCCGGAGCTTCTTCCAGCGCATCTGCCTTTTGCACCGCACGGAGAAGCACACTGTCATACATCTCAATCCCAACATAGTCAATATCTGGATGTGCTTTCGCCATATCCATCAGAAAGCGTCCCTTTCCCATCCCAACTTCAATATGAAGCGGATGCCCGCTGCCGAACACCTGCTTCCAACAGCCTTTCTGTTCCTGCGGCTTTTGCACCACCCACCTGCTGCTGCTGATAATCTCCTGTGAACCCCTGATATTCCTTAAACGCATTCTATATTCCTAACCTTTCCTTCTTCATACTTCATTTAAAATTCCCGCAACTTTCAGACACATTCTGAGTACCGACATCATATGTTAAAATTTTAACTTTTAACGTCTCAAGCATGCTTTAGTGTACAACATTTTCCCATAAAAATAAAGTTTTAATCTACATTTTTCTGCAAATTTTAGACTGGCATTTTTTTTTTAATGGTGTATTATAATAACATGCAATGATTCAGAATTCTCGATCCCACGCTATTTATTACTGAGACTGAATCACTGTCATATGACATGATGTTTGAAATCTTACAGGAGGTATGTTTATGGATCAGGTTATCGAAAAACTCTCTGAGATAGAAGAGGCTGCATCCAGAATCATCGACAGCGCTGATAGTCAGAAGAAGCTTCTGGATCAGCAGCAGGAAGAACGGATTACGGCATATGATACTGAACTGGAAAATTCCACTGCAAAAGAAGTGGAAAAACTCCATACCAAGTTGTCCGGCCAGCTTGAAAAAGAACTATCCAGGCTGCATGACACTTCGGCATCAACGCTGAAAGCGCTTGAGCAATACTATGATGCGAATCACGATGCCCTTTCTACAGAAATCTACAAAAAAATAATAAGGAAGTGATATCATGCAAGGTTTGTTATCTTACAGCGGTCTTACCACTAAGATACGTGCCATGGAAAGTCGTTTGCTGAAAGATTCCAACTTTCGGGAAATTACAGAATTGGAAAGCGTTCCTCAGGCTGTCAGTTATCTGAAGCAATATCCTTCCTACCAGACAATCTTTGGTTCCGAGGATGAAAGTGAACTTCACAGAGGACAAATTGAACGGATGCTTCGCCAGAGCATTTACCGGGATTTTGCAAAGCTGTATCGGTTTTCTAATGTTTCACAGCGTCGGTTTCTGACACTTTACTTTAAGAGATATGAAGTGGGGGCCATAAAACAATGTCTGACAAATCTGTTCGATCACCGGATCACTCAGCTGAATCTTTCTGCGTTTGAAAGCTTTTTTAATCAGCATTCCGACCTGAATCTTCCGCTGATGTCTGCAAGTTCCACTATTGAGGAATTCGTGGAATCTATGCGGGGAACCGATTACTATGAACCTTTTTCCAAACTGCTTGCCATGGAGCATCCCACGCTCTTTGATTATGAGATGACGTTGGATCTTTATAACTTCCGGGAAATCTGGAAGATGAAAGATAAACTCTACACAGGCCGGGATCAGGCAGAACTTGCCAAAGCATACGGCAATAAGTTCGATATGCTGAATCTTCAGTGGATTTACCGTGCAAAATGTTACTACCATATGTCCGCCGCCGATATTTATGCTCTGCTGATACCAGTTAATTATAAACTCAGCAGCCGGCAAATCACGGCGATGGTGGAGGCAGAAAACCGGGCTGCTCTGGAAACTCTGATTGAGCAAACTTTCTACGCACGCCATTATAAGGATTTTACTCTGGACACTCTGGAATCTATGTATGCTTCTATTATGAAACACGTTCTTTCCACAGCATCCCGCCGAAACCCTTACTCGGTCATCACTTTGTATTCCTATCTCTACCACAAGGAACATGAAGTGAACCGGCTGATAATCGCACTGGAGTGCGTGAGATACCGGATTGCTCCGGACGAAGCCATGACTTATGTAGCAAAAACATAACGAAATAAAGGATACCAGGGTAAAAAGTGCGTAGCAATCCGTGGTATCATGGGGGCAAAATACCTTTTGACCCCAACATCATAAATTAAGGAAACCGGAGGTATTTTACTTTGATTGTAAAGATGAAATTCCTGAGCATAACCGGTCCGAAAACTGATATTGACCGTGTGGTCAATCAGTATCTGTCCAAGTATGAGATTCATCTGGAAAACGCGCTGGCAGAACTGAAGTCTGTACAAAACCTGACTCCATATATCCAGATTAATCCCTACAAAGAAACGTTGAAACTTGCAGAAGAATATATGCAGTTGATACCCGCGGACAGACAAAAGACCGCCAAAGAGCTCACACTGGACGAGTCCATCGCATTTGTGCAGAATCTGGACAGTATGATGACTCAGATCAATGAAGAACGTGCCGGCTATGAAGCCGAACACAACCGCTACCGGGAGCTATATGAAAAAATCGAACCTTTCCTTGGTCTGGACTGCGATATTTCTACAATATTTAGTTTCCGGCAAATTAAGTATCGTTTTGGAAAAATACCAAAAGAATACTTTAACAAATTCCAGAACTTCATCTATGATGATATGGAGACGGTATTCTACCGCTGCCATTCTGATGAACAGTACGTCTGGGGAATCTACTTCTGTCTGAGAGAACACGTCAGCAAAGTAGATGCTGTATATGCTTCCATGCATTTCGAGCGTCTTCATCTCCCCGATGCCTATCACGGAACGCCGCAGCAGGCACACGCTGAACTTGCAGGAAAATTGCAGGAAACTAATACGAAAATCACTTCCTGTGATGCCAAAATTCAGAATTATCTGAAAAAACACACGGAAGAACTGGAAGCCGCATACAACAAGTTATCTGCATTATCTGAAAATTTTGATGTGCGTAAGCTTGCCGCATGTACAAATTCCAAGAAAGAAACTTTCTATATTTTGTGCGGATGGATGTCGGAAAAAGATACTTTGTCCTTCCAGAAAGAGATTGCAAATGATCCCAATCTCTTCTGCTTTATCGAAGACAATGACTGCAACATTCTTGCACAGCCGCCGACCAAACTGAAAAACCCGAAAATCTTTAAACCTTTTGAAATGTTTATTCGGATGTATGGTCTGCCGGCTTACAATGAAATCGACCCCACAATTTTCGTAGGTCTGACGTATGCCTTTATCTTCGGAACGATGTTCGGAGATGTGGGGCAGGGACTATGTCTCGTAATCGGCGGCGCGATACTTTATAAAATGAAAAAGATACCGTTGGCAGCTATTTTAAGCATAGCCGGAGTCTTCTCTGTGATTTTCGGCTTTTTGTACGGCAGTTTCTTCGGTTTTGAAGAACTGATCCCGGCGTTGTGGCTGAAACCAAAGACAGCTATGACCACACTGCCATTTATCGGTACCATGAATACGGTATTTGTGGTTGCCATCGCATTTGGTATGTTCCTGATCCTGACTACCATGATCATGCATATCATCAATGCAGTGAAAGCACATGATATGGAAGGAACCTTTTTTGATCAGAACGCGGTAAGCGGTCTTGTCTTCTACGGTGCACTGGTTGCCGTAATTTTCCTGTTTATGACAGGCAATACCGTTCCCGGAACTGCCGTTCTGGCAGTCATGTTCGGAGTTCCTCTCATTCTGATCATGCTGAAAGAACCTCTGACCCGCATGATAAAGAAACGCAAACCGGCAATCGAAGGCGGTAAAGGCATGTTCTTCGTACAAAGCTTCTTCGAACTTTTCGAAATCATGCTCAGCTATATGTCCAATACACTCTCGTTTGTCCGTATGGGCGCATTTGCGGTCAGCCACGCTGCCATGATGGAAGTTGTGCTGATGCTGGCAGGTGCGGAAAACGGCGGATCACCCAACTGGCTGATTATCATCCTCGGCAATCTCTTTGTCTGTGGTATGGAAGGCCTGATTGTAGGAATACAGGTGCTTCGTCTTGAATACTATGAGATGTTCAGTCGTTTCTATAAAGGAAACGGCCGTGAATTTAAACCATTTTTAAAGAAAAGCAAGTAATAAACCTTATTATTATTTTTTTATCAGGAGGACAATTATTATGAAAACAATCATTCAAATCATCACAGCAGTTGCACTTGTTCTGACCATTGTAATCCCGACAGGCACATTTTTCCTGGGCGAAAAGAACAAAAAACGTTACAAAAAAACACTTTCGGTAAATTGTCTCGCATTCTTTGGTCTTCTCATCATCGGAACCATCGTCAATATGGCAGGAACTGTAACCGCACATGCGGCTGTAGACGGCGCTGGTCTTGCAACTGGTCTTGGTTATCTGGGCGCTGCTCTGGTTACTGGTTTGTCAGGTATCGGTTCCGGTATTGCCGTTGCAAGCTCCGCAAGTGCCGCACTGGGTGCTATCAGTGAAGATGGTTCCCTCTTCGGTAAATCCATGATTTTCGTAGCTATGGCCGAAGGTATTGCCCTCTACGGTCTGATTATCTCTTTTATGATTTTAGGACAGCTGTAAAGCAGGTGAAATTTTATGAAAATGTTCTTGATCAGTGACAACATCGACACCCAGACAGGTATGCGGCTCGCAGGCGTTGAGGGTGTGGTGGTACATGAGCGTGAAGAGCTGAGGTCTGCCCTTTGGACCGCTCTTGCCGATAAAGATATCGGTATTATCCTGCTGACAGAAAAATTCGGCAGGGAATTCCCGGATATCATAGACGATGTCCGGCTGAACCACAGACTTCCGCTGATTATTGAAATACCGGACCGTCATGGTACCGGTCGAAAACCCGATTTCATCACTTCCTATGTAAATGAAGCAATCGGACTTAAATTATAAGGCAGGTGAGAGAATTGACCATCGAAGAAAAATTAAATAATTTCTATCAAAGCTCTATCGAGACTGCCAGGGCCAATGCAAGTATGATCATCGAAGAACATCAGGCCGCTCTCGATAAGATTTTTACCGAACATAAAGAAACTATGGAACGTCAGGCCGCAGCAGAACTTGCAGCCGAAAAAGAGAAACTGAAGAGAGAGCTGAATAAACAGCTCTCCACGGAACAGCTTCACATCAAACGTTCCCTTTCCAGAAAAAATATGGAACTAAAAGATAAATTATTCGCAGAAGTTATCGAAAAACTCCGCGCCTTTAAAAAGACACCGGAATATACGGCATATCTGGAACGCAAAATCAAAGAAACCTGTGATTTTGCTGCAGGCGATGCCCTTACAATTTATCTGAACGCTTCCGATGCCCATCTGAAAGAACAGCTGGAACAAAGCACAAATACCAAACTTACTCTTTCCAGGGAAGATTTCAAGGGCGGGGTACGTGCCGTAATCGAAACAAAGCATATCCTGATCGACAACTCCTTCCTGACATTGCTGAATGATGAACGGGAAACATTTATCTTCCATGGAGGTGTGACACATGAATAAAACAGGAATCATCTATGGAATCAACGGCCCTGTCATCTATCTGAAGGGGAATACCGGATTTAAGATGTCCGAAATGGTATACGTGGGTAAAGAACGTCTGGTAGGCGAGGTCATCGGTCTGACCAAAGATACCACCACAATTCAGGTATTCGAAGAAACTACCGGCTTAAAACCGGGAGAAACTGTAACAGCCACCAGGGATGCCATCTCCGTAACCTTAGGTCCCGGAATCCTTGACAATATCTTTGACGGTATTGAGCGGCCTTTAAGCGAGATTGCCAGAGCATCCGGCAAATATATCACCCGCGGTGTCAATGTAGATTCTCTGGACACCGAAAAGCTCTGGGATGTACACATGACCGTAACTGTCGGTCAGGAGCTTCTGGGCGGCATGGTTATTGCTGAAACTCAGGAAACCAAAACCATTGTCCACAAATCTATGGTTCCGCCTGATATCCATGGTATCGTTACCTGGACAGCGGAAGACGGAAAATATACCATCCTTGATCCGATCGTCAAACTGGAACTGGATGACGGAACTACAAAGGAACTGACCCTTTGTCAAAAATGGCCGATCCGTATCGCAAGACCTACATTAAAGCGCTACCCTGCCTCCGAACCTCTGGTTACCGGACAGCGTATCCTGGATACAATGTTCCCCATCGCCAAAGGCGGAACTGCTGCCGTACCGGGAGGCTTCGGAACAGGAAAGACCATGACTCAGCATCAGATTGCAAAATGGTCCAATGCTGATATTATCATCTACATCGGCTGCGGAGAACGGGGAAATGAAATGACTCAGGTTCTGGAAGAATTCTCCGAACTGGTGGACCCGAAAACCGGCAATCCTCTGATGCACCGTACCGCTCTGATTGCAAATACTTCCAATATGCCTGTAGCTGCCCGTGAGGCTTCTATCTATACCGGACTCACTCTGGCAGAATACTACAGAGATATGGGTTATGACGTGGCAATCATGGCTGACTCTACCTCCCGCTGGGCGGAAGCCTTGCGTGAGTTGTCCGGCCGTCTGGAAGAGATGCCCGCTGAGGAAGGTTTCCCGGCTTATCTGGCTTCCCGGCTGTCCGCATTCTATGAGCGTGCCGGTATGATGCAGAACCTGAATGGCACGGAGGGAAGTGTATCCATCATCGGAGCCGTATCCCCTCAGGGCGGTGATTTCTCCGAACCTGTTACGATGAACACCAAACGTTTCGTACGCTGCTTCTGGGGATTGGATAAATCGCTGGCATATGCCCGTCATTTCCCTGCCATCCACTGGCTGACCAGCTATTCCGAATATTTAAACGACCTTGCACCCTGGTACAAGGACAATGTGAACAAGAACTTCGTCGATATGAGAAATCAGTTAATGGCAATCCTGAACAGTGAAAGTTCCCTGATGGAAATCGTAAAACTGATCGGAAGTGACGTACTGCCCGATGATCAGAAACTGATTCTGGAAATTGCCCGTGTCATCCGCCTGGGATTCCTGCAGCAGAATGCCTTCCACAAGGACGATACCTGTGTCTCTATGGAAAAACAGTTTAAGATGATGGAAATCATCCTTTATCTGTATAAAAAATCGAAAGTGCTGGTTACCATGGGTATGCCCATGTCTGTGCTGAAAGAAGATACGATATTCGAAAAAATTATCGCAATCAAATATGATATACCGAATGATAAATTAGAATTGTTCGATGATTACCGCAAAGCGGTTGACGAATTCTATGACAACGTATTGAAAAGAAACGGTTAAGGAGGGGACATCATATGGCAATCGAATATTTAGGCTTAAGTGAAATCAATGGACCCCTCGTGGTCCTGGAAGACGTCAAGGACGCATTCTTTGAAGAAATCGTAGAATTTACCGTAGAAGGCAACCAGAAAAAATTAGGACGTATTACAGCCGTCTACGAAGATAAGGCTATTATCCAGGTCTTTGAGGGAACAGATAATATGTCTTTAAAAAACACCCATACCCGTCTGACGGGACATCCGATGGAAATCGCCCTGTCCGAAGAAATTCTGGGCCGGACATTTGACGGAATCGGCAAACCGATCGACGGTCTGGGACCAATCACCGCAGACTATAAGGCAAATATCAACGGTCTGCCCCTGAATCCGGTGACCCGGCAGTATCCAAGGAACTATATCCGCACTGGTATCTCCGCCATCGATGGTCTTACTACACTGATCCGTGGACAGAAACTTCCGATTTTCTCCGGAAATGGTCTGCCCCACGACGATCTGGCTGCCCAGATTGTACAGCAGGCTTCTCTGGGTGACAATACAGATGAAAAATTCGCTATTGTATTCGCCGCTATGGGTGTCAAGTATGATGTAGCTGAATTTTTCCGCCGTACCTTTGAGGAAAGCGGTGTATCCGACCACGTAGTCATGTTCCTGAATCTGGCAAACGATCCCGTAGTGGAACGTCTGATTACCCCGAAAGTGGCACTGACTGCCGCAGAATACCTTGCATTTGAGAAGGGAATGCATATCCTGGTAATCCTGACGGACATCACCTCCTTCTGTGAAGCCATGCGTGAGGTATCTTCCTCAAAAGGCGAGATTCCTTCCCGTAAAGGTTATCCCGGATACTTGTACTCCGAACTGGCAACCCTTTACGAACGTGCCGGAATCGTAAGAGACGGAAAGGGTTCCGTAACCCAGATTCCGATTCTTACCATGCCCAATGACGATATCACCCATCCGATCCCTGACCTGACCGGTTACATCACCGAAGGCCAGATTGTACTGGATCGTCAGCTTCACGGTCAGTCCATCTACCCGCCGATTAATGTACTGCCGTCCCTGTCCCGTCTGATGAAAGATGGTATCGGCGCCGGTTACACACGGGCAGATCATCAGGATGTGGCAAATCAGCTCTTTTCCTGTTACGCTAAGGTAGGAGATGCAAGAGCACTGGCGTCTGTCATCGGTGAGGATGAACTTTCCCCGCTGGATAAACGTTATCTGATCTTCGGAAATGCCTTTGAGCATGAATTTGTCGGTCAGGGTATGGAAGAAAACCGTACCATTGAAGAAACCCTTGACATCGGCTGGCATCTGCTTGGAATCCTTCCAAGAGAGGAACTGGACCGAATCGATACCAAGATTCTGGATCAGTACTATCAGCCAACGGAAATTGATTTAACAGCCGAGGCAAAAGCCGAAGCGGAAAGTATGTAACCGAAGGGAGGGATTAGATGGATCCGAATACATTTCCCACAAAAGGGAATTTAATACTTGCAAAGAATTCACTGTCCCTGGCACGTATGGGTTATGATCTGATGGATAAGAAGCGGAACATCCTGATCCGGGAAATGATGGATCTGATCGATCAGGCCAAGGATATCCAGTCCCAGATTGATGTGACCTTCCGTGAAGCATACGCCGCCCTCCAGATTGCAAATATGGAAAGCGGTATCAGCTATATACAGAGCATCTCTTATACGGTTCCTGAGGAAGAATCCATTCGTATTAAAACCCGAAGCATTATGGGTGTTGAGATTCCCCTTGTGGAATCCGACCCCTCGGGACAGAACCCTACGTATGCTTTCTATACTACCAAAGAATCTTTAGATAAAGCACGTATCGCCTTTGAAAAAGTAAAAGCTCTGACCATACGTCTCTCTATGGTCGAAAACTCCGCCTATCGACTGGCTGTGGCGATTAAAAAGACGCAGAAACGTGCCAACGCACTGAAGAATATCACAATTCCTCACTACGTGCAGTTATCAAAGGACATTTCAGATGCTTTGGAAGAAAAAGAACGGGAAGAATTCACAAGACTGAAAGTCATCAAAAGAATGCAGCAAAAATAAATATCTGCAAGTGGCTAGACAGAAATGTTTTCGACAACTAGCACAAAAGAAAACCCCAGAAGTAGCGGCTTCTGGGGTTTTCACTATGTGTCCCAATGGACATAAGTGCTTTACTGATAATATTATATTAACTCTTTTCAAAATTAATGTCAACCCTGTTTAAACTTCTTATCTGGTCAACCACCTTTAAATCTCATTTTCTTTATACAATCGCCACTTCAATTGTCTCTATTGTCTGAAAATATTCTATCATTTTTTGATATAATTTCATATATTTTGATTACTCGAATGTCAAGCATTTTTTACGATTTTTTTACATTTTTATGCGATTTATGACTTCTCTACAAAACACCCGTTCTTTCAATTTCTTATGTAAATCACCGGATTTATCCTCAATTTTGGTGGATAATGTGGATAACTTGGTGTATAACTTTGATTTCAGCCATTTTAAGCCGTTTTTCGTACTATAATCTTGTGGATAACATTGTGGTTTATTTTTTTAGCGGAGCCTGTCTCATCGACAGATTCCGCTAAATCTTGTGCATTATGTCTAATTGCACACATTTTAATACAATTGAGAAAATTAAGAAAATTTCCTTTACCTATGGATCAGATAATTCTGTATTGACGTAATACAGTTAGCCCCGTCTGCTGCTGCAGTAATAATCTGCCGAAGCTGTTTTGTCCGCACATCACCCGCTGCAAATACCCCGGGAATACTCGTTACACCATCTTCCCCTGCTTCGATATAACCGCCCTTGTCCATCTTTAACTGCGAAACTGCCAATTCACTGTTGGGCGTAATACCCACAGCAATAAAGCAGCCGTCCGCTTCCAACTCACGCACTTCATCCGTCACTACATTACGCACACGTACGCCTTTTACCTGGAATTCCCCCTGAATCTCTGTGACAACACTATTCCAAATCATCCGGACATTATCAAGTGCAAACAATTTGTCCTGTAAAACACGGGCAGCACGCAATTCTTCCCTGCGGTGGATGACATACACCTCTTTGCATATTCTTGCCAGAAAAATTGCATCTTCCACCGCCACATCTCCGCCGCCGACAACAACCACTGTCTTATCTCTGAAAAATGCTCCGTCACAGGTAGCGCAATAAGACACCCCGCTGCCGGAAAGTTCCTGTTCTCCCGGCACTTCAAGCATACGATGCTTCGCACCTGTTGCAAGAAGAACTGTCTTCGCACGGTATTCCTGCTTATTCGTAATTACATTCTTGATCTCACCTTCCAAACGCAATTCCTGCGCTCTTTCCTGTACAAAGACAGCTCCCATCTTCTCCGCATGTTCCCGCATCCTGCTGCCAAGATCCATACCGCTGATTCCCGGAAGCCCTGGATAATTATCCACCTCATACGTATTAACCATCTGACCTCCGCTCATATAATTAGCTTCTATAAGAATCGAAGATAGTTTTGCCCGCTGGGCATAAATTGCCGCGCTAAGTCCCGCCGGACCGGAACCTATTATAATCACATCATACATTTTCTCCATCCTGCCACATACTCCTTTTCTAAACACGCTCTGATATTTTCAGATCTTCTGATTTGTTCCTCCATCAATAAGTATCACTATATCCCTGTTCCTGCATCGTCAGCATCCCGTACTTCCGGACTCGCTTCCGTTCCCGCATCATTCAATGGGGTCTCCTCCGCTGTTTCCTGATTATGCACCACCTTAATCTGACGCACCAGGTGAAGTACCTGGTCAATCGTCACCTGTGTATAGTCCAGATGTCCTTCCCCTGCATAAAATGTGTAGATATCATACTTATTATCCGTATCTTCTGTTTTTTCATACGTCTGTCCTTCAGCCGCCGAAAGGAATCGCTCCTCATCCATACCCAGCGTAATTCCTCCTGCAACTGTGATCGGTACCTTCGTTGTGTCCAGATCTCCGTACAGCGTTGTTACGAAACAATTTCGGATCGTCGTAGCATCTTTACCATAATTATGGACAATCGCATAAAGCTTCTGACCGCCTTTTTCCAGAGTTACATAACCGTATTTTCCATTTTTCACAGCCGCATCTGATTCTTCCTTGTTGATCTGCCACCCATTCGCTGTAAAACTGGATACCGGAGCCGGAAGTTTGTAATACGCACCATCATACAGGACTATGAACTCCTGCAGCTGATTCCCCTCCGTCTCCGGCGCAATATATGCTCTCACCTCAGGTGTCGGATCATCACTGACATTTTCCAGTTCCTCTTCCCCCTCCGGATTCCGGAAATTCTGAAGATTCAGTTCTGTCAGAACCCCGGTTTCCTCATTGAATCCCAGCCTTACACTGCGGTTTATCCCATACTCATAGGTGAGAAAGATTTCTTTTCCTTCTTCATATCGGTCAATGGGAAGACCATAAACAGCAGTTACCTCTTCCTCTGTAGATTTCTGGAACACAAGATTTCCCGGAAGGTTTACATAAATCCCCTGACTCTCAGCACTGGAAGCATCTATGTGAATTCCTGCCACATAACACTTGGATATGGCAGTTTCCCGGGAATTCGGATTCATAAGATCCACGTATAAAACATTTCCCTCCTGTTCAAATTTTTCATTTTCCAAATAGGTTTCCGCTCCTACTGTAACCGTATCGTCACCGTCATACTCCCAGCCAAGACTGATAAAATCCTCATAAGATACCGGCATTTTATAAACTTCACCCCAGATCGCAATAGTGAATGATGACATTTCTTCGGGAAGTTCCACCTGATAATCCGGGATATCCTCCCCGGGAAATTCCTCGTCCAGTTCATCGGCAGGTTCCTCATCCTCCAATAGGGAAGAAGAGTTTGTCCCGATTGGTATCTCCTCCTTTTTTTCTTCACAGCCTGTCATAGCCAATGCCGCAATCAGGCATAACCCCCATGCATAACGTTTCATCTTTTATCCCTCTTTCAAATTCAGAAATCAGTGAACAACACTCTGTTGCATACCTCCATAGTTACAGATATTTTAGCACACTTAACTGTACTTTCCAATCCTGATTCCACATAAACTATTGAGAAGAGCTACATGAAAGGATACGGATCTCTATTCCGTGGTGATTTATGAAACTTTTATCCCATTCGAAAAAACGGCTTGCTGTTCTTCTCACGCTTCCGGCTGCCGCTGTTCTTATCGCTGCTGTTCTTCTGCTGCCGCAAAGCTTCTCAGAAAATAAACGATTTGAAACATTTACAGAAGACTTATTCCGGTCAGAAGTCTGTTCCTCCACGATCAATCTACATTATACTCTGGCAGAACCAGCTTCCTGTGACATCTCCGAATATCCTATCACCTTTGGTTCAGTCGCCTCCAAAGATACAGCCGCTTACCATGCCTTACTGGAAAATCACGCTGCAGTATTATCTTCTTTTCAAAAGGATAAACTCTCGAAAACAAATCAACTCACATTATCTATTCTGGAACAGAATTGCCAGGCGGCGCTTCACTGTCCGGAAGCTTTCTATCTGCAGGAACCCTTAAGTCCATCTCTCGGAATCCAGGCACAGCTTCCTGTGCTTCTTGCCGAATATACCTTCCGGAATAAACAGGACGTTCTGGATTACCTTCAGCTTCTGAAAACACTTCCGGAATATTTTCAACAGATTCTCTCCCTTGAAAAAGAAAAATCCGCCAAAGGTCTTTTTATGAATGATAAAGCCGTGGATGGCGTAATTGCCCAATGCCGTTCTTTTATCGAACATCCGGATGCCAATTACCTGCTTCCTGTATTCAACGAAAAACTGAAAGAACTATCCTCGCTGACAGACGAAGAGCGCTCCTCCTGCCAGACCTTACATAATAAATTGATTACAAGTGCAGTCATTCCTGCTTATCAGCAGTTAATCGACGGACTTACAACCCTGAAAGGCACCGGACGCAACGAACGTGGTCTGTCCTATTACCCTGGCGGACGCTCTTATTACACCTATCTTCTGCGAACCCAGGTAGGCACCGAAGATTCCGCCCCTGTTCTGGAACAGCGGCTTTACCGCCAATTGGCGGCTGATTCCCAGGAAATGCAGGAGATTCTGAAAGCAAACCCTTCCCTTCGTTTCTCCTCCGAAGATACCGTTGCACAAGATATTCAGGAACCCTCCCAGATTCTGGAACAGCTCCAGAACCGTATGGCTGATGATTTTCCCAATCTGCCGGATACTGCCTATGAAGTCAAATACGTACATGAAGATCTCCAGGAATTCTTAAGTCCTGCCTTTTACCTGACACCCCCGGTAGATACCAACAGTCCCAACGCAATCTACATCAATCCTCACTCGAATATGGCGGGAACAGAACTTTTTACAACGCTTGCCCATGAAGGATTTCCGGGACATCTCTATCAGACCATCTACTTTTCTGAGACCAATCCTCCCTTAATCCGCCACCTCTATTCTCCGGGAGGTTATATCGAAGGATGGGCCACTTATATTGAATCCTACGCCTATACCTATGCGGATGGTCCACAGGACCAGAATCGTCTGTTATGGCTGAATCGTTCTATGAATCTCTGTCTTTATTCACTCATGGATGTGGGAATTCACTATCACGGCTGGACAGAAGAACAGAACGCCCTCTTTCTGGCCAGATTCGGGATTACCGATTCTGATACTGCTGCAGAAATCTATGAATATATCCTGGAAACTCCTGCGAACTACCTCAAATACTATTATGGTTACCTGAATTTTCTGGATATCCGAACGGCTTGTCAGGAAGCAGAAGGTTCCGACTTTAACCTAAAAGAATTTCACCAGAAAATTCTCGAATTAGGGCCCATGCCCTTCTCCATTCTCCGGGAAGAGATGCTTGCTTAAAGGAAAGGCCCCTCGTGGGTATGTCACTCACGAGAGGCCGTCCATGTTTCTTCTCTTATTCTTCTTCCTCAAAAGCATCTTTCCCTAAGCCACAGAGAGGACATACCCAGTCATCCGGAATATCCTCAAAAGCAGTACCAGGCTCGATTCCGCCGTCCGGATCGCCCACTTCAGGATCATACACATAACCACATGTTTCACATACATATTTTTTCATGTTATTATCTCTCCTTTTATAATAATAGTACTTATTACTACTTTAGATCATATCCCATTCTTCTGCCTGTGTCAATAGTATCTTATAGAAAATTCCGCTCTTTTGCATCTCCTGTTTATTGGATTTTATAAAACAATCCGGTTTCCTCGACAACAAAATAACCGCCTTCATATACTTTCAATGTGAATTCTGAGGAACCGCTGCAGTGATATTCATGATATCGTTCTTCTTCCTCCGGTTGATAATCTGCGGAAACTGCTTTTTCCAACATGTGAATCAACTGTTTCCGTTCTTCCTCATCTATACTGCCGCCTGTTTCATCAATAATAGTCGTATTTTCCTCTTTTACACATCCGATCACAGCATCCAATGTAAGGATTACCGTTCCGCTTACAGGAGTCTGATCCTCTGTCTTCCCATGCAGGACCCCATTTTCTATCTGAACATCCGGCTGAGTTTTGCCAATATTCAGGTTTCGGACAAGAATGCCTCCCACTGTACACAGGACAACTGCTGCTGCGACAACTCCATATCTGACCCATACAGGTCCACGTTTTGCCGGCACATGCTCCGATGTCATTGTCTTCAGACTTTTTATGAATTCTTCATCCGGATTTATTTGATCCGTTTCTTTGGAAAAATCCTCGAAAAATTTTTTCTCATCCCACATAGCCATCCGCCTCCATCATTTCTCTGAGTTTTTCCCGACTCCTGTGTAAATAAGAACGAACAGTTGCAGGTTTTGTCTTCATATATCCTGCAATCTGATCTGTGGACAACTGTTCATAATAAAACAATTGAACGGCAATTCTGTATTTTTCAGGCAGACGCATCACATATTCGTACGTATATGCCGTCTGCTGCTCAGGCGCCGCCCTTTCAGCCACACTGTCCATTCCCTCTGTCCGTCTGTTCCATGACAGGTTTAAAATCGACTTGCCCCTGTTAATGGCAACTGTAAGAAGCCATGCCTTCAGATGCTCTTCATCCCTGAATGTCTTTCCCTTCTTCCCATGATATATAAGTTTTAAAAAGGTATCCTGGACCACCTCTTCCGCATCCTCTTTATTGCCCATCCTTACCATGGCAAGGCGATACAGCATGGTGGAATACTGATCCACTACTTTTTCCATCTCATATTTCTTACTTCCGCATATAATTTCCATCTTATCGTACCCTGCAGTTTAATCATTGACTCATTATAGGATAAAGGAAATTTATATTTTTTTCAAGTGAGAAAGCAGACATGTCCGTTTATTTTTTAATTACCGCGATTACTCCCGCATTGTAATAGTACATAACCTCCTCTGTTTCCGACCGATTTACTGCATTCTGAATGATCTCAGCAATATCTGTATTGCCATAGTTCAGATCCATTCGTATTACGGCACTATTTCCGTTCTTCAAAAGATCTGTCATCATTGACGCTGCTTCGTCTGCATCTTCCGTATAAAGCTTCTTTACATTATAGTATTCAAAGTCTATTCCTTCTGAGGTGTACTGATCAACATAAGAATCTATAAATGCTGTATCGTCCTGAACCAGGATGCCGGATGCAATTTCATCCGGAAGATTAAAATAGCAGTTTGGCATATATTCATTATCATTGTTTGTTACATCAAGACTATACCAGGAACCATCCATTTTTACTCTGTTCCACTCATGATTTACATTATCCAGACGTCCGGTCACAATCACAGCTTCTAATCCTGCCTCTCTGGCAATCAGCAAAAACGCCTCCGCATAAGATTCGCATACTCCATAATTATCTACCAGCACACCATACGGTGTAAAGGATGCCGAAAATTCGTCAACAGCTTCCTCGCTGATCGTTCCGTCTTCATTGATATACTCCATAATTTCTTCGTTATATGAAGCATTTTTACAGAGATACTCATTGATTGCTTCTTCTTTTTCATAATCACTCATTTCCGGCTTTATAATTTCGTCAGCAATCTCAGCAGCCTTCGCAAGAGACGCCTTCTGCATAGCTTCCGTATCCTCCGCAGACATAATATAAAGAATCTCAAGACTGTTTGTATCATAATCATAACTTGCAGAATCCATAATTCCAATCAGAGGATTCTGTGTGTAAGCTTCCAGAAGTGCATCGATCAGATATTCTGAATCGGATGCCTCATTAAAACCATCAAGAGAAATCGTAGTTTCATGATTCAGCATATTGAGTGCAATCCATTCACTTAACGCAGAATTCGCAAAAACTGTGTCCAGAAGTCCTGCTTCTGTATCAATCTTCGGCTCCGGATCTTCCTTTAATTCCGGGTCAAATTCTGTATCCGGATCTTTTACTGGTTCCGGTTTCAATTCTTTCTCGGGGTCTTCCCCGCTTTCCGGTTCTAAGCCGGACTCTGATTCCGGTTCACTATCCGGAGTATATGGAATATCAATGTTTTTTTCTGTCGTCAGCGCCTGCGTTGCCAACTGATCTTCCCGCTCGGTCAGCCTTTTTGCATCTTCCAGAAATGCCTCATATTCCATTCCGCTGAAAGTAATCTGCATCATAGAAATGGGAAGATTTTTAAATTTCGCCTCAATCACCATGCTGCCATCATCCAACAGAGTAACTTTTGCACCATGGTAATCAATTAGAAATTTACCCGTTGTTTCATCAACCATCTCTACATCTGCATATGCCGGAAGTGCGAGTGCACTGTCTCCATAATACTCTGTCTGAAAATCGTCACTGAGCATATACGGAAGCTGCCCTGCAATATCCCCGACTGCACACAAATTACTCATTCCCGAAACTTCATTCCCATCTGTTTTTGCTACGACAAAATAACTGTAAATCGGAAGCACCCAAGTATTCATGAGCCATTGTTCTGCAACATCGATTTCCGTATCCTCGTAGGTCTCTTCCCATGCTTCCTCAGAATCCCTGACACTTTTCATATCATTGTAATCACAGAACGTATTCTCTGTGGTATATTGCAAAGACGCATATTCCATTCCCGGATCATATTCATACACTTCATAGTAATCTGCACCTTCGACCTCTGACCAGTTAAGTGCATAGTACCCATCATTTTGTACCAACTGCTGAAGTGTCGGTGTTCCCAGATCACGTGCGATGGTAAAAACGGTAACAAGCGGTTTCTCCAACGGCTCTCCCGTATCAATATCATAATACTGTGCCATCCAGAACTTGCTTCTGCTGCCCCATGTGCCGTCCGAATCAGAAGAACCCTGAGGATCATTCAAATTAAATACCAGACCCGGTTTCACAGTCATCGACATGGTATCATAATCTTCATCAATAGAAATATCAACCCTCTGTGTCAATGCACTGTCTGAATACACACTGATACATTCATATTCCTCCAAAGCAAAAAATTCCTCTGACAGATTCTCAAATGTAAAAATATAGTCTTCCGGAAGATTGTATAACGGCTCTGCATAGTCATAATTGCTTTCTCCGGCATATTTGGTCTTAATCTGCTCCACCAGAGCGGATCCTTTGGAATTTCCGTTTTTGCTGCTGCCTTTTCCACTTTCCTCTGCCGTTACCTGGCTTTTATCCACAGTTTTGCTTTCCTTTTCCGCGCAGCCTGTCAACATGGATGCTGCCAATACTGCTGCCATGACTCCTGATAATAGTTGTCTTGATTTCATAGTCTTACATACTCCTTTTCTCTTTTCCCTGTCATGCCGAATAATTCGTTTCGGCAATTTGCCACATATTTTGAAATGATTAAAAAAAAATTCTGAGATCTCATGTTCTTAACTGCTTACGTTAATAACACTCTGCATCTCAGAATTTTGTTGCAATATTTTTTAATTTTTAAAATTTTTTTCTTCACATCATCCCGGCCAGTATTACACTTGCCGCAAGTCCTGCCAGTGTTGCAGTCAGGGCGCCTGCCAATGTATATCTGGTCTTGGTCACCTTCGCAGCCACAAAATAGACAGACATTGTATAAAAAATTGTCTCCGTACAAGACATGGAGATGGACGCTGCCAGTCCGATGAAGGAATCCGTCCCGTAATTCTTATAGAGATCCAGAAGAAGTCCCGCAGAAGCTGAGGAAGAAAACATCTTAATAATCGAAAGAGGAACTAATTGAGATGGAAATCCGATTGGATCCAGCACAACGCCCAACACTCTGGAAAGCAAATCCAGGAATCCGGATGCCCGCAGTACTCCTACCGCCACCATCAATCCAATTAAAGTGGGAAGAATCTGAACCACTGTATGTAAACCGTCCTTCGCCCCCGCTACAAATTGTTCGTAAATATTTTGTTTCTGCAGCAGACCATAGCCAACAATATAAAACAGAATTAACGGAATCATAAAATCAGAAAGATAGAAAAGAATCTTCACTCAATACCTCCATAGACAAACTCCACTCATAAAAATTTATGTGTCAACCTATAGATTTTATTCCACACTTTTTAAAGATTCCATCTTATCTATGATACACGGATTTCTCCGCCCTTCATGCTCCCCAAATCCTAAAACATTCGAAATCCGCCCTATCCGGGCTACTTTCTCACGTTTTGTGCATCCCAAAATCATGCTTTTTCATGCAAGCATGACCTTTTGACGCTTGTATCATATTATCTCGTACTGCAGCATCTCATAATGCAGCCTGCAGCCTTCATAGATCTCCATAGGAAGCAAAGCTCGTGCCACCAGCTTAAACTCCGAATCCGGCTCATCCAGCCGCTTCAAATGTGCATAATCACCATCAATCTCAACAATTTCATAATCACACGTCAACATGATTTTCCAAACTCTTCCTTCATCATTCTTATCATCTCCACATCCGATTCTGTGAGACGGATATTCGAGACATAGTTCTTTCCTTCTGCAGTGGTTACATTGACCTCAACCACCGTGCCGGCCTCCAATGCTTCTTTGGATACCGCCTCAAAAAAACGCGGCAGCTTCGGATGATTGTTGATAAATTGATTCCAGTAATTCTTATACTGCAATAGCTTCATTGGGTTTATATTCATAATTTTTTCTCCTCACTCTCGAAATAAAGCAAAACATTGTCATCGTGCAAACCTTATTTTTCAGTATATCATCACCATACATAAAAATCAATGTTCCACAAATTACAAGTAAACGGACAGACTTTCACTTTCATGAAAATCTGTCCGCCCTATCACAAATACTTACCTGTCATACTATCTTTTTATACAAGTGTAAACTTTATCCAGTTCAAATTATAGCCTCCAACAGGCGACGCGATACCAAAGCTCTGGTTCCCTGCCTGCAGATTCACAATCATGGAAACGGTAGTCCAGTTCTGCCAGTCACCGGTATTCGGTATCGAGACTTCACCTAAGTTGGTGTTACCGGCATTCTGCTCAAGACGCAGGATTCCAGCATTGTTGGTAGATGCCACACGAAATTCTACAAGATATCTACCTGTTACAGGAATCTCTACATTGTCATAACTCATCCAGTCATAAGTATCAATGTAGCCTACATTTTGTCCGCCTTCGCTGCATGCTTCTTTCTGTACGCCGCTCATATTGGCATAGTTTTCTGCCTCCACCAGAATTACTGGCTTTTCTGCAGCATTCTTTACCGGCGTAAATTTTATCCAGTTCAAATTATAGCCGCCCACAGGAGATGCGATACCAAAGTTCTGGTTCCCTGCCCGCAGATCTACAGTCATGGAAACGGTAGTCCAATTCTGCCAGTCACCGGTATTTGGTATGGAAACTTCACCTAAATTCGTGCTGCCAGAATTCTGTTCAAGACGAAGGATGCCGGCATTGCTGGTAGATGCCACACGAAATTCCACAAGATATTTACCTGATACAGGAAGCTCTACATTGTCATAACTCATCCAGTCGTAAGTATCAATGTAGCCTACATTTTGTCCGCCTTCTCTGCATGCTTCCTTCTGTACGCCACTCATGTTGGCATAATTTTCTGCCTCCACAAAAACTCCGGATCCATCAGATGAATAGGATGGTGGAGTGGACGGTTTTGCAGATGACCCCGGTGCTGTCTTGGAATAGCTTGCTGCTTTGTACTGGGCAGTAAGCGTTGTTGCACCGTTGAATGCACCTAGCCAGTCGTCAACTCCTCTTCCCGGCCAGACATTCATCATGATTTTACCGGGGGTACTGGGGATATTACTGGTAGCAGTATAGACCTTATTTCCATCTACATACCATGTAATGTAACCAGGCTGCCAATCGAACCCATAGGTATGAAAATCTGCAGCGGCATCAAAGCCCAGAGAATACAGATATTCATGTCCTCCTACACCGTTCGTATAATAATTAAACTGTACCTTGGTAGTATCCTTTCCTAAAAATTCAATGTCGATTTCGTCCCATACAGTTCCGTCTGTCGGTCCGGTATAAGTAAAGAAAGAAGAAACCACACCCGTATTTCTGATAGGTTTCATCGTAACTTCGTAATAACCGTATCTAAAAGTCTGCTGTGTACGGTACTCCGCGCCTGCGTAATTGTACCCGGAACCACTATCGGTATCTCTTGTGATTGAAAGACTTGTGGTATTGTTAGAAAATGCTACATTACCAGAACGCCACATACAATCGAACATACTGCCATTTGAGTAACCATTGGAAATTTCCATTTCGTTGCTGTCAAAATAAGACATATTGATATTATAGTTACTGTCTGTAAACTGCGATGCCTCGACATCATGCGTCCCAATACTGATCGCCGCTGTAAACGGAAGCACTAAAGCTAATACTGATGAGATCCCCTTTTTTACCCAATTTTTTCTCATTGCTGATTCCTCCTATGCATTATAAAATAGTCAAACTATTAGGTAGAACGGCCGCTACTCCCTTACTGCATCTACCTTTAAGTTATTTATATTTTAACACTGGAAGGATGTGGAATATATCACTTTGATTACATTTTGTGGTATTTTTTTGCCCCTAAATCATATAAAGTAAGCTCACAGATACACTCTATCATTCCTGTTATGTAAAATTCAGGAGCGGCAAAAAGAGCAGCTCCGAACAAGCCGGAAACTGCTCTAAATGTAAATTGTTATTCATCAATAACTACTTGTTTCTTTAATTTTCGAGTCAGCGCTATAATACGCCCTGCACAATTCCGGATATCCTCTTCTGAAAGTTCTCCCTGTGCATATGCTTCACGAATATTCCTGGCATCCTCAGGATTTCCCGGCATAATGATATCATTTCCGGCAGCCGCACATTTCCATGGTACACTTCCATCCTCCGGAACTGTTGTATTCCAATCAGACATGATCACGCCATCAAATCCCCATTCTTCACGCGCAACAGATGTACATAGAGCTCTGCTGTTCGCCGCATGAACTCCATTGATCAGGTTATAGGATGACATGATCGCTGCTGGAGCACTCTGCTTGACTGCAATCTCGAATCCTCGGAAATAGATTTCCCGCAGCGCCCTTTCGGACACACGGACATCCACACCCATACGGTTATCCTCCTGATTGTTGCAGGCAAAATGCTTGATTGTCACACCGCATCCTTCCCTGCTCTGCACACCCTCCGTTACAGCTGCTGCCATAACTCCGGACAACAACGGATCTTCCGAATAGTATTCAAAATTACGCCCGCATAACGGATTTCTGTGAATATTCATCCCTGGCGCCAGCCACAGATCCACATGGAACTCTTCCATTTCTACCGCTATGGCCTCTCCAAATTTTCGCATCAGTTTTGGATCCCACATCTGCGCCAATGCTGTTCCCACCGGAAATGCCGTGCAGTACTGATAGTACGTATTCGCACCTTCATGCCGTTCTATGGGCTCTAAGAATCCATTTTCCAATGTTCCCAGCACACCAACACCATATACGGTGTCCGTCTCTGTATCTACTTCATAACTTTGCCGTAACCGAAGTCCCGCAGGACCATCTGCCATGATCAGGGAGCAGATTCCATATGCTTCTTCCAATTCTTCTGATGTCTCTCCAGCCGAACCCGGTACCCGTACTCCGGAGGAGCCCAGCGTACTGGCGCCTTGTGTGATATTTCCATAGAGAAGCGGAATCAATTCCTCGACAGGCTGCTCTGCAGTGGGTACTTTCCTGCATGTTCTTTGTTCTTCCTTCTGGGGTAGATAAGGAACTTCCAAAATTCCCTGTGTTTCTGCCATTGCCATCCACTCTGTCGTCTGCGCTCCAACGGTCCCAGAACCGTCAAGTTCTGCAAATTCTGTCTTGCCATGACACAACTCATGTGTCTGTTCCGTAATCACACATTCCGAAACAGTGAGCACGGCTGCCAACTGCAGAGACGCAGAATGATTCCCAATCCATACACCATACTTTCCTTCCGCGACATACCATGCATGAAGCTGTTCCGAGAAACTGGCCATCTGTTTCTGCTCTATAGTAATGGTAACCTTCTGAGCCTCTTTCGGTTGCAGAACAGACGTCTTTGCAAATCCTGCCAGCCTGTGATACTCCTTCGTCTCCCCATTCCGGGGCATCGTCAGGTAGATCTGCACAACCTCTCTTCCGGCATAACAGTCTCCGGTATTTTCCACCAGCACGTCTACCTCAATCCTTGATTCTTTCACCTGCAGACCTGCAAATTTCATTTTAAACGAGGTATAAGAAAGACCATATCCAAACGGAAACAAGGGCTGTATCCCGAAGCTGTCAAAATAGCGGTATCCCACATAAATCCCTTCTGTATATTCCTCTGTCTCCAGATTTCCATTCAGATAACTGAATTTCTCAGCACCCGGGTAGTCTTCGTAACATCTTGCCCACGTAGTAGTCAGTCTTCCTCCCGGTGCCGTCTTGCCGAGCAATACATCTGCGACTGCACGCCCGCCCTCTTGTCCCGGCTGGGAAATATTTAAAACAGCTCTGATATTTTCTGCATCTGCTAAAATATTCGTTAATTCTACCGGACCTCCGGCATTTAAAATCAATATAATCGGAATATTCTTCCGATTCAGGAACAGGAGATCCTCCTGTTCCCTTTTACTTAAATAATAATCCCCCTCTTCTCTGCGGCGATCCCTGCCTTCACCAGAGATCCGGCTGATTACATAGACTGCTGCTTCGGCACCTTCCACATCTCCGTCTGTGATCCTGCGGCCCTCCGGCAATGCAAATGGATTGGCCGCATACGCATCAAACGGATTTTCTACGTGCTTTGCATTCTCCAGCACCTTTGCCTTCCACTCATCTCTGGCTAACGCATAGCGCCTTTGATAATCCAAGAGCCAGTTTTCACTCGTCATCGGAACTCCGACTTCTTTCAGTCCCCGATAGATGGAAATATTTTCCCGGTTATTGACATCACCGGAACCAATCCCGCCTTTGACTGTTTTCTCCGCACCGCATCCCAGCAATGCAACAGGCGTAGACACTTTGATCGGAAGCACTCCTTCATTCTTCAGTAAAATCATTCCCTCTGCTGCCATCTCCCTTGCCAAACGGCTATGGGCAAGTTCCCGATCCGACGGCTGCGGATCCAGTGTTCCACTGTGAATTCGATTTCTTTCTTCCACATCTTCTTTTCTTTGCTGCAACATATTACTCCTTAACACCGCCAAGCGTTACACCAGCAATAATAAACTTAGAGAGACACAGGTATACAAAAATAATCGGGACAATTGCTACCATGATCATCATGTAAATTTTACCCGTGTCAAAGCTCATATAATCTGCACCTCGGAGTGTTGCGATCAGAATTGGCACGGTCATTTTGTTCTTGGACTGAATAACCAACGCCGGAACGAAGTAGTTGTTCCAGGAACCAACAAATGTAAAAATTGCCTGTACTGCGATCGCTGGTTTCATGATCGGAAGTACAATCTGGTTAAAGGTTCTGAATTCCACACAGCCATCAATTCTTGCCGCCTCAACCAGTGACAGCGGAAGCGAAGACTGCAGGTAACTATACATAAAGTAAAATACAGCCGGAGATGCAATTGACGGAATAATCAAAGGAAGCAGAGAATCATACATTCCTATATTCGTAATCAAACGCAGGAATCCCATTGCCGTAACCTGAGTCGGCATTACCAGGATTGCCATGATGAAAGTAAACGCTGCTTTCTTAAACTTAAAATCATATGCATACAAGCCGTACGCCGTCAATGACGAAAAGTAAGTACAGATTGCCGCTGAGCATCCGGAAACAATTAAGCTGTTTAAAATTCCCCGAATCATCGGAAATGTTCCGTCATTTGCCACACTCATAAAGTTTTTCAGAAAATTGCTTCCCGGCAGCGCCGAGAACCCCTTCTGAAGATCCGCATGTGAACGAGTCGCATTAACAATCAGTATGTAGAAAAAGAACAGACATAGAAACGACAGAATAATAAGTACCACATGCGCTAAAATACTCTTTGCACGATTTGGCTTTTTTGATTTCATTGCTTACTTATCCTCCTTGCCTTTTTCATCTCTTTTTTTCTTCTCTTTTCCGCTGCCTTTGAGCCATCCGGATCATTATTACTGTTTATCCGGTATACGAAGAAACACAGAATACCGCTGACAATGAACAGATAGACAGACAAGGCACCTGCCATACCGTAGTTCTTGCTCTTCAAGTGGTTATTCAAGAACATAATCAAAGTTGTGGATGTACGGTTCGGACTTCCCTGTCCATTCGTCAAAATCTGCGGAACATCAAACATCTGAAGACCACCGATGATCGACGTAATCAGCGTATACGTAAGGATTGGCTTAATCAACGGAAGTGTAATATGGAAAAAACGCTGTGTACTGTTACAGCCATCCAGTTCTGATGCCTCAAAGATATCCGGACTGATACCCATAATCGCCGCCATCAACATGATCGTTGTATTGCCAAACCACATCAGAAAGTTCATCAACCCAACCAGTGATCTGGTCCCCCATACGGTTCCCATAAAATCAATTGGCTTGGAAGTCAATCCTATAGACATTAAGATTGAATTAATTGGGCCGTTCGTAGAGAACATTGTAAAAAACAGCATTGCAAATGCGGACGCCATGATCAGATTCGGTAAATAGATAACCACCTTAAAGAACTGCTTTCCATGAATCTTCAAGCGACGATCTACAAACCATTCCGCAAGCACTAACGCAATTACAATCTGAGGAATAAACCCGATCAGCCATAAGATCAGCGTGTTTCCTGCATACTGCAGCATATCGGAACCCAACAGAGCTTTATAATTTGCTAATCCAATAAAAGTCGGTCCAACTTCTTTGACTCCCGAACGATAATATTCATAAAAGCTGTACCGGACTGTATCTGCCAGAGGAATAAAAGAAAATATGAAAAAACTGATAAAAAATGGAAGAATAAAAATATATCCCCACTTTGCATAACTAACGCCTTTACGTTTTCGTTTCACAAAACATCACTCCTTTTCTGCAGTAGCGGGGCAACAAATGCCCCGCTACTGCTAATTCTTATTCTGGCCACTGAACTTCAGTGATTTCCGGATAACGCTCTTTGATTGCTGTTTCAAAGTTAGATTTTGCTTTATCGAAATCAATCTGATCCTGTAAGTAATCACCAAATGCGCTCTGGATCAATTCAACACATCCCTGATCATAAGAAGAAAGCGGTGCCATCTTGATATTCTCAGCTACAGGAGCAAAATATTTGAATGCGTTCTGTCCGCCAAGGAACTCTGAAGAAAATGTTGCATCATCTTTTGCTGCTTCCTGCATACCACTCTGTGTATTTGTAAAATCAGTATAGTCTGCTGAAATCTTTAACAGGTTGTCCTTATCAGCAGTTACTGCAAGGATAATGTCTTTTACATGTTTCGCATTGTCTGTACCGGTGCAAGCATGTACATAAGAACCGCCCCAGTTGTATTCCTGAGGTGGATTTGTAACAGCCCATGCGCCGTTATCGCCATCCCAGTTTGGTTTCAGCGTGAAATCAATTCCCCATGCCGGGAAAAGGAATGCAAATACCTTAGACTGGCTTCCCATTGCTTTGTTCCAATCATCTGTCCACTGCCCTTTCACAGTCTCGTTCAGATAACCTGCTTCCAGCCATTCTTTTGAATCTTTTACCCAGTCAATAATCTTCTGATCAACCTTAACAACAGTATCACCGGTTTCCACCCATGAGGATGCAATGCTGTTGCCATACAGACGGAAGGTGTCTGCATAAGAGGATAATGTATAATATCCCTTTTCCTTCAATGCTGCTGTTTCCTTCATGGTATCCCAGTCTTTTACTTTCCCAGCAATCACTTCCGGATCATCAGTTCCAAATACATCTGTTGCAATATCACGACGATATACTAAAAGTCCCGGGCAGCACTGCCATGTAGAACCTCTCTGAACACCGTTTGCATCAGAAGCTACTACTTTCGTAAAGCTGTACTGATCTGCCAGATCGGTATCCGGGTCGATTCCAAGCTCAGTAAGCGGTATAGCAACATCTGCATCTGCATCTGTATATTTGGTTACATAGTCAACTTCTGACAAAAAGATATCGACCTTATCATCATCTGCAGCATCTGCCTGTCTGAGCAGCGCCTCATCAAGTTTCTGCTGGTAAACTCCATCCTGATTCGGATTCACAATCCAATGAATCTCTGTTCCGTCATTCAGATATGTAATAGTTCCATCCTCAGAGGTCTCTTTTACCTCCGGATAAACAGCCTCTACACGCTCACGGAACTCGTTGTTCCAACAATAGATGTTAATAACCTTTCCTTCTTCTGTACCGTCATCTGAGCTGGAAGCACTGTTGTCTCCTGCTTCTGACTTGGTTGAAGGACTATTTTCTTCCTTTGCCGAATCTCCACAGCCGGCAAAAGCACCAACACACATGTTTGCAACCAGTAAAGCAGCAATTACTTTCTTCTTCATTTTTCTTAACCTCCTGTGTTTTTCTGTGAGTTCTTTGCCTCGAATTCATTGTGATTATAACTCAATTACATTTTCCGATATACTATAAATTTTGAAAAAACATCAAATCCATGACCTAACTTCATTTACGTATCTGAGACATAAAATAATGTAGAAAGCCAGATTTTTTCTATAAAACAGAAAACCAAAATCCCGCATTCCAAGTCATGATTCTGACACTTATCGCATATTTCTTGTATTCTGCAAGCATAGCCTACAGATATAATACACGTGGATTCATATGAAAGGAGATGTTATATTGAAACATTTACAGTTTATTGACAAACATGGTAGTTTTACGATGGAAAATCCGGATCATATCAGTCACCTTTATTTTCCTCTCGCCTCAGAGGCCGGATTAAAAAGCGCTGTTACACCGAATCTCGGAGGAGACGCAAAGCTAAACCAGGACTGCTTCCTATTAGAACCTGTAAGTTCCGAAAACCTGCATAACAACCGCTCCGTCAGGAACTTCTGGTGTGTTGTAGAAGGCATCGGTACCTATTCTGCAGCAGGAGTTTCTCCGGAACAGGAAGCCGCAAAATTCTCTGACGCACAAGATGAAAGCAAGCTGACTGCCGGATTTATGTGGCATACATTGGAGCGGACTTCCAAAGTCTTTCAGCTCCGTTCTACGGTAACCTCTTTTATTCCCAAAGACAACAACGTAGAAATTATGCACATTGTGATTCAGAACATTTCCCCATCTTCTCAGAAGCTGACATCCTATGCCGCCGTTCCGATTTACGGACGCAGTGCAGACAATATACGGGATCACCGGCATGTGACTTCTCTGCTGCACCGGATACAAACCACAGACAACGGCGTCCTGGTATGTCCGACAATGTCTTTTGATGAGCGGGGACACCAAAGAAATAACCGCATTTACTATGTACTTGGATGTACCGCCGAGGGAACTTCTCCGGAGCGTTTCTATCCCACTGTGGAAGATTTTATCGGCGAAGGCGGAACTTATACACGCCCCCGTGCCGTATATGAACGCACTGCCGGTTACCCATCATTTTACACTACCGCCGGAAAAGAAGCAATGGGCGCTTTTCGTTTTGAAAAAATCGAACTTTCTCCCGGCGAAAAGGCAGAATACATCATCCTCCTTGGTACCGAAAACGACGAAGCAGATATTCAAACTATTTTCCAAAAATATAACTCCGGGAATAAGGTACTCTCAGAATTAGAAAAGACAAAAGCATATTGGAAAGATGTGGTAAACGTAGACTTCCACACTGGAAATAATGATTTTGACTGCCTGATGAAATGGATCAGTTTTCAGCCGTTTCTCCGCCGGTTATTTGGCTGCTCGTTTCTTCCTCATCATGATTATGGACGAGGTGGACGGGGCTGGCGTGATCTGTGGCAGGACTGTCTGTCCCTTCTGCTGATGGATCCCCAGAATGTGGGTGAAATGATCGCTAAAAACTACGGAGGTGTGCGCATCGATGGAAGCAATGCCACGATTATCGGAGAGGGCGATGGTCATTTTATTGCAGACCGCAACGGTATTGCCCGTGTATGGATGGATCATGCACTCTGGCCTCTGATGACAACAAAACTTTATATCGATCAGACCGGAGATGTTGAAATCTTAAACAGACAGATCCCTTATTTTAAGGACAGGCAAACGATGCGCGGAACAGAAATCGACACGCTCTGGGACGATCATTATGGAAATCAACAGCGCACTGCCGATAACACCATCTATACCGGAAGTATCCTGGAGCATCTTTTGATCCAGCAGCTTACTGCCTTTTATGAAGTTGGTGAGCATAACATTTACCGCCTGCGGGGCGCGGACTGGAACGATGCCCTGGACATGGCAGCCGAGCGGGGAGAAAGTGTCGCCTTCACCTGTGCATATGCAGGCAATCTGATGGAACTGGCAAACATGATTCTGCTCTTTTCCAGCCTTCACCCGGATCAAACGGTGGAACTCCTGGAAGAACTCGAAATCCTGCTCAGTACAGATTTGGACTCCTATGATAGTATTTCTCAAAAGCAGGAAATACTGGCGAACTATACCAACCGCTGCCGACATAATATCAGCGGAAAACGCCGGAGTTTCTCACTCTCCTTCATCGCCGCTAATCTGATTCAGAAAGCAACCTGGCTCACAGAATATGTGCGGACCCAGGAATGGATTGAGGGATCATCTGACGAAGGATGGTTTAACAGCTACTATGATAATCACGGAAATGCTGTTGAAGGTTTTCATCAGGATCACGTACGTATGATGCTGACCGGACAAGTCTTTGCCATTATGGGATATGTGGCAACGGATGAACAGATTCAGAAAATAACCAAAAGTGCGGACCATTACCTTTATGAACCAAAAATCGGAGGGTATCGCCTGAACACAGATTTTCATGAATTAAAATTTGACATGGGCCGCATGTTTGGATTCGCTTATGGAGAAAAAGAAAATGGCGCCGTTTTCTCCCACATGACTGTTATGTATGCCAACGCGCTCTACCGCCGCGGATTTGTCAAAGAAGGCTGGAAGGCTTTAAAAACGCTTGCTGACACTGCTCTTGACTTTGATACCAGCCGCATATATCCCGGTATTCCGGAATATTTCCGCTCTGACGGACGTGGAATGTACCACTATCTGACGGGTGCAGCCAGCTGGTATATGATGACCATAATTACAGAAGTATTTGGTGTTCACGGTGCGTCCGGCGACCTTGTTTTCCATCCCAAACTTCTGGCTGAACAGTTTACTTCCGATGGAACCGCCTCCATCACTGTCACGTTCGCCGGAAAACACCTGGATATTACTTATGTAAACAAGAACAATAAAGATTTTGGTGTATATTCCGTAATCTCTGCCGTTTGCGACAACACAGAACTCACGATTGCTGAAAATTCTTATGCTGTGCTTCCGCGCAAAATACTGAATAAACTCTCAAATAAACCTCATCTGGTAACAATAACATTAATTTAAATCAAAAAGGACAGGTATAAGAACATGAGATATGGATATTTTGATGATGAGAACCGAGAATATGTAATCGAACAACCGAATACGCCCTCCCCATGGGTAAATTATTTGGGTTCTCCTGAATATGGTGCAATTATTTCCAACAATGCGGGAGGCTATAGTTTTGCAAAATCTGGTGCAAACGGACGTATTTTACGCTATGTCTTCAATAACTTTGATCAGCCCGGACGATATATCTACCTTCGGGATAATGAATCTGAAGATTATTGGTCCGCCTCCTGGCAGCCGGTAGGAAAAGAACTGGATAGCTATAAAAGTGAATGCCGCCACGGTATCGGCTACACAAAAATAACTGCGGATTACAGTGAAATCCATTCCGAAGCGCTTTACTACGTTCCTTCCGGAAAATCCCATGAGGTATGGTCTCTTTCTGTCACAAACCGCTCCGAAAAAGCAAGAGATCTTACCTTAACCGGTTATGCTGAATTTACAAACCACAGCAACTATGAGCAGGATCAGGTAAATTTACAGTACTCTCTTTTTATTACCAGAACGCTGTTTGAAGGAAATCGTATTATGCAAAGAATCCATGGCAATCTGGATGCGCTTCCGGAAGAGAAACAAGTCGATCATAAAAATGTAATCGAACGTTTTTTCGGTCTTGCAGGTGCAGATGTTTTCTCCTACTGCGGAGATAAAAATCATTTTCTCGGAAAATATCACGGATACGGAAACCCACAGGGCATTGCATCCGGAAACCTCGGGAATGTAACCAGCTATAACGAAAATTCCTGCGGAGCTCTTTCCTGCCGTATTACGCTGCTGCCAGGCGAGACAAAGACCATTGCCTTTCTTCTGGGAATGAAGCCTTCTGTTGAAGCAGATATACTGATTCATGCTTATAAGGACCCTTACAAAACAGTAAATCAAGAACTGGCTCTTCTGAAAGATGATTGGAGCCAAAAGCTGGAGAACCTGAAAGTAAACACGCCAAGTCCGGAATTCAACACCATGGTGAATACCTGGAATGCTTACAACTGCTTTATAACCTTTATCTGGTCCCGGGCAGCCTCTCTTATCTACTGCGGGCTGCGAAACGGTTATGGTTATCGCGACACCGTGCAGGATATCCAGGGAATTATTCATCTTGCACCGGATATGGCCGCAGAGAAAATCCGCTTTATGCTCTCGGCCCAGGTAAATAACGGCGGCGGACTTCCTCTTGTAAAATTCACACATAATCCGGGGCATGAGGATACACCCGATGATGCTTCCTACGTTCAGGAAACCGGGCATCCGGCCTACCGTGCAGACGATGCACTGTGGCTTTTCCCTACCGTCTACAAATATATTGCCGAGACCGGAAACACAGCGTTTCTTGATGAAATCATTCCATTTGCCAACAAAGAAGAAGGCAGCGTCTATGAACACTTAAAACGCGCCGTCCGTTTCTCTCTTGAACACCTGGGTCCTCACGGCATGCCGGCAGGATTGTATGCAGACTGGAATGACTGCCTTCGTCTCGGAGCTAACGGTGAATCCTCCTTTGTGGCAATGCAATTTTATTATGCGATGATTATTTTGAAAAAATTCGCCGAACACAAGCAGGATACGGATTATATAAATTACCTGAATGAAAAGTTACCTCAAACCCGTGAACGTATCCAAAAACTATGTTGGGACAACGATCGGTTCATCCGGGGCTATACGGAGACAGGCGAACGGATTGGCGCCGCCGAAGACCCAGAAGCAAACATGTGGCTGAATCCACAGAGCTGGTCTGTTATCAGTAAGCTTGCATCCAGGGAACAGGCAGATGCCGCACTGGATAATGTATATAAACGCTTAAATACATCCTATGGTGCAGTCCTGATGGATCCGCCTTATCATGCTCACGCTTTTGATGGTGCTCTGACCGTTATTTACAATCAGGGCACAAAGGAAAATGCCGGTGTGTTCTCCCAGTCTCAAGGCTGGCTGATCCTTGCAGAAGCTCTGTGCGGCCATGGAGAACGCGCCTTTACATACTTTATGGAAAATGCACCAGCAGCCCAGAATGATCAGGCAGAAATCCGTTGCCTGGAACCTTATTGTTATGGGCAATTTACAGAAGGCAACGCAAGCGAACACTTCGGTCGTTCCCATGTACACTGGCTGACCGGAACCGCCTCTACTGTTATGGTAGGATGTGTCGAAGGTATCCTTGGTATACGCCCTGATTTGTACGGTATCGGAATTGCTCCATCCGTTCCGAAAGAATGGGAGCATTTTGAGATAGATAAGAATTTCCGTGGCAAACACCTTCATATTATAGTAGATAATCCAAATGGAAAAGAATCCGGATGTACGGAACTTACACTGAACGGCGAAAAACTCTCTGACAATTATATACCCGCGGAACTTTTAAAAGAAGAAAATGAAATTATATTAATCCTGTAGAACACACAGCGATCCGGTATGTCAGGATGATATTCACAGGACGATCCGCCGGATAACTTTGAAGGGGCGCAGCATCATGCTGCGCCCCTTCTCTTTATGTATTATGATACACGGATTGCTCCGCATTTCATGCTCCCGCAATCCTAAAGCACCTCAAATCCGCTCATTTTTCTACGAAAAATGGCTACTTTTCGGTGTTTTTCGCGTCCCAAAGTCATGCCTTTTCATGCAAGCATGAAAAGCATGACCTTTTGACGCTTGTATCATATTATTTTGAACTATCAAGCATTTCCGTATCCCACTGAATCATATGATGCTTCTCCCGAAACTTTTTAGGAGTCATGCCAACGGTCTCCCGAAACTGCTGTATGAAATGACTTTGAGAGGAAAATGATAAACGATTTGCGATCTCAATCATCGAGTAATCGCTGAATCGCAGCAGATTTTTTGCAACTTCGATCTTCTGCTCCCGTATATAAACGCTTACGGACTTCCCTGTTTCCTTTTTAAACAGACGTGAGAGATAACTTGCCGATACCCCATGTGCATCTGCCAAATCTTCAATTGTAATGCGTTCTTTTATATGGGAATAAATATACTCTTTGCAGGCATTAATATGCTTGGAATTCGTATCTTTCCGAAGATATCTGCGCATCTTCTCCGTGAAATCCATAACCATTGCATCATGCAGCCCCTGCACTTCCTGTACCGTATGGATATCATCCAGTTTCTGAATATAAAAATCGCTCAGACGAAAAGCCTGCTCCAACTCCATTCCATTCTGTCTGCACAAACGTGTAACCATGGCTGTTGTAATTACAAAATGGTACTTTAAATTTGTCACAGGATTGCGTGATAAAACACCTACCCCTTCATCTTCTGTAAACTTTCCCATCTCACAATTTTTTCTTACCGCATCGACATCGCCGCTTGCTACCGCCCGATAAAATAAAAATTCTTCTGTCGGCTCTCTGTGCTCCATCTCATCAATGTCATCCTCTGCTTCAAAACGCAACCATTCATCCTGATAACCCATATAGATTACTCCTCAGCTTTTCCTAAAACACCTAAATTATGTATATAATACCACGGCCTTGTCTTTTTGTGTGTTTTGTATTGAAAAATCGACTAAGAAATTTTTACCAAGGAAAAATCTGATAAGGTAACCGTGGATGTCGGTGTCTCCTGACCTTCAATTACTCCCATGGAAACTACCATCGTCATGTTAGTATCCGTATCTTTGTCCACAGCGAATTCCAACTCTACCTCTTTTGTCTCATTTTCAGTCAAAGAGATGTCTGCACCGCCATACCAGTCATAAGACGCGGTCAGAAATGCCAGCTTGATGGTTCTTCCCAAAGTTGAATGCGCCTTAAATGCCACTTTATAGGTGCTTCCCTGTTCCAGAGTAATACCGTTTTGCTTTAACTGCACATTCCAGTCTGCTGTTCCCACATTTGCAATGTTATAAACCGCTTTGTTTTCCTCGAACGATACAGCTGCTTCTCCAGGTGCGGTAACAGCATTTTCCCATCCATCTGCTCTGGCCGAAAAATCGGGGTTCTTCAGTATATTCTCACCGGCTGGTTTCTCTTCGATTGCCGGCGCATCAATTTTTTCCAGGTTGATATTGTCAATAACAATCTGATGCTGATTGGTAATCTGAGTTCCGCCTACTGCACCCATAGAGATACTAAGTACAGATTCCGGGTCTGTTGGTTCCTTCATCTGGAATTCCGATTTAAATGTCTGATAATCGTTTGTTAAATCCACAGTTACCTGAGTATATGGCGTCCAGTCATCATTATGCCTGCTTCCGTCTCTCTGAATTGCAAACATCAGTTTTCTTTCAATGTTTGATTTCGCATCCAGTGTAAGCCTGTACCACTGTCCCTGTTCCAGTTCTACATTGTTCTGCTTCAACTGAATCTTCCAATCCGCATCGCCTGTATTTTCAATCGTATAGCTTGCCGCATTCTCTTCTGTCAGGCTGTCTACCGTATAAGAAGCTTTTGCAGTGCCGTCAACATACGGCTCGTATCCTGCAAATCCTGCATTAAAGCTTCCGTTTTTGATCAGTACGTCCTCAACAATACGAATTTCATCTAAATAGTAGGTCCCCGGCTGGCTGATTGTAAAGACAAGATTATTATTCCCCTCTCCAACCGCAGGCATTGCAAATTTATACAGATAGGAAGCCTTTTCGCCGCTCACTGCTGCATCAAAAGACTGCCCTGCTACTGTTGCCTGAATGCTTTTCCCCGCATCTCCCTGCGCTTCGAAGCTCATAGCATACTCTGCACCGGCAATCATAGCAAGTTCACTTTGTGATATCACAACCGGATGCTCAGGTGTTGTTCCTTCCGGTGCTGTAACTTTTAGTCTTCTGCCGTCTTCCAGACCTGTTACGGCAACCTCTGCATTGTCAGACGCAATCTCCCAATATTCCAGACGATTTGCCCCTTCCTGGAAACTGCCGTTATACACATAATTTCCATCACTCCGCACTGTCTTTTTATCTTCTGTGCTTACATCCGCCTGAGCGGTCTTCTTCAATGTTACATTCGTGATATAAACATTTGCTGTGGAAGCAGTATTACCCAGATTGAATTCCATACGCCCATTCGCATCGTCGTTCTGTGTCATAGTGAATTCATAAGTATAAGTCTGCTTTTCACTTGTCAAACCAACGGTTGTATCCGGCAAATAGCGCACATAACTATTATCCGGAGCTGTCAGCGCCACGCTCATTGTTCTGGCTTCATCTGCCCATGCATCAAAGGAAACCTGATACGTTCCTCCCTTCTGGATCGGAAGATTTGGCTGTACCAACTGTACACTGTAATCTGCAGTTCCTGCATTCCCTGTCTTAATCAAGATCCTGCCATCCTTAATTTCTGCCGTTGCCTCTCCGCCAAGTGCGGTGAGGAATTCCCAATCTTTCCCATCTTCCAGATCTTCTGCAACTGTAAAATCACCATTGATTATGTAATTTCCTTCTTCGTCCGGATCTCTGAGCACCGGCTTTGGAGTCTCCGGTTTCGATACATTCTCGTCATAACTGTCTTTCTGATAGACTCTTACATAATCTACTTCATAAGCCGCATTCTCAAAGTCTGTTGTCTCATCCGGATATCCAACCCAGCTTCCTCCGACCGCAAGATTTAAAATCATATAGAACTCCTGGTCAAACGGAGCCGGATAGGTAATCTCACCCTGACCTTCTGTTCGGCTATACCAGTTATTCTCTGTATGGAACATTTTTCCATCCATATACCAATTAATTCTTCCCGGCAGCCACTCCACAGCAAACGTATGATAATCATCCGCATAGGTTCCTTCACCTTCATTTAACTGGTAAGACCCCTGACTCTCCTTATGGGGATTGCCGTAATGGATCGTTCCATAGTTCTTGGATGTATCGCTTCCATGTATTTCCATAATGTCAATCTCACCGCATCTCGGCCACTGTCCATACTGATTCTCATCAGCAGCCATCAGCCAGAACGCCGGAAGATAACCTTTTCCCTCGGGCACCTTCACCCTTGCCTCAAAAATACCATATTTAAAATTATGTTTGTTCTGTGTATTAATACGACCTGATGTATAAGACACTTCTCCATCTTCATTCACGGTCTTAATCGGTTTCAAAACCAGTTTCCCGTCTTTCAGATAGATGTTTTCTTCTGAATCTACATATTCCTGTAATTCTGCATTTACCCAGCCAGGAGCATGTAATTCTACATTCCAGTCTTCTCTGTTCAAAACTGTTCCGTCAAACTCATCCTGCCATTTTAAATTATAGCCCTCATAAGACAACCGATTCTCCTCCTCATCCGGGGTCTTCACTGGTGATACTTTATATGTCACCTTAACAGACAAGATCACTTGCTTTCCATCCACCGTAATCTCTCTGTTCAGAGTTACCGTCTTTTGCTCTGTCTCAGATTCCGCCGCATAGACAAAAAGCCCACGGTTCTGGACAAGGCCTCCTAACAACACCACTGATAAAAGAAGTGAACATATTTCTTTTCCCTTTTTCTTTTTTACCAGTAAGACAATCAGAACAGCACTTACCAGAATCATACACATCCACAACATCACATGGCTGGAATCGCCGGTTTTCGGCGCTGTGTGATTTCCTGTGGCAGAACTATTACCTTTATTGCCATTCTGCACGCCATTTGGTTTTCCATTCTGGTCACCGTTTGGCTTTCCATTCTGGTCACCGTTTGGCTTTCCATTTGGATCATTATTTTTTCTTATAAATACAATCTTTGTCTCTGATGCAGAACCTCCTGCCACTTCCGGTATGGACGAAATCCACTCCTTCGGTGCTTCCTTTCCATCTTCAGTGACATACTTTTCTGGTATCTGCGCTCTGATTTCGACATCTGTCAAAGAACACCCATCCGGAGTTTCAATTGTGACAGTTTCCGTAATATTTTCCTTTTCCGAATATACAGATTTATCTGTCGTTACCGATATGTTCGGCTCCTGAACCGGGTTCTCTGCTGCTGATACTGGTGCCGCTGCCAACGCTGCACATAAAAATGCAACCAACATTCCCGCCGCCATCCTACTCTTTTTCAGCATACATCTTCCTCCTTTACATAATATTTGCTGTTTTATCAGACTTTTTTATTTTACCGATTCTATCATTTCTTATATACAAGATCAACAACAAAAATATCAGATTTTTGCCCTGTTTATCGCTTCATAGATTCTGCATTCCCGGCTGCATCACTGCTTTTTCACAAGATTTACTGCACCCCGGCCGGGGCGGGGAAATCAGCTTTAACGCTAACTTTGCTATTTGAAAAAAGCAATGGTACCTGATACTCCTTGACAGAAAAAGAGTGTGGGTAAAAATTTACCCACACTCTTTTAACCAATTTGGGTTAAGAGGAAAAGATAACAGCTGAACTGGTATGATAACATATCTTCTGGAGACCATAGTCAGTACCAGGCACTGCCATATTTGAGCAGCTATATTGTTCGGTAAAATAACCTGTAAATCCTTTCACATCCTCAATAACACTCTCCATATTATTCGAAAAACTGGGATCACAAGAGGCAATATTTTCAGATAATGTGAAATTCTCCACCATTATTACTGGTTTTTCATAAAACTTCTTCATTGCTTACTGTCCTCCTTATTTTACCACCTTCATTGTTGTTGCAATATAGTCAGCAGATTCCTCACCGTCAACGACATAGTGGATTTCAACCGGGAAATTGCCTTTTGCATTGGGTGTTTTAAACCGCAATTGATACTCACTGTTAGCGTCCTTAACCCGGCGGGCGGCTACAGTAAGTTTAACCTTGTCTCCCTTCGCATTTACATAGTACATTGTAAATTCCGGTTCTGCATCACCAAATACATTATTAGTCAATGTAACACTATGGTTATCAAAGCTCTGCCATGTATTTTTCTTCAGACCCGCTGCAAGATTCACTGATACAAACATGTTTGGTTCTTCCTCATCCGCCTCAAGATAAGCGCTCGTATCATATACTGAGGTATTATATGGACTTCCAATTGTATAATTTTTGTATTTCAGATTGGAGAATGACAACACATGTGTATCATTTGCACTACCCATAACGTCTGAGTTACCCAAAATAACAATCAGATAATAACCGTTATCTAATGAAATACAATCTTCAACCGGAATCTTGTAATACATTGCTGTAGAAGATTTAATGGTATCAATCGTCTTTTCTTCTACAACGCCGTTCTTGTTGCTTAATACACGCAGATCCAAACCATTGCCTTCCTTAGAACCTTCGGAATTCTGGATATCTACCAATTTTGCTTCAATCTGCAATGTATTTGTATTATCGGTTGCTTTTACTACAAATGCCAATGCCGCTGCTTCATCCAGATACAATTCATTATTTGGTCCGGCATTCAAATAAGTCACAAGGGATTCCGTGCCAGCTGATGAATCACCTGTGGCAACCTCAGTCTGTGTATTGCCAAGAGCTTCTAAACTACAATCATCACTGCTATAAGACGCAATCACTGCGGTTGCCCCTTCAACGACCTGACTATTGATGATACCAATACCAGTCTCGTCAATAATACCTTTTTCTGTAACCGTGCCATTTCCTACAATCAACTCCGGAATCTCAGAAACCGTAACACCCTGCTCATCTGCAATGTATCTCTGGTCTCCGCTTTCACCTAACGGATTATAAATGCGGATACCGTCCAGGTAAACAACGTACTTTCTGGTATCATCTTCTTTAATTACCTCTCCATTTTCATCTTTCGTAATAAGATAGCTGCCAGTCTGCTTAATACCCAGGGTCACACGGTAGGTACCATGCGCCATACCTTCTTCATGAATAACCGGAAGCTGATACAAATCACCATTTATATAATAAGTATCAACTGCACCCATTCTAAAGAACGAATATTTGTCTGCAGCCTGATCATATTTTTCAATGGTGTAAACAATACCTGCTGTCTTTCGGGTGGTACGTGCAAGAATGTCGAATCCAGTACCGGTAAAGGTAAAGATTGCCTTTGTGTTGTAACCATCTGCAGTCAGCTTCGTTGAACTTCCGCCGCTGTCCTTCTGATTATCCATCGTGTTATACGCACCATCATGACCGTACTGCTCAGTCTGGCCGTTGCTCTGGACAAGATCTAAAGACGTTCCTTCTGTTTCATAAGTTCCTGTATAGATAATCGCCGGACTGCTGTTATCATCCGTACTCCCAGCATTGAAGTTATCCTCATAATAAACCACATTTGCCGGCATCATCGTAACATCGGATGTCACTTGCAGGCGGAAACGATTGGAAGTCTGTTTCTCACTGATATCAGCCTTTTTCACCATAACACCATAAGCATACTCATCCCCGCCTTCCAGGAATTTACTCATTGTATAAGTAACCTTTGGATTTGCCTGATCCGTGATTGTATAAGCCTCTGGTCCCTCAGCAGGTATGATTTTGCCGTACTCACCTGCAACTGCATGATAATCAGCTGGTTCTGCACTATTCGCTGCCTCAATATTTGAAGATGGAGAAATTTTTTCCAGACTGATATTGTCAATAAAAATCTGATGTTCCGTGCTAATCTGTTCTCCGTCTACTGCGCCCATAGCAATACAAAATACAGATTCACTGTCTGTTGGTTCTTGCATCTGGAATTTAACTTCAAATGTCTGATAGTCACTTGTCAATTGCACGGTCTCAACAGTATATGTCGTCCAGTCTTTACCAGGCTGATTTCCGTTTCTCTGAATCATAAACTTCAGTTTTCTGTCGAGGTCTGATTTCGCATCCAGAGTAAGCTTGTACCACTGATTCCGTTCCAGGTTTATATTTTCCTGCTTTAACTGAACCTGCCATTCCTGATCGCCTGTATTTTTAATGGTATATTTCGCTTCTTGATTTTCCACCGTACTATTGGCTGCCGCATTTTGGTCAATAAACCATTCGTACGATGCATCGCCCTCATCAAAACTTCCATTTTTAATCAATCCACTCTCAAGAACCTTATCCGCACTGGAGTCTGCAGCATTCTTACCTGCTTTCGTACTCCAATAAGTGCTTGTTGTACCTGCCAGGCTTTGATTCACAAGCTGATCATTTTCAAATATACCGCTACGATCCTCTGTCTTATTAGCCAGATTCACATCCAGACCATAATCCAAAACATAAATGTCTCCATTCGCTTTGTAGAAGTAACTGGTTGTTTCAATGACAGGAGTGATCTTCGCCAATTCATTATCGTTATATTTCACTGTTCCGTCATCATTGAGTTCAACCAATTGATACTGAACTGTAATCACATCTTTCCCTTGCACTTCCTGATCCTTTGGTGTAACACGAAGAACAGGAGTTCCCTGCGAATCATATTCAACCTCATAGGTCACACCATCTGCCACAATACTGGTAAACGGTTTCCCATCTGTTGCTAACTGAGGTTGCCCATTAACTACAAATACGAGTCCTTTTTTCGAAGCTTCAGAAGCATTCCAGCTGTCACTGATTTCTTTCAAGTCACCCGTCAGCTCGCCGTCTGTTTCTTCTTTCGGAATCACAGACAGTGTATTACTCTTTCCAACTTCAACCAGAAAAGAATCGTCTATTTTCTTAATACCATTGGTATAAATAAACTTATCAGCGGACTTACCATCATTTGCAACAGCAGCTGTTATGGTGCCCGTTGTTTGATCAGTCATAATATCAATATCACCATTCCCTTGTTCTGACACAAGATTCTTTACTGTATATCCTACTTTTTCATTCTCTACAACCTTATATTTTGTGCCAACTGGTATATCTTTAATGAGTGCATACTGCCCGGCTTTGAGGTATACGATACCACCCGATGCCAAAGCATTCTCCTGGACAAGTTCTCCCTCAGCTGTATAGATATCATAAACAATGTCATATGCTTCTTCAGCACTTATACTGCCAAAAATATCGGAAAATGTTACAGAGAATCCAAAAATTTCATCGGAAGCAGCTGCCTCGTCCAACACTTTTTGGATAATAAAACTATTGGTTTTCGGTTCCTGCTTATAGTCAACCCGAACTGTTACCGGAACACTCTCATCTGTATCCGTATTTTCCAATTTGAAAGCACCGTTCTCATGACCCTCAACACGACTGTCTCCGACCGTCAAAGAATCCCGGCTCTCCTGAGCAGAAGATGCAATCTGCACTTCTGAATTGTCCTTCGAGGATCCGGTCATCGTCCAGGATGTATCGTAACGA
Source organism: uncultured Lachnospiraceae bacterium (assembly GCA_900539175.1). Lineage (GTDB taxonomy): Bacteria > Bacillota > Clostridia > Lachnospirales > Lachnospiraceae > Novisyntrophococcus. Next base: position 56,683 of record UQAW01000015.1, read on the forward strand.
TCATTTCCACTTTGCACAAGACTCAATTCCGATCCACGGTCAAATTGGGCGTCAAATGTTGCCGACTGACCGTCTTTTATTGTCATCTTGCCGTCTTCCCCGAGCTTTACTTCACCATTCTGTATTTTGTAGTCTTTTTCCCCTACGGATTTTCCGTCCTTATCTGCTACCTTAAAAGTAAACGCATCATTTTGAGCCACTTCTTTCGCTGCTTGCCGGAGTCCCTGATTAACCTTATCAACATTTACCTGGTTTGTTGTCATCAGCTTAGTCGGCAGATTCAGGTTAAAACTAGCTCTAAAGTTGGATTCATACATACCACGTTCTTCATAAAAAATCGTAAGCGTATGAATTGCTTTAGGATTCGTTGTATCAATATCGAATTTCGCAGTCTTTTGATTTACCCCTACATTATAACAGGCAGCATCTCTTTCATCCTTTCCGCCCTCACCAATATGATTAAAGACTTGTTCCGCCTTGACTGCCTCATTTGCGTCTTCTACTATGTTCCCGCTGCCATCTCGATAATCCTTAATCCCTTTTACCTGTTCAACTACTGCTGTCCTATCAGCAAAATTCAACCTACCGGTGGCAACGCCATGGTCACCTCCCATATCCAGGGCTAACTTGCCGTCAACAAAGATCCAGACGTCATCGTCTCCGGAGAATTCAAAGGTCGCTGGGATCCTTTCACCGCTTTTTGTTTTAATCATACCGTCTGAATCCATAGTAAAATCGACTTCCAGTTTCATACCGAAACCATAGTTTAGCTTATTACCCGAACCATCGTACTTATGTTCTTCAGAACCATCATCCCGCAGACTGTCTTGGGGATCATTAAAAGGGAAAAATCCAGGAGTTCTGGCACCGCCTCCCTGAATACCGTATACTACATCTTCCTCTTTATTGGAGTACGTAAGCGCAGTTCCGTCGGCGTTCATACGAACCGTATCATGATATGTAGAATTACCTACTCCACTGTCAAACTCATAATAATTTGCCCCATTCCTTTCGCGTACAACAAACGGGAATTCCATAGGCTCATACATCTTTCCAATGGTGGAATTACCATCATAAAAGGCCTTGTTAAACTGCGGCAACGGAACCCCTGAAGTACGCTCTGTTATATTACCGTCAGAATCCAGGCAATCGCTAACAATCCCTTGTACGGCAGCTCCGGCATTTTTTGCGCTTTCCTCATCGCTCCACGGATTATCTACGCCTCGATTCAGAAACCAGCTAAAATTCCAGCCCTCGCCACCATGAATACCTTCCATATAAGATTTTCTATCATATGTATAACTTGAATTGTATGGCGTCCTATACACATTATTATTTGCATACCATGGATCTGTCCAGAAAATGCCCAAACTCTTCTCCTCGTCGGTCCGGTTTTCATCATTATCAATCCTAAAAAAAGGTCTGAAGTCTCCAAAATACAGTGGATTTACCCTTGGTTTTTCTTCGTACCAATTCTCCGAATACCACTTATTCCAATACTCGAAAATTTTAGGATTTACATTTTGGGAAAATGCTCGTCCGATCGAAGTCCAACTGCGATCCGTACCGGCTGGTTTGGAGGCAGGATTTGGATTGGTCTTCTTGCTCTCATCGTTCCAATCCTCCCAACTACTATACATATCCCTCCAATCATAATACTCCCAGTCTTCAAATCCATAAGACGTGTTTGGATTAATCTCTTTATCTGTATACAAATCAAAGAATGTTACTTTTCCCGTTACATTCGATGGGAAGCTGGGGTTCCCACCTGTAGGCGTGGGTGTCACTGTGGGCGTCACTGTAGGCGCCGCTGTAGGCGTAGGCGTCACTGTAGGTCCTTCAGTCCCTGGAGGCGTCTGGGAATAACTTGCAGCCTTGTACTCGGCAGTAAGCGGTGTTTTTCCATCGAATGCACCTAACCAGCCATCAACTCCCGTTCCCGGCCAGACATTCATCATGATTTTACCGGGATTTACAGGGAGACCATTGGCATCACCATAAGCAGTGTAGACATCCTTTCCATCTACATACCATGTGATATGATCACTCTGCCAGTCAAATCCATAGGTATGAAAAGCCTCGGAGGCATCAAAACCTAAATCAAGCATCCGTTCATGATTTCCCGTACCGTTTACGTAATAATTAATCTGTACCTTGGTAGTATCCTTTCCCAGAAATTCAATGTCAATCTCATCCCATGGTGTACCGTCGGACGGTCCGGTATAAGTAAAGAAAGAAGAAACCACACCCGAATGTTTGATGGGTTTCATCGTAACTTCGTAATAGCCGTATCCATACCTTTCTCGCGTGCGGTATTCAGCGCCCGCGTACTGGTAACTGGAACCAGAAACACTATCCTCTGTAATAGAAAGCTCCGTGCCATTGCCTGTAAACTTCACGTTACCCTGCCGCCACATACAGCCGAACGGCTCACCGTTTGAATAGCCATCGGAAATTTCCATTTCGCTTTCATTATATTGAGACATATTAATCTCAAACTTCTCAGCAGCAGCCATGACCGGAACTGTCATCAGTCCGCCAGACGGCATGATTCCAATCACCATCAAAAAAGCCAGGACCACGCTGAGTAATCGTTTCGCTTTTTGTTTCATAAAATCTTTCCTTTCTTTATTAATTACTAATTTGCTGATTTCGAGAGCTCAGTTTCTGAGCCCTGCTGCTTTGGAATCTACATGTTCATTCTTTTTTCTTCAATCACTCCCCTTTTCCGATGCACTTTGTCCGAATCACGGTTCCCGTTTTTTTCAGGCTATACAAAAATGGTATTACGTCTGTTTCGGAAAACACGGATCCAAAGCTGGCGAACTTCCTAATTTACTCTTCGAAATTCGATTGTCAGATATCCTGGTCTGACCGCTCAAGACTTCGAGAGATTATACTAGCTATTATTCGATTAGACTTTTTTATTCTAACGATTCCACTATTTTTTATATATAAAATTACTGACAAAGATATCAAATTTATATCCAGTTCATGTACGAATTATAGGGTATACTTTCAATTCTAGTACATCGAACAAAGTCGATTGTCCCACACCTGCTTTTGAACATAAAAAAACCGCCACCTGCTATAAAGTGACGATTTCTGTTCTGATCTATTTTGTTATTAATGAATGAGTCAACTCTGTATATAACCTTCGGGATATCAGGCTGTAACATTGACTATTCTAATGTACTATTTTTTCAAAAGTCTGAAATAGCGTTCATGTGCCTCCCGATATTCACGGTTAAATCTTTCATCCCGCCCGGAGTGCAGCATGGATACATACTCGTGCACCTGATGTTTCATCTCAGGCTGTACCCTTGCTACCGTTGCTACACCTACATTCGAGCAGATATCAGAAATACGTTCTATCTCCGAAAGCAGATTTAAAAATTCTGTGCCTGCATATACCCCGCAGCGGCCTGCCCGAAGTCTTTCCAGATGATTGTCCTTTAAAACACCTACCATATCATCCACAACCTCTTCCAAAGGCTCTATATGACGTGCTGCAGACAAATCTCTCTTTTCAAAGGCATCATTGGTATAATCCAGTATTGTATCAATCAGTTCATGAAGTACATCCAATTCCGCCAAAGCTGTCTCCGAAAAAACGGCCTCGTTTTTATTCAAAGCTTCTGCAATTTCTTTGATGTTCATCGCATGATCGCCCAACCGCTCAAACTCCGTAATGCCCGAATAATACTGGTTCATGATCTCTACATGCTCTGTGGAAACGATCCGGGCGGAAATCTGAATCAGATAATTGCTGACCCGGTCTGCCATCATATCGATATCATTTTCATCTTCTGCGATCTGTGCTGCTGCCTGTTCGTCATATTGGGTAAGCATCCCAAATGCACGATCAATATTTGTTCTGGCAATCCGATACATGACCAGAAGCACGTCATAACAGCGGGCAAACGCCAGGGCCGGTGTGCTGACAAATACCGGATTCAACGAATCCAACAACTCATCATATCTGCCAATAGCAGCCGGCTCGTCCTTTACAATCCTGTGACTGAGTTTCTCATAAGACTTCAATGCCGGAAACAGCAGCAACGCACATGCCAGGTTAAAAATGGTATTTGTATTGGCAATACCTCCAGAATCAATCGTGCCGTTCCATATGCCGTCCAGAAATCCCATTTTATGTATCACCGTCACAACCGCCAAAACCACAATCGACTTACTCAAATTAAACAGTATATTAACAATACCGACCCTTTTCGCATCCGGTTTTGCACCTATATTACAGACAATGGCTGTAGTCACACAGTCTCCAAGGTAAATTCCCACCAACACCGCATAAATGGAGCCAAAGGTAAGCTGCCCGGAAGTGGAAAATGCCTGTAAAATACCAATTGTCGCTGAGGAACTCTGCAAAACAAAAGCTACTCCGGCACCAATCAGATACCCTAGCACGGGATTCTCCCCCAGACTTGAAAACAACTGTTCAATGATTCCGCTTTCCGTCAAACCACTTACTGCCTCTGTCATATTAAGAAGCCCGGAAAACAAAATGCCGAACCCGATAATAATCCGACCTACTTTTTCAGAAACTCTGAATTTCTTGCCCATGATCAAAACAATACCGATAATCATTGCAAGAGGTGCAAGCGTAGACGGATTCAAAAGCTGCAAAAAAGAAGTACCTGGAGAATTCAGATCTAAAAGCCTGATAATCTGTCCGGTAACTGTTGTACCAACATTTGCCCCAATGATAATACCAAGTGACTGTCTGAGAGATATAATCCCTGCTCCTACAAGTCCGGCGGTAATAACGATTGTTGCTGTTGAAGACTGAATAAGCGCAGTCATTACCAGTCCCATAAAAAAAGCCTTAACCGGAGTACTGGTAAGCTTCTCTATTGCCTTCTTTAACGTTCCTGATGAACTTTCTTTCAGTCCATCGCCCATCATACGCATTCCAAAAAGAAACATGGACAGGCCGCCTAAAATAGAAATTATATTAAAAATATTCATATCTGCTCGATTCTGTAACTTATCCTTCGTGTTCTTATTGTATCATTTAGATACTACCATATCTTAATATAAGATACCATATCTTTTTTTCTGTTCTCTGTAAGATCGGAATTTATCACATCTTTTTATATTTTAAAGCGATAACTCACGCTCCTTCTCTTCCCCTATTCCAATACACCTATGTATATCCTATTTTTAATAATCTTCTCAACGGTTGCCGAATACCCTTTTGCTTACTCAAATTTCTGAAAAGGCAGAGAGCTTCACACTCTCCGCCTTCTTCGATCCATTACTTTACAAAACACAATCGCTACCCCTGTTGCCAGAAGCCCCGGTCCCACAATTGCCGTAGGATTCACACTCCCATATTGGCTCCTGTAGGCTGGTGTCAAGTTAGGACTAAAAATTTCTATATTTTTTCATTGTTTTATTATTTCGCCCCTGTTAAAATAATGTTGATCGTTCTGTAGAAACTTGCGAAGCCTACAGGCATAGGAGGGCTTACAAGTACCTCCTTTTTTATATCTTACCGCAACAAATCATATAGCGTTTGCTCATCTCCACGTTGTTTGGTTACCCTGCGATATTCATGCAACGCATTAACTAATCTATTTATCTCAGAAAAATATTCCTGAATAAATTCATATTTTTTTACATTTTTGTATCCCAATCTGCTCTTACAATATGTACTGGGTTTTCCTTCTGCGTTCTTATTTGCAAACTTCTTAAACTCTTCATACTTCCCTTCGCTACATATTATAAGCATTTCAATCTCTGGAGACGTAATTATATTTATGACATCAACCTTATGTTTATATGCCTTACTAAGCTTAAAGTTCTCTGAATAAGAATCTAAAATACGATACACTATGACTTTTTCGGAAAATCCTTTTCTTAAGTATTTTTCTTCGAATTCTTTTCCCTTCCTGCACTTTAGAACTTCTTCATCAATCAAATCTTCCCTTTCAAAGATCAACATATGATTATCTAACAGCAAATCCATAATTGCTCTCTCTGCGCCGCCCTCACAAATACACGCTAAATATTTTTCCATTCTAAAAGTCCCCCTTATTTCAATGATTTGAGAACTTTTTTCAAAGCAATGTATGATTTATAAGCAGGCACAGTTCCTTTTAGGAAATCACTATCATATACTTCACTTTTCTTAATATCATTTCTTTTTAAAATACCAGATAAATTTTCTGCCGCAATCCCCCCGATATTTCTTACAATATAAATGCCATCATTTCTCTTAAATTCATCTAATATCTCTGAGTAATGAGTTGAAAACACAAGGGTTGCCCCATTTTTATTTACTTTTTTATCCATAAAAAAGCGAACTAATGTCGACACAATTTCTTTATTAAAATGATTTTCTAACTCATCAACTACTAAATATCCTCCCTCCATAAATGTGATAACCGCACCCATAAATACACTAAGACCTTTAATTGTTCCCGATGAAAGATATCTGTTAAGTGCTAATGGATTATTTAAACTGATTTCCTCTTTTCCATAGAATTTTAATCGGATGTCAACTTTTTTTCCTTCCGGTGTACAATATAAATATTCGATGCTTGGATCCAAAAAAGTCAAAATCTCTTTCGGATACTTCCCTAAAATATTTAGCATATTGTGATCCGTAAACTGAGACATATCACATAAAAAGAAATTTGTACCCTGTTTTTTATTTAATGCTAATATAATGCTAACGTCTTCCAATAAATACTCTTCATTTTGATTCCTTCTCGTTCTTAATTCCGAGTCATTGAATACAAAAATACCTTTCTTCGTTTTCACTTTATTAATCTCTTTTGCCCATAAATTCTCCTCAACAATGACTAGCCTTCCACTTCCATCAACTTGATTAACCTTTTTTTCAATAACAGACTGCAGTTTATTTACAATGCCTTCATGATAAAAATAAGTAGTAATAACCACTCTTTGTTTCTCATTTAAATCATCAAATATTTCTTTTGAATCGATCTTATTCAAAGCTTCATTATTCAGCAAACTTATCACAAAAGAAATCACTTTTAAGATTGTTGTTTTCCCGGAAGCATTGATGCCAATAAATGAGAGTGCCGGATTTGTATAGATATTAGAAAATATATTATATAATTGTTCCTTATCATCATCATCCACTCTCTGCCATGCGATAAAATCTATACTCAAGTCATTTTTTAAAAGCGGCAATCCTTTGACCTCTAATTTTAATATCTTCATCTTTTCCTCCATTTAATTACGCAATATCCGTTTTTATTTTATATTATATCCACTTTTTTCGTTTTATTCAATTGTTATTTTCAGTTTTCTTGTAATTATTCACATCCAAAAATATTATTACGAAAATGTTTGATCCGTTTAATCAGAAAAAAGCGAAGAGTCTACGCTCTCCGCCTCCTATCCATCACCTTACAAAACACAATTGCCACTACCGTACTCACTGCCGTAGCCACGATGGCCGGACCTACGATCGCCGTTGGATTCACACCGCCGTACTGGCTCCGATAGGCAATAATATTCACGGGAATCAACTGCAACGATGAGATATTCAATATCAAAAATGTACACATCTCATTACTTGCCACTGACGGCGAACCCCCGTGCTTTTTGCAATTTTCCTCATTCACTTCACTTAACATTTCCATAGCACGCAGCCCCGCCGGTGTCGCCGCCCATCCCAGTCCCAGAAAATTAGCTATCATATTCAGAGAAATCTGTCCATATGCCGGGTGCTCTGATGAAAGATTTGGAAAAAGGAAACGCAGAATCGGACGCATCTTTCGTGTCATCTGAGCAATCAGTCCTGTTTCTTCTGCAATTTTCATTAAACCAGTCCACATCGCTGTCACACCAACAACTGCTATCGCCAGTGATACAGCCTCTTTGGATGAATCAATGGCAGCCTCAGTCACCATCTTCAGATTTCCTGTGATAGCTCCGTAAAGTATTCCAATTATCAACATACCGCCCCATAGATAATTCATATTGTTTACCTCAACTGCTCTGCTTTCGTATATTATATTTTCCGGTATTCAGACCTAGTACATCGTTCCGTAATTAACTAGTATGATCCACGGTAATTAGCGATATGTTTTACGCAGGATAAATTTTCAGTCTGCAAGGCGGAGGAATGAGGCGATGCGGTGGCATCGTCGATTGACGACAACGCAGTAGATGGAAATTTAGACAAGTGAAACGTGTTGCTAATTACTGTGGATCATACTAGACTTTATGGGCAGAGTATTTTTCAGAGAGTGCATACTGAAAAACGCAGGCGTAGCGTGCTACGCTGAGGCTTTTTTGCAGGTGCAATCGGGAAAATAGACAAGTTTTATCCTCATTCCTGATCTCGGTTCTTATAGAAATCTATTCTTTTGTGAACTTTTGTTCGATTTTCTATTGCCTTTTTCAAAAAGCTATGGTATGCTTTATACAGAACATATATTCGAGGTTTCGTTATGAAAATATTATCAGAAGGCTTATCATTGCAGGAAAAATTGAATATTCTGGCTGATGCCGCCAAATACGATGTGGCCTGCACTTCCAGTGGTGTAGACCGCAGGGGAAAGAAGGGGAGCCTGGGTAACTCCTGCGCCGCCGGAATCTGTCACAGCTTCGCTTCCGATGGCAGATGTGTCTCACTTTTGAAGATTCTGCAGAGCAATGAATGCGTATATGATTGCAAATACTGCCAGAATCGTGCCAGTAATGATCGTGTACGGACAACCTTCACTCCCGAAGAAGTCTGCCGGCTGGTAATCGAATTCTATCGGCGTAATTATATCGAAGGTCTGTTTTTAAGCTCCGGTGTGTGTAAGAATCCCACTTACACCATGGAACTGATGTATCGTTCGGTTTATTTACTGCGTACACAGTACCATTTCAACGGCTATATCCATGTTAAAGCCATTCCAGGCGCTCCCCAGGAGTTATTGGAACAGATGGGATATCTGGCCGACCGCATGAGCATTAATCTGGAACTTCCCACTGCAGAAGGATTGAAAGAATTGGCTCCTCATAAAACGCAGAAGGCCATTTTAAAACCCATGGGACAGATTCAAAGTCGAATTGCCAACTACCGTCTGTCTATCGGGAAAGACGCCCGTATGGAGCGCAGCAGCGGAAATCGTTATCTCTCGGGCACAATCTTCGACACCTCCCCGAAACGTGTGGAAGAGCAACACCATTATCCCCAGACACGTACTTACCAACCGCCGGCATCGGCCAGTCCGGCACCTTTCGTTCCCGCCGGACAAAGTACGCAGATGATCATTGGGGCTACCGATGAGAACGACTATCAGCTTCTTAGAACCACTCAGAGCTTATACCAGCACTACGATTTGAAGCGGGTTTTCTACTCCGCCTACGTTCCGCTGAATGAAGACTCCCATCTTCCTCCGCTGGATACTGCTCCTCCTTTACTACGGGAACACCGCTTGTACCAGGCCGACTGGCTGCTGCGTTATTATGGCTTCCATGCCGAGGAACTGCTCAGTGCCGACCGCCCGAATTTTAATGTCCTGCTGGATCCAAAGTGTGACTGGGCGCTTCGGCATCTCGAATTGTTCCCTGTTGAAATCAACCGGGCCGATTATGCCACACTTCTGAAAGTTCCCGGTATAGGTACCAAATCTGCCATGCGGATCGTGAATAGCCGTCGAAGCGGAGCACTTACATTTGATGCTTTGAAAAAGATTGGTGTTGTCCTGAAAAGAGCCAAATACTTTATCACCTGTCAGGGACGGATGATGTATCATATCCGTATTCAGGAAGATTTTATCACCCGCCAGTTAATCGGTGAAGATCAGAAAAAGTCCTGGGAACTGGATCACCCGCAGACTTATCGCCAGCTTTCGCTCTTCGATGATAACTTGTTTGCCGTAACCCCGGACACTGCCGATATTCAAAAAACAGTTTCAGGACAACTCTGAACTGCATCAACGCAACAGTCTTACTATTTAACGAGGAAAATTTATGATTATCTATACGTGTGATGACCGATTTGAAGATATGATGACCTGTATCTATGACGCCTGGGCATCCAAACTGGGACATAAAAATATACGTCTGATGACAGAGCCTCTGGGAAATCTGGAATTGTTCTGTGAATACAGACACGTGGAGGCAGATCAGCAAAAAACAACAAATGTGATCCGTTCCATTCAGAATAAGATATCTTTTGAAGCCTACCAGATGGTATTCCGCTGCGCCGTATCCTGTATTCCTGATAAATTAGACATCATTTATCGTTTTTTGCTCCTGGGATTCGCCTATGGCAGGAAAGTTCTCCATATGCTGCAGCATCCGGCAGTTATAGCTATCTTTGAAGTCAACCGCAAGGTACTCAACGAAGCTCATCTGTTCCGGGAATTTCTGCGCTTCACCAGTATGCAGGATAATGTACTTGTTGCCCACATAGAGCCTCACTCTGATGTACTGACATTTCTTGCACCCCAGTTTGCAGACCGGATGCCTTCCGAGAACTGGATGATTATTGATGACAACCGAAGAACCGCTGTGGTTCATCCGGCAGACTGTGACTTCTACCTTACTTCTTTATCAGCAGAAGAATTTGATAGACTGACAGATCTGGAAAATCCATTAGATCCGTTCGTAGAACTTTGGAAAGGATTTTTTGAAAACATCGGAATTGAAAAAAGAAAAAATTACCGCTGTCAGAGAAATCACATGCCCCTCTGGTATCGGAAACATGTGACAGAATTTATGTAAGAATATCAAGTATACAGATATGTCTGCTAACGCAGACATCACCATCCATGAAAGTCGATTGCTCCGCACTTTGTGCTCCCGCAATCGCCGCC
>UQAW01000016.1 GCA_900539175.1 uncultured Lachnospiraceae bacterium
ATGTTTTTAGGATTGCGGGAGCATGAAATGCGGAGCAATCCGTGTATCATAGGGGCAAAATACCTTTTGCCCCAACATCATAATATAGCGTATTTGGGTTTGACGTAAAAAGTATAATTGTGAATAAGCATGGGGAATCAATGAAATACTGGTAAGTAAGCAGATTTTTTCATTTAAATATAGAGGAGAAACGAATCATGACTAAGAAGATGGACAGCAGGTATTTGGAAGAAGAGATGATTGAAAGTTACCGGGATTATCTGATCGAAGATGAAAAAAGTAAAAATACAATTGAAAAGTATGTCAGGGATATCGGGACATTTTATCGTTACCTTCAGGATGACAGAAACGTGACCAAAATGCGTGTGATTCAATATAAAGCATACTTGGAGAATCAATATGTTATCAGCAGTGTTAATTCCATGTTGGTTGCAGTAAATAGTTTTTTTTCTTATTTGGGATGGGATGAAATGCGGATAAAACTGATACGCAGACAGCGGAAAATTTATTGCCCGGAGGAATGCGAGCTTAACAGGGAGGAGTATAAGCGCTTGATTGAGGCGGCAGAAAAGAAAGGAAAATGCAGACTTTCTATGGTGATGAAAACGGTTTGCGCCACTGGGATACGGATATCAGAACTTTGTTATATTACAGTGGAAGCAGTCAAGACCAAAAGAGCACAGATTACACTGAAAGGAAAGACGCGTATTATATTTCTTCCTGGAAAATTATGCGGACAATTACTGGATTATGCACGAAAGAATAAAATCACCAGCGGATACATTTTTCAGACAAAGAATGGTAATCCGTTGGATCGCTCAAATATCTGGCATGAGATGAAAAAAATCTGTCAGGAAGCAGGGGTTTCAGATACAAAAGTTTTTCCTCATAATTTGAGACATCTTTTTGCGAGAACTTATTATGAGGCAAAAAAGGATATTGTACGTCTTGCAGACATATTGGGACACAGCAGTGTTGAGACGACACGGATTTATACGATATCAAGCGGTGTAGAACAGGCAAAAGAGATTGAAATGCTTCAGTTGGTAATTTGAATAAAAAATACCACATAATTTGTATTATGTGGTGGAAACGTTTTGGATATCTTGGGAATTTACGATAAAATTCGTGTTTTGATGAATTGTTTTAGAATTTCCCTGGTTATTTGACATAAAAATAAAATAAAAAAGGGTATGGCAAACAAACTGTTCGGTATCAATTTCCCACAGTGTTTTTTTGTGTGTGATTTCCGTATAACGGAGTGCGGAATTGAGTAAATACAGAACAATGATCCGTAAAGAATGGCCGCCGGAAATTTCCGGTTTGGCCTTTTTTATTTTTGAAATTTTATTATATGTATATCCGTTCGACAATATTTGCCAAATTTCTTGCAATGAAAAAAGAAAAATGCTATCATAGAAATTGGATATATGTAAATTTGTATTATCTATCACCACATAATACAAATTATGTGGTGATAGATCATTCCATGATATTCAACGGAAAATGTGCTAAGAGTCCCAGATGAGCAGGAATCGACATTTGTCTGCTGAAAATCTGACAGGGGAATTTATAAAATATGAGGGAAGAAAAAAAGAAACTTTTGATTTACGCACACTATTACATTCCGGATGTGGCTGCTACCGGGCAGATATTAAGTGAACTGGCGGAGGGAATGTTGAAGTGCTTTGATATTACAGTTATTTGTGTTGTTCCATCCTATAATGGAATAGTTGAAGAAAAATATAAGAGACAAAAATACTATAAGGAGGAGATGAATGGAGTAAAGCTTCTGCGAATTCGCGTTCCGGAATTTTCGAAATCGAAAAAGTTCAGCCGCATCAAAAATATTGTGACCTACTATTTTGGTGCGATGAAAGCCACTTTCCGGGTGGGGAGGATGGATTATGTTTATTCCATCTCTCAACCTCCGATTTTGGGCGGTCTGTTGGGGGTGTGGGGAAAGTGGATGAAGCATGCGAAGTATGTATATAACATACAGGATTATAATCCGGAACAAATCAGGGTCGTGGGATATATTAAAAATAAAATACTTCTGAGGATTTTGATGGCAGTTGATAAGTTTAGCTGTAAGCGGGCCGATAAAGTGATTGTAGTCGGGCGTGACATGGTGGAAACTTTGAAGGGGCGATTCCAGAACAGAAGGGTTCCCGATCATGCGTTTATCAACAACTGGATTGACGAAGAGAAAATCTATCCTGTGGATAGCAGTACTCCGGAGGTTTTGGCATTTAAGAAAAAGTATGGTCTGGAAGATAAATTTGTGTTCATGTATTCCGGGAATATTGGCTTATATTATGATCTTGAGAACCTGATGAAAGTAATCAGAAAATTTCCGGGAAATACGCGAACCGCGGATGGAAGAGAAGTAGTGTTTGCTTTTGTTGGATCCGGTGGTCTTTTGAAAACTTTGATAGAATATAAAGAAAAGTATCGATTAAAGCATGTGGTTTTTATTCCTTATCAGGAGAAGAATGTGTTGCTCTATAGTCTTAATGCCGGGGATGTCCATTGGGTGACGAACGCAAAAGGAATAAAGGGCATTTCGGTTCCATCCAAATGCTACGGGGTTATGGCTGTGGGCAAGCCAATTCTGGGGGTTTTGGAACAGGGATCGGAAGCCCGTCTGATTATTGAGGAGACAAAATGCGGCTGCTGCTGTGAGCCCAGAGATTATATGCAGGTGGAGCAAAACATCCGATGGTTTGTGGAACATGCCGGACAGGAATGCATGAAAGAGATGGGAGCCAGAGGCAGGGCATATTTGGAGAAATATCTGGTCAGAGAAAATTCTGTGAAAAAATATATGGAAGAAATTCTAAGTTGTTAGGGGGAAGAGCATATGGCAGACCTGACGGTTGTAATCCTCACTAAGAATGAGGAACAAAATCTTAAAAAATGTGTGGAATCTTTTCATGGAATTGCAAAGCGTTTTGTGATTGTGGACAGCTTCAGTACCGACAGTACGGAAGTAATCTGCAGACAGTTAGACAAAAGCCTCAGGCAGAGCGGAAGTTCACTGGATTTTTATCAGCATGAATGGGCAGATTATGCAACACAGCTTAATTGGGGGCTTACCCAGACCGGGATCAACACGGCCTGGTCGATGCGCATGGATGCAGATGAAGAGCTGACAGAGGAATTGGCACAAGAGATAGAAGAGAAACTGGGCGGGCTAAAGCTCCCGGTGAATGGGGTGATTGTGCGAAGACGCCTTATTTTTATGGGACGATGGATTCGGCATGGAGGCAGATACCCGGAGCTGCTGCTGCGGATTTTTCGTACGGGGAAGGCAATGTGCGAACAGAAAATCATGGATGAGCATATGATTCTGACAGAAGGAGTTACCGTAACATTTCAGAATGATTTGATTGATAATAATCAAAAAGAACTTTCCTGGTGGACGGAAAAACATAACTGGTACAGCAATCGTGAAGTTTTGGATTATCAAAGGACGATATCCGGAGATATGCTCCAAAACAAATTGCTGGAACAGGGAGTGTCTTCGGGGCAGGCAAAGCGAAAGCGTGTGATTAAGAATAAGGGGTATTATCGATTGCCGAAATTTTACAGGGCCCATCTTTATTTTCTGTATCGTTATTATCTGAGGCTTGGTTTTCTGGATGGTCCGGAGGGAAAGATTTTTCATTTCCTGCAGGCCTACTGGTATCGGTTTCTTGTGGATGCCAAGATGTATCAATGCGAGAAGGATGGCAGGAAGATGGAACCCCAGGGAGAGTTAAAAGCATGAATACAGAAGAGAAGCTTCGAAAAAAGGTAATATTGATTATCACAGGCAGGTATTTGCCGGGCTATAAGGACGGAGGACCTGTAAGATCGGTCAAGAACCTGGTGGATTGCCTGGGGGAAGAATATCAGTTTCGGATTCTCACCTGCGACCGGGATCACGGAGATACACAGCCGTATCCGAATGTCAAGGTAAATGAATGGAATCAGGTGGGAGATGCTCAGGTTTATTACGTAAAGCCGAAAGGCTTTTCCGGTTCTGTGATCAGGAGCTTATCGGTTGAGGCGGATTTGCTCTATGTATGCGGGTGTTTTAGTGATTATGCGATTCAGACATTGGTGCAGAATCGTCTGCGTAGGATTTCATGTCCCGTAGTGGTGGCAGCAATGGGACTGTTTTCACCCAAAGCATTTCGCTTAAAATATGGAAAGAAAAAGTTATTTACAATGCTGTTTCAAATGACAGGTATGTTTCGGAATATCTATTGGTCTGCGACTTCTGAGCTGGAAATTTCTGAAATTAAGCAGCAGATCATTGTGAAAGATAATTACTTTATTGCCGGAGATCTGCCGCGGAAGGTGGATGAGACACCTGTTCGAAAAGAAAAGGAGGCTGGAAGGCTGAAAGTGGTCTGGATTTCCCGTATTGTGCCGAAGAAGAATCTGCAGCAGGCGATTCGTATTCTGCAAAAGGTTCGGTCCGAAGTAGAGTTTACAATCTATGGACCTTTGCAGGAGGAGGTATATTGGAAACGGTGCGAGGCGGAATTGAACAGGCTTCCGGCAAATATCTGTTGGAAATGGGCTGGTATGGTTGCGTCAGAGGATGTGGTGGATACGTTGAAGCAACATCATGTATTCCTGTTTCCTACTTTGGGCGAGAACTATGGTCATGTGATTCAGGAGGCATTGTCCGCAGGATGCGGCATAGTCTTATCGGATCAGACTCCGTGGAAGCAACTGGAGGAATATGGCGTGGGTTATGTTTATCCGGTGGAGGCTGTGGATGACTATTGCGCGGCAATCGAAGGATACGCTGCAATGAATCAGAGCCAGTTTCAGGAGGTTGTGGACAGAGCACAGCATTATGCAGCAAAATGCAGGAAGGAACGGATAAAAGATACCGGGTATCGGAGAATTTTTGAGAAGTTAACGGAAGTAGGAGAAGCAAAAGGATGAAGGTTCTGTTTACGACAAATGTTCCGTCCCCCTATCGGGTAGATTTTTTCAATGAATTAGGTAAATTGTGTGAACTGACGGTTTTGTTTGAAACAAAATCTGCAAAAAGCAGAAGTGAGGCGTGGGAACCAGAAATATATGAAAATTTCCGTGCAGTTTTTATGAAAGGGATTCGTGTGGGGGAGGCTGAGGCATTTTGTCCTGAAATTCTGAACTATCTGTCTTCCAGGGAATACGATGTCATTGTTATTGGATTTTATTCTTCGCCTACCGGAATGTTGGCAATTGAATATATGAGGATTCGTAAAATTTCATTCTGGCTGAGTTCTGACGGCGGGATGGAAAAGGAAGACAGCCGTCTGGCATATAAGATCAAGAAGCATCTGATACGCGCCGCTTCCGGGTGGTTGAGTACAGGTGCCGTAACCAGCAGTTATCTGGAACATTATGGTGCGGATGCAGAGCGAATCTGTGTGTATCCATTTACTTCTGTTCGGAAAAAGGATATCTTGTCCCATCCGCTGACAGAGCTGGAGAAGGGGAAAATCCGGGAAAAACTTCATATGCCGGAGCAAAAGATTATTTTATCTGTAGGGCAGTTTATTTACCGGAAGGGTTATGATTTGCTTCTGGACGCCTGTGAAGGGCTACCGGAAGAGATCGGAGTCTATCTGGTAGGAGGGGAACCTACGGAAGAATATCTCAAATTGCAGAGGGAAAAGAAGCTTACCCATGTCCACTTTGTTGGGTTTCAAAAAAAACAGGAACTGGCAGACTATTATCAGGCAGCAGATTTATTTGTTTTGCCTACCCGTGAGGATATCTGGGGACTTGTGATCAATGAAGCCATGTCATACGGATTGCCGATTGTGACGACAAAAAGGTGTGTTGCAGGTATGGAGATGGTTCAGGAGGGGAAAAATGGATATCTGGTGGAAGCGGAGGATTCTGGGATGCTGCATCATAAGATGCTTATGGCTTTGGAACTTCATGGCGAGGAATCCCTGAGACGGGCCAGGGAGTATACGATTGAAAATATGGCGTGGGCTCATATGCGGTATTTTATAGAAGGATTGGAAGGTGCAAAGCATACGAATGGGAGTATTTAAGACAATTCTGTTTTTATGTTATGAACGGAATATCAAACTATGCCAGATGCTGAATAAGTCGGTAAAAAACAGAATTGGAAAATGGCTGCTGTTTTCCTGCTGTTTTCCTTATATGCTGTTTCGCTGGATGTTTGTATCTTTCTGTGAAAGGACGGTTGGAAAAAGAAATGTGGTGCGGCAGAATCTGCGGGAAAGAGCACAGGATTTTGAAGATGAACTTGCAGTTGTGGCAATTGCAAAGAATGAAGCTTTTTATATTCGAGAGTGGATTGCCTATTACAAAGCCGTGGGTGTGACGAAGATTTATCTGTATGATAATGAGAGTGAAGATCAGTTGTTGGATACTGTCCGCGATTTTGTGGAAGAAGGAACGGTTGTGTACAACCGCTTTCTGGGAAAAAGCCGTCAGTTGGAAGCGTATAATGATGCTGTAAAAAAGTATGGTGAAACAGCAAGGTATATGGCGTTTGTAGATTGTGATGAGTTTCTGGTTCCAACTGCAGACCGTCCCCTTCCTGAGGTTGTATCAGAATTGCTCCTGCAAGTCCCCAATGCAGGCGGGCTGGGTGTAAATTGGGCGCTGTACGGTTCTTCCGGCTTTGAAAAGAGGCAGCCGGGCTTGATAACAGCAACTTATTTGCAGAGAGGAGAGGATTTTGCATGGCAGAACTTTCATGTGAAAACAATTGTGAATCCTCGCTTGGTAAAAGATTATATCAGTCCCCATTTTCCCCTGTATGTGACAGGAGCCTGGAGTGTGGACAGCAAGGGTCACAGGCAGCGGTTGTGGTATAACCATGATGTGGATTTTGGCATGATCCGTTGTAATCATTATTTCTGCAAGTCAAGGGAAGAATTTGCAGCGAAACAGAGCCGGGGAATGGCTGACCGGCAGGAAAAATATGATTTTCATAAATTTGAGGAATATGACTTGAATGAAAAAAGAGATGATAACATGCTGCGGTATGTGGAGGGGATAAAAAGATTCCTATAGTCTGAAAGGGGAATGATGGAAAAAAGAAGGGTAATCATAGCGGATATTTCCAGTGTTAAAATTGGAAAAAGCAATTTTGGACATTACAGAAAAGTTTCAGGTATGTATCAGAAAATGTTAAAGGGGATGTTTGAAGTATATGTGGCCGGAGGACCGGTTTATATGGACCAGATATGGGAAACAGCAGGGATCAGGCTGCCCTTTGATGTGGAATTAGATGATTTACGTTCTGCTTGGGGAAGGATGGTCTTTAAAATCCGCAGTATTATAAATGGGAGGTGCCTGTTCAAAGCGGCGGGTGATGACGTTGTCATTTGCCAGCCCTATAGTTTTCTTTCCTGGATGATTTCCATACTATTTGCGAAAAAATCAACCAGAATTTATCTGATCGAATATCGGGATGAGCTTGATAAAAAGGTAAACCGGATTCTGTTTTCCATTGCGAAAAAGAAGATCGCAGGCGTGCTTTGTCCCAATCAGGAAGTGGGCGACAGATATGGTATTCCTTATCTGGTCGTTCCGGATTACATAGATTGTGAGGAGCATCACAATAAAACGAATGAGGATTTTCTGTATGATTTTGGAATGGTTGGAATTATGTCTGAGGGGAAGGATATTGAAGATGTGATCCGCACATTCTCAAATACCAGATATCGTGTCCTGATTGCAGGATATTTTGGAAACCAGGATTCCTTTCAACGATACGTGCAGAAAAAGACAGAGAATATTGTTCTTGTCAATCGTTATTTATCCGAGACGGAGTATCGTGAATTTTTTGAACAGGTTCGGTATGTCATTCTTCCCTATAAGGAAAGTTATCGTAATGCAAGCAGCGGTGTGATATTTGATGTTTTGTTTCATCAAAAACCGGTGATAACAAAGAACTTTCCTAATTTTCAATTTGTGAACAACTATCATATAGGAATTTTATATCATAAAACGCTGAAAGAATTGGATATGGAAAGGCTGTTAAGTCAGGAGTTTTATAGAGGAATGCAAAGTAGAATTGGAAATTATCTGAAGGATAATAAAAAATCAATTCAAAGAATTGCAGAGTTCCTTTCATAAACGGACATGCCTGCTGACGCAGACATCACCACATATGAAAGTCAATAGAAAGAGCAACGAAGAGAAAGGTTTGATATGGAATATGGAGTGTTATTCAGGCTATTGCTGATCATCTGTACTGGGTTTTATGTTGGGAATTGGAAGAATACAAGGCTTATGTTTTGTTTTTTTCTGTTTGCAGCTTCGGGGATCGGACAGTATTATAATGAAGAACTCCAGATTGGAGGAGTAATTGTTCCGGCGGATTTGTTTTTATGCGGTTTTCTGGGTTCGTGGTTCTTTTTTTCACTCAGACAGGAGATTCGTGTAAAACAGAAAACGCTTGTCATAGCTCTTATTTTTATCGCAATGCTGTTGATGGGAATCACCGAAATGAATGCACTGGGAAATATTTTAAGGGATGTTAAAGTATTTGTGTATTTTTTTGCAGCATATCTGTACCTGAAGGATTATGCAAAGGATGAGACCTTGCAGCGCTATCTGTTCTATACGCTGTTGGGTATGATTCTATTTGCCATCGGTGTGTGCGGTTATGACTTTTTCAGTTATGGGCTGCAGGGGATTGAAACAGGAAAAATTGACAGAACGTTTGGCCTGGGTATCAGCCAGTATGGATTAGCGATAGCGGTTGTGATTCTTAGTGCTGCAATACAATACATACAGGGTGTCTGGCGGAAGACGATCTGTTATACACTGATTTGCATCGGGATCCTGCTTTGTATTGTATCCTATACCCGTTCGGTCTGGCTGCAGCTGATTGTGAGTCTGGTGTTATATTTTATTGTATATTTTATATATGCAAAGAAAAGCGTCAGACAGCTGGGGCGCTTATTGATTAAGATGCTGGTCATTGTTTGCATTATGACATGGATCGTGTATAAATTGGCAGCCCAGTACCCTGAGATTTCAAATTTGATACTGGACAGATTTCACTCAATTAATATTAACATGGAGTTTGAAGGAAATTCCAATACACTTCAGTATCGGATGCAGGAGGTAAATGATTTTGTGCAGGGGAAATTTAAGTCCGTCCGGGTATTTGTCGGTTATGGATTCGGAGATATGCTGGAAGGGAAAGTCAGTACCATTGCAGAGAATTCATTTGTTTATTATATCTGGAAATATGGAGCCTTTTTGAGTTGTTATTTGTTTTATCTTATTCTGAAAAAATTTTATACGATTATGCGCCGCAGAACCTTAATTTCTATGGCAGTTGTTATTTCTACAAGCGTCTATTTTTTCTCAGGGGGAATGTCAGGACATTTGAACAAATATTATATGCTTCCGCTGATGGCGGTTCTGTTAGAATGCAACATAGAGCATATCGTACAGGCTCATTACAAAAAAAGAGATGAGGAAGAGGAACGAATGACATGGTCAGTTATGTAAATATCTTCTTTTGGATGTTGCTCCTTGGGATTTTCGTGCTGATCGGCAGCACGAAAAAAGATGTGTGCGGTCAATTTGGATTCATGTCAAAAGATACCACCAATGCACTGCGGGGAGCAGCATCACTCCTGATCATGAGCCAGCATATAGGGGGAAAACTGGGGACGGCAGTTTTAACACCCCTTGGAGGAATTGGGGTTGCAATCTTTTTGATATGCTCCGGTTATGGTTTGAATGAATCTTATGTTCAGAACAGAAATATAAAATCGAAGCATTTGAAACAGTACTGGTTAAAAAAAATATGGAAAGTATTTCTCCCCTATGCAGGTGTGGAAGCTTTGTTCTTTTTTTTGCTCTCGGATACGGAAAGATATCAGAGGCTTACAGCTGCCGACTATTTTTTGGATATCTCATGTATCCGTCCGGTTTACTGGTACCTTCAGGAGATTTTGCTGTGTTATGTGATCTTCTTTTTTTGCATTCTGACGCCGAAGCTCTATCGGTATAAGTATCTGATACTGGGAGGAACCTCAGTTCTGATGTTTTTGGTTTCTCCTGGCCTGATGAGTGAGCAGGCATTTGCTTTTCTGATTGGAGTGGCAATATCTGATCAGAAAGAGAAGGCGAGACAATTTCTTACGAAAAAGAGCGTACTGGGAGTGATTTTTTGTGTGAGTACAGGTGCCTTGCTTGTGAAACAGTTGCCGATGGTCAGAGTTTGGAGTGATACCTGGCTTTATACGTTTTTACAGATTCTTATAAAAACTTTGATGGCACTTGTCATGATCGGAGGGGCAGGCAGAGTAAAAAACAGCATGAACAATGCTTTTTTAGGTTTTATGGGGAAAATCTCTTATGAGATATATCTGATTCATTATGGGATTTTACTCTTATTTGATTTGAAGCAGAGCGTTGTCTTACAGATGCTTTTCTTTTTGATCAGTTCCATATTTCTTGCATGGTGTTATCACAGTCTCTGGAAGATTCTGAGACGAAGCATACGGGTTTGAGAAAGCGAAGAGGGATACTTGGAAGATGAAGCAGGGGAATATCAAAAATAATTATATATATAATATTTCGTATGAGATTTTTCGGGTTATTGTTCCGCTGATTACGACCCCGTATATTTCCAGAATTTTTGGAAGTGAGGGGATTGGAACTTACACGTTGGCGAACACTTATGTGCAGTATTTTATTCTGTTCGCAGGGCTGGGATTTTCAACGTATGCAGCCAGAGAGTTGGCGTATGTGCGGGATGATGAGGAACAGTTTCGCAATACATTTTGGGAGATTATGCTTGCACGCGTTCTCTGCCTTGGCGTTGCAATCGCAATTTATTTCTGTACTTTTTTTGCAGGAGACTGGAAACAGGATTCCTCTTATAAGATATGTATGATCTATCTGTTTGCGGTTGTTTTCGACGTTTCTTATTATTTCAGGGCAATTGAGCAGTTTAAAACGATTGCGCTTCGTAATGTAGCTGTGAAAGCAGTGTCCCTGGTGTTGATTTTTATATTAATCAGAAATTCTTCTCAGGTATGGCTTTATACCTTAATTCTTGCAGCTTCTGAATTTTTGGGACAGGCAGTTATGGTATTGTCTATTGATAAGGAGATTTTTCGCAGACCAAAGCTTGAGAAGAAACATTATAAAAAACATTTTGGAGCTTCTGTTTCTTTATTTATTCCGACTTTGGCGATCCAGATTTACACCATGTTGGATAAGGTAATGCTTGGAGAAATCTGTGGAGAGAGCGAAGCAGGTTATTACGAGAATGCCCAAAAGATGATTCGTCTTGCAGCAACAGTGGCTTCTGCGTTTGTGGCGGTTTCCGTTCCGAGAATGTCCTATTATTTTGCAAAAGGAAATATAAAGGAATTAAAAAATCATTTCAGAAAGGTTTTTCAATTTGTCAGTTTTCTGGTATTTCCCATGTGTTTTGGTTTGATCGGGGTGGCTCCCGGTTTTTCAAGCTGGTATTATGGGGAAAAATTTGCGGGGATTGAGCGTCTGGTGATGATCGGGGCGCCTTTGATCATCTCGTTGGGATGGTCCAATATCCTGGGAAATATGATCTTAATAGCAACGAATAATCAGAAATATTATACGATTTCGGTATATGCAGGTGCCGGATTAAATGTGTTGATGAATTTCTTATGTATTCCGAGGATGGGAGCTATGGGAGCAATTATCGCGTCGGTTTTAGCCGAGTTTTCGGGGATGCTTTTGATGTTTTACTTCAGTAATAAGAAATATGCTCTGGGAGAAGGTTTGAAAGGAGTTTCAAGATATTTGGCAGCAGCATTTATCATGTTTGGCATTATTCGGCTGGCGGATTTGTTTTTACCGTATCGTATCTGGGGAACCTGTATTGAAATTTTGATCGGAGTTTTAAGCTATATCGGTGTTCTGGCAATTTTTCGGGATGAATTGTTAAAAGAATTTTTGAATGCTGCAAAAGAAATAAAAAAGCGGATGATTGACCGGGGAGGAGTACGGTGAACAGTAATTACTATAAGATTATGATGAAAATTTTACATATAAAATACGGTAAAAAGCTTCTTTTAAAAGGGTGCCCGGTAATTTTCAATAAGCGAGGAGGGACACTTGAGATTGGAAATGATGTCTGTATAAAATCCAGTTTTCTTTCCAATCTGGTAGGTCTTTACAGCCGTACCATTATTGTTACCAGAACTTCACAGGCAGAAATTCATATTGGTGATCATGTGGGGATTTCAGGAGCGACAATCTATGCAAGGGAGTCGATCACAATCGGTGAGCATACAAATATCGGGGGAAATGCAAAGATTCTGGACAACGATTTTCATCCCGTTGAGATCGAGGCACGCAATCGTGACTGTAAAGAAAAAATCGGGACAAAACCGGTTGTGATAGGGAAAAATTGCTTTATCGGCTGTAATACGCTGATATTGAAGGGAACACAATTAGGGGACGGCTGTGTAGTCGGTGCAGGGGCAGTTGTTTCGGGTAAATTTCCTCCCAACTCGGTGATCGTAGGAAACCCCGGAAAAGTGATAAAAACGATTCATCAGAATCGTTCTAAATGAAAGGAAAAGGATTATGAAATATGTGAAAATGATGCTTCTTCTTGCGTTTCTTTTAGCTTCCGGGATTTTTACCATATCAGAGATAAAAGAAAGGAATGACAGAGACAGTTCCATTCCTGTGATTACAAGTGACAGAGAGATTCTTGAAATTCCTTGTGATTATACCCGGGGACAGCTTATGGAAGGATTGAACGCATACGATGAAAAGGACGGAGATCTGACCTCGGATATCGTGGTTGGAAGTATTTCCAGATTTCTGGAAAAAGGGATCTGCGATGTTAATTATGTGGTGTTTGATTCTGCAAATCAGCCGTTTTCTTTGACCCGAAAATTAAAGTTTACAGATTATCATTCTCCCCAATTTATACTGACGGAACCGTTGATCTTTGAAGAAGGTGAGGGCAGTTATCAGAAGACGGTGGAACGTATTGGTGCAGTGGATCAGCTGGATGGAGACCTGAAGGAATGGATTCGGCAGATTGACACAGATGCCAGTTATCAGAAGGAAGGAACTTATCATATTGCCCTGGAGGTCAGCAACAGTTTTGGTGATACGGTTTCTGTAAATCTGCCGATTCATGTAGTAAGGTCTGGAATGCAAAATCTGGACATCCGCTTATCGTCAGCAATTTGTTATATCGGTATTGGAGAGACGATAGATCCCCAGGTGATGTTGGAGGGAGTATATGACAGCGATGGAAATGCTCTGGACCCAGGAATTGTAACAGCTGTTTCCAATGTAAATGCGCAGGAAGCAGGATGCTATGAAATCGAATATCAGGCAAATGACGGTCAGGGAAATATAGGCGAAGCATGGCTGGTTGTAGTCGTGCAGGAGTAAAGGAGGAGATTCATGGATCGCGGAGAGATTAAGTTTGATGAAGTAAGCGGTCGGGGTGTCTGCAAAGAGTTGATGCGATACGCCTGGATGATTTTACTTGCAGCAGCAACGGTATGGCTTGGCGCAGCAGGTATAGGGAGATTAAGTTATGTTCCTCAGTATACAGCCTCGGCTACATTGGTAGTCAGTACGAAGGGCGGAACCGGTGTTTATTCTTCTCTTGCCATGTCAAGTCAGATGGCAAATGTATTCAGTGATGTGTTTCAAAGTGAAGCGTTGAGGAAATATATTGCAGAAGATATAGGGGAAGAGGTAAATGGGGTGATTACCTGTGAACAGATACAGGAAACAAATCTTCTGGTATTGCAGGTTGTGGCAGAAACGCCCAGAGAGGCATATTTGTTTCTTCATTCAGCGCTGGAACATTATAAAGAGGTATCCGGATATGTTTTTGCAAATGCGGGACTGGAGATTGTCCAGGAGCCGTCAGTACCGGAAGAGCCTTCCAACCAGTCACTGCTTTGGGAACTGAGAAATATCGTGGCAGTGCTCGGGGCTGTTTTGATGGCGGGAGTAATATTCATTTTTTATTTGTTAAGATATACGGTCAAGAACAGTGCCTCGGCAGCAAGACAGCTGGATGGAAGCGTTCGGGGGGTAATCCCTTATGAAAAAAGGAGAGTCAGAAAAGGACGAAAGAAAAAAAGGGAAGCTCCGCTTCTGAATTCTCCTCTTGTCAGTATGAAATATGCAGAAGCAAGCCGAAGAGCGGAAGCAGGTGTAGAATATCATATGCGGAAGAGGCGGCAGAAAGTGCTTCTGGTTACAAGTGTCAGTGAAAATGAGGGAAAATCCACGGTAGCCGCCAATCTGGCAATCGCACTTGCGGAAAAGCATCGAAAAGTATTACTGATCGACGGCGATTTTCGAAAGCCGGCACAGTATAAGATTTTTGGAAGAAAAAAAAGTAAAATCCCTTCTCTGAGAAAAGTGCTGTTGGGAAAAGCGAGCTGGAAAGAGGCTATTGTCAGAAATAAGAAAAGCGGTGTCTGGGAACTTTTTCTGTATCGGCCTTTATCGAATTTATCAGAGATTTTGAATTCTGACAGATTGGATGAACTTTTGAAAAACTGCAGGAAAGAGATGGATTATATTATTATTGACAGTTCCCCCACATCTGTGGCAACAGATGCGGAAGTCTGGATGCAGTTGGCTGATACCGTATTATTGGTGGTGCGTCAGGACTGGTCTGATGTACGCATTATTAACGATACGGTAGATCTGATCTGGCAGAGCAGCGGAGATTTTGCAGGGTTTGTTTTAAATGCTTTCCATGAAGAGCATTCCCGCAGCTGTCAAAAATACGGCTATGGAGAATATGGAATGGGATAAGTGAAGAATAAAAAACAGACATGTCTGCTGGCGCAGATATCACCATATATGAAAGTCAAAAGAGGATGAACATTATGGATAATCAAGAAATGGGAAGAACTGTGAGTCCGGATGAGAGGGAACGCGAAATCGTACTTAATATCAGTGTATTGAGAAAGGATTTTCGCCGGCTCTTAAAAAAGTTTTGGTGGATTGTAATATTGGCTGCGGTATTGATGGCTGAATTGTTTTATGTTCGGGCATATGCAGGATATGTTCCAATGTATGAAAGTAAAGCAACTTTTACGGTAGCTACGGGCAATGAAGAGAGTGGAAATTATAATTTTTATTATTCGCAGAATACGGCAGACCAATTATCAAGGACTTTTTCCTATCTTCTGGACAGCAGTTATTTTAACAGTGTTCTGTTAGAAGAACTGGGAGAACAATCATTAGACGGGACAATCAGTGCGGAAACCGTAAAAGGCTCAAACGTGGTTACCATGAAAGTACATAGCAGGAAAGCAGAGACTGCAAGCCAGATTTTGGAATCTGCCCTGAAAGTATATCCGGATACTGCACGTTTCGTTTTGGGAAATATCCAGTTTCATATGATAGGAAAACCGGATACGTCGCTGCAGCCATATAATGAACCAGTGCTGTGGAGGATACTGGCAAATGGGGCGGCGGTCGGCGGAATTTCAGGAGTCCTTTTTCTGCTGCTGCTGGCCTATTTCAGAAGAACGGCAAAGACCCCGGAAGAGATGGAGGAAATTACAAGTTTAAAATGTCTTGCAGTAATTCCGGAGGTTAAGCAAAAAGCGAGAAAAAGAAAAAAAGGGAAGAAGAGAGTTTCCGCGTTGGATCAAAGAGCGCCCTATGGGTTTCGGGAAGGCATGCGTGCTCTTCAGATACGTACAGAGCTTGCCATGAAGAAAAAGGAAGCAAAAGTTTTGCTGGTTACAAGTACGGCGGCTGGAGAGGGAAAATCAACAGTGGCGGTTAATCTTGCAGAATTGCTTGCATCAAAGGGGAAAAATGTTCTTTTGATTGACGGGGATTTGCGGAAGCAGGAGGATGCAAAGGTTTTGAACTGTGGTGATGGTATGGGACTGCAGGATCTCTGTGAACAGGGAGAGGAACTGAAGGTTCAGATCCGTCCCCTTGAGAAAAGTCGTCTTTGGTTTTTCGGAGGGACGCATACGACACAGAATACGGCAAATGTGCTCAGTCATCCGAGGGTTGGTGCATTTATGAAAGCAGCAAGAAAAAAGATGGATTATATCATATTGGATACGCCTCCCTGCGGAGTCTTTCAGGACGCTATCCTTCTGGCTGAATATGCCGATGAAATTCTCTATGTGATAAAATACGATTCTGTGCCCCAAAAAGAAGTAATTGAGGGATTATCTTTTATAAATGAAGGAAAGTCACGAATTTTGGGCTATGTTCTCAATGCATATCCGCAAAGTACCAATGTTTATGGGTATGGAGGTTATGGATATAAGGGCTACGGATATAAAGGGGAGACTTATCAAAAGGATTACGAAAAGAAAAAGGTAAGACAATTTTAAGATACACTCCAGCAGGGACACGTGTATAGCTTTATGGTTTATTACAGAATAGAAAGTTGGGACTACATATGAAAAAGGCATTGATAACAGGAATTACAGGACAGGATGGTTCTTATCTGGCGGAGTTTCTTCTGGAGAAGGGGTATGAGGTTCATGGGATTACAAGGCGTGCATCCATTTCAAATACTGCCAGAATCAATCATCTGATTGCAGCAGATGCTGTGACTCTTCATGATGGGGATTTATCGGATTCGTCTTCTCTGGTTCGTATCATCCGTCTGGTTTGTCCGGATGAAATCTATAATCTGGCGGCACAGTCACATGTACAGGTATCTTTTGATGTGCCTGAGTATTCCGGGGATGTGGATGCGATGGGGGTTTTAAGAATTCTGGAGGCTGTGAGAATTCTGGGATTTACCAGGAAAACAAAAGTATATCAGGCATCTACTTCGGAATTATATGGAAAAGTGGAGGAGGTGCCTCAGACGGAGACAACACCCTTTCACCCATATAGTCCTTATGCAGTGGCAAAACAGTATGGGTTCTGGATTACGAAGGAGTATCGGGAAGCGTATGGAATGTTTGCGGTAAACGGGATTTTATTTAATCATGAATCAGAGCGGCGCGGTGAAAATTTTGTTACGAGAAAGATTACTCTGGCGGCAGGCAGAATCGCGGAGGGGCTGCAGGATCATCTGGAACTTGGCAATATGGATTCGCTGCGTGACTGGGGATACGCGAAAGATTATGTGGAGTGTATGTGGATGATGCTTCAGCAGGAAACACCAGAAGATTTTGTCATTGCAACCGGCGAACAGCATACGGTAAGGGATTTTACAGAACGGGCATTTCGGGCAAATGGAATGGAACTTGGCTGGGAAGGACAGGGTCTGGAGGAAAAGGGATATGATCAGAAAACCGGAAGGATGCTGGTATGTGTGAACCCGGCCTGGTTCCGGCCGACAGATGTGAATAATCTTTTGGGGGATCCGACAAAGGCCAGGACCGTTCTGGGATGGAATCCGCAGAAAACAAGTTATGAAGAACTGGTACGGATTATGGCAGAACATGACCGTCTCCTTGCAAAAAAGGAAGCAATGATGAAAGCGGGAGTAAACTTATGATGAAAAAAGAAGGGAAAATCTATGTGGCAGGGCACAGAGGAATGGTTGGATCCGCAATCGTACGTGCTCTGGAAAAAGAAGGATATCATAATATTCTTACAAGGACTCATAAAGAGCTGAATCTTTGCAGGCAGGAGGAAGTAGAGCAATTTTTTGCAGAAGAAAAGCCAGAGTATGTATTTCTTGCTGCAGCAAAGGTGGGAGGGATCCTGGCAAATTCCGAAGCTCTGGCAGATTTTATGTATGAGAATATGATACTGGAAATGAATGTCATTCATTCGGCATGGCAAAATGGTTGTAAGAAGCTGTTGTTTTTGGGGTCTTCCTGTATCTACCCGAGAATGGCACCGCAGCCGATGCGGGAAAGTTGTCTGCTGACATCGGAGTTGGAGAAAACAAATGAGGCGTATGCATTGGCGAAGATTTCAGGACTGAAATACTGTGAGTTTTTAAACCGACAGTATGGGACGGATTATATTTCTGTGATGCCGACCAATCTCTATGGACCGAACGATAATTATCACCCCACACACAGTCATGTGCTGCCGGCACTGATCCGAAGATTTCATGAGGCGAAGGAGAAGGGATTTTCGGAAGTGACATGTTGGGGTACGGGCAGGCCCCTTCGTGAATTTCTCTATGTAGATGATCTGGCAGATGCCTGTGTTTTTCTGATGAATCATTATTCCGGTGATGAGACGGTCAATGTGGGAACCGGAAAAGAAATGACAATTAAAGAATTGACAGAACTGACAGCAAAAGTAATCGGTTATGAAGGAAAGATCCAGTGGGATATCACAAAGCCTGACGGAACGCCAAGAAAGCTTCTGGATGTCTCAAAACTGGAAAATCTGGGGTGGAAGTACCATACGGAACTTGAGGAAGGAATCCGTCTTACCTATCAGGATTTTCTGAATCATCCGATGAGAGCTGAAAGGTAACGGATGGGCCGCTTACAGTTGAAAGAATTGTGAAGCGGTCTTGTACATAGAGAGGACGTAAGATATGAATATTGTATTATTATCCGGCGGATCAGGAAAGCGTTTATGGCCGCTTTCCAATGAAATTCGCTCAAAGCAGTTTATTAAAATGTTTAAAACAGAAGATGGGGAATATGAGTCCATGATACAGCGCGTCTACCATCAGATCTGTGCGGTTGATGAGGATGCCCGTGTTACGATTGCTACTGCTAAAACACAGGTATCAGCGATTCATAATCAGCTGGGGGATAAAATCGGAGTTTGTGTGGAACCGTGCAGGAGGGATACCTTTCCTGCAATTGCCCTGGCATCGGTTTATCTTCATGAGGTGAAAGGAATTTCAGAAGAAGAATCGGTGGTTGTATGCCCGGTGGATCCGTTTGTGGAAAGAGATTATTTTGAAGCTCTCAAAGAACTGGGAAAACTGGCGGAGAATGGGGAGGCGAATCTTGTGCTGATGGGAATTGAACCAACCTATCCAAGTGAGAAGTATGGGTACGTTATCCCGGAAAACAAGGAACATGTCAGTAAAGTATGTACATTCAGGGAGAAACCGGATGCGAAAACAGCAGAAGCATATATTCATCAGGGGGCTTTATGGAATGGGGGAGTATTTGCCTACAAATTAGGATATATGATGAAAAAAGCCCATGAACAGATTGATTTTACGGATTATGAGGATTTATTTGCAAAATATGATACCTTAACAAAAATAAGTTTTGATTATGCAGTGGCGGAAAAGGAGGAGCATATCCAGGTCATGCGCTTTCATGGACAGTGGAAGGATCTGGGAACATGGAATACCCTGACGGAAGCGATGGAAGATCAGGCTGTCGGGAAAGCTATTTTGAATGAAGCATGTAAAAATGTTCATGTGTTAAATGAACTGGATATTCCGGTTCTTTGTATGGGGTTGGAGGATGTGGTGGTTTCCGCAAGTCCCGAAGGAATTCTTGTCTCGGATAAGGGGCAGTCCAGTTATATCAAGCCATATGTAGAGCAGCTCAATCAGAGGGTTATGTTTGCAGAAAAGTCGTGGGGGAGCTTCCGGGTTCTGGATATTGAGGATGAGAGCATGACGATCAAGGTAACACTGAATCCCGGACAACGTATGAACTATCACAGTCATGAGAGAAGGGATGAAGTCTGGACAATTGTTTCAGGGGAAGGAAGAACAATTGTAGACGGTATGGAACAGCCGGTGACAGCCGGGGATGTGGTGACCATGCAGGCTGGCTGCCGTCATACGATTGTTGCAGATACGGAATTAAAGGTGATAGAGGTGCAGTTAGGTAAGGAGATCAGTGTCCATGACAAACGGAAATTTGAACTCAATGAATAAACCATTTTTGCTGAAACCGGCAGGAAAGGATTATCTTTGGGGCGGAACCCGTTTAAATGACGATTTTTCAAAAGGGATTGCTCTGGAACCTTTAGCTGAGACATGGGAGTGCTCTACACATCCGGATGGTCCCAGTATCGTAGCAAGTGGAAAATATAAGGGGAGACTGCTGAGCCAGGTGCTGAAACAACATCATGAGTATCTTGGAACCCATTCCAAAACGAAGGGAGAACTGCCGATTCTGATTAAGCTGATAGATGCCAGAAAAGATCTATCGGTTCAGGTTCATCCAGATGATGCATATGCTGCAAAATATGAACATGGTTCTTTGGGAAAAACAGAGATGTGGTATGTGTTGGATGCCGCCAAAGATGCACAGCTTATTTATGGTTTTTATCATGATATGGAGAAATCGGTCTTAAAGAAGAGTCTGGAGGATGGAACGGTTGAGAGATTTCTGCAAAAAGTACAGGTGAAAAAAGATGATGTATTTTATATTGAAGCGGGTCGGGTCCATGCAATCGGGGCCGGGACCCTGATTGCAGAGATACAGGAAAGTTCCAATCTCACCTATCGGATGTATGATTATCACCGGGTAGACAAAAATGGCAGAGAAAGGGAGCTTCAGATTGACAAAGCATTGGAGGTTGTTGATTTGCAGGGAAGTGATCAGCCAAGACAGCCGATGCGTGTTTTAAAATATAAAAACGGGTGTGCTTCAGAACTTCTATGCCGATGTAAATATTTTCAGGTGGAGCGTCTGATTCTTAATACAGAGAGCTGCAAAGAACTGGCTGCTTTACAGACAGGTCATACTTCTTTTGAAGTGCTTTTGTGTATCAGCGGATGTGGGGTTTTATTTGAAGCGGGCGGGGAGATGATTAATTTCTTCAAGGGGGACTGTATCTTTATACCGGCAGATTCTGTTCCTTTAAAAATTCATGGAAATGCACAGCTGCTGAAGGTGAGCTGTTAAACAGGGGGTTTGAACATATCATTTGGTATTTCGTAAATTTAGAAACGTTGAAAAAGCTAAGGTTCTGTGATATGCTATATGAGAATAATAAGGCTAAGTTGACACCGTATGGGAGGAGCAACGATGAAATTAACACAGTTATTGGCAAAACTTGATTACGAATGCTTACAGGGCAATATGGATAAGGAAGTGAATGGAGTAGTCTTTGATTCCAGAAAAGTTGTCAGGGACTCTCTTTTTGTTTGTGTACGGGGTGCTGTGGTAGATGGGCATATCTTCGCCGGTGAAGTGGCTGCGAAAGGAGCTTCTGTTATTGTGGCGGAAGAAGCTGTAGAAGTGCCGAAGACCGTTACGGTAGTCCGGGTGGAGGACAGCAGATATGCGCTGGCGCTGTTATCCTGTGCATGGTTTGGTAACCCGGCAGAAAAGCTGAAGACGATTGGAATCACAGGAACAAAAGGAAAGACTACCACAACGTATATGGTGCGGTCGATCCTGGAGAATGCAGGATATAAGGTGGGATTGATCGGAACCATCGAGACGATCATTGGTGATACAGTAATTCCATCAGAGAATACCACACCGGAATCTTATCTGGTACAGGAATATTTTGCAAGGATGGTGGAAGCAGGGTGCGACTGTGTTGTGATGGAGGTATCATCTCAGGCAATGATGCTTCATCGGGTGGCAGGTTTCACCTTTGATTACGGAATCTTTACCAATATTGAGCCGGATCATATCGGACCAAACGAGCACAGCAGTTTTGAGGATTATCTGAGATGCAAGCGCAGGCTGCTTCAACAGTGTAAAATCGGTATTGTAAATCGGGATGATGAGCATTATGAGGAGATGGTGGAAGGGCACACCTGTCAGTTAGAAACTTACGGGTTCCAGGCAGGTGCGGATCTTCGGTCTGTGGATGCACATCTGGTATCCAGACCCGGTTATCTGGGAATTGCTTATACGGTGGATGGATTGCTGCATTTTCCGGTGGAGATTGATATACCGGGAACATTCAGTATCTATAATTCTCTGACCGCTATCGCAATCTGCCGTCATTTCCGTGTATCTGAGGAGAACATTGTAAAGGCATTGAAAAAGGCTAAGGTGAAAGGGCGTGTGGAGATGATAAAAGTCTCTGATGATTTTACGTTGATGATTGATTATGCACACAATGCCATGAGCCTGAAAAGTCTGTTGTCTACTCTGCGGGAATATCAGCCACACAGAATTGTGTGTCTGTTTGGATGCGGCGGCAACCGGGATCGTTCCAGAAGGTTTGAGATGGGTGAAATTTCCGGACAGATGGCGGATCTGACGATTATCACTTCAGACAATCCAAGAAAGGAAGAGCCGCAGGCAATTATTGATGATATCAAAACGGGAATCAGTAAAACGAATGGAACGTATGTGGAAATTGTGGACAGAAAGGAAGCAATTGCTTATGCGATTCATCACGGGGAACCGGGAGACATCATTGTTTTGGCAGGAAAGGGACATGAGGACTATCAGATTATCGGGACCACAAAACATCATATGGATGAGCGGGAACTGATACAGGAAATTCTGGAAGAAGATCGGAGGTAGACAGGCAGGAAGATGGGCAGTTATTATGCCGATGTCATCGTTGATATTACACATGAAAAATTAGACAGAACCTTTCAGTACCGGATTCCGCAGCGGCTTTTGCATCAGGTTTGTGTGGGCAGCCAGGTGGAAATACCCTTTGGCAGCGGCAACCGGCAGATCCGGGGGTATGTGATTGGAACCGGGCAGGAAGCGCGTTATGCCCCCGAGAAAACCAAGGAGATCTTGTCTGTGGATTCCGGTGTGCTTACGGTGGAATCGCGTTTGATTTCTCTGGCTGGATGGATGAAGAAGACTTATGGCTGTACGATGATACAGGCTCTGAAAACCGTAATTCCTATCCGGAAAAAGACAAAGGAGAAAGAAGAGCGTTTTATCCTGTTGGAATTGCCAGAGGAAGAGGCGCTGGAACGGCTTGCGCAGTACGAAGAGAAACACCAGAAGGCAAGAGCAAGAATTCTGCGGGGGCTGATTCAGAATCCCAAAACTCCTTATAGTCAGGGGCTGAAGGAGTGGAAGACTACGGCAGAAGGACTGCGGAGTCTGGAAGAACAGGGGGTTTTGAGCATTGCAAGCCGTATGGTATATCGGAATCCGATCCGGCAGGAGCAAAAGAGGATGGAACCCCTGAAGCTGACAGAGGAGCAAAGGAAGGTTCTGGAAGGAATCCGGCAGGAGTGGAATCAGGAAGAGAGAACCTGTCTGATCAAAGGTGTTACCGGAAGCGGCAAGACGCTGCTGTATATGGAGCTGATGGAGCTGGTTTTGCAGAAAGGAGAACAGGTGATTCTCTTGATTCCGGAAATTGCACTGACTTATCAGAATGTGCAGCGGTTCTACGGTCGTTTTGGAGAACAGGTGACAGTATTAAATTCCAGAATGTCTCAGGCGGAGCGGTTTGATCAGATGGAACGTGCCCGAAAGGGTCAGGTACAGATTGTGATCGGACCACGATCTGCATTATTTACGCCATTTCCGAACCTCGGTCTGATTATTCTGGATGAGGAACATGAGACATCTTATAAAAGTGAAGTCACACCCCGGTATCATGCCCGGGAAACGGCAGTGGAACGTGCCCGGCTGGAGGGGGCACATGTGGTCCTTGGATCAGCGACTCCGTCAGTGGAAGCCTACAGCCGCTGTCATACCGGACAGTATGCATTGTTTTTTCTGAACAGCAGATATCAGGAGGCAAGGCTTCCACAGGTATATTCCGTAGATATGCGGGAAGAATTAAAGATGGGAAACCGTTCCATCTTAAGCCGCAGGCTCCAAAAGGCCATGGAGGAACGACTGGAGAGGGGAGAGCAGTCCATGCTGTTCTTAAACCGCCGTGGATATGCCGGATTTGTTTCCTGCAGATCCTGCGGTCATGTGATGAAGTGTCCCCATTGTGATGTTTCATTGACTGTTCATAATCATGGACGGCTGGTCTGCCATTATTGCGGATATGAGACGGCGGCGGTCAGTAAATGTCCGGAATGCAGATCCCCTTATATCGGTGGATTTCGTGCCGGAACACAGCAGATTGAGCAGATGGTGAAGAAGCGTTTCCCAAACGCAAGGGTGATGCGTATGGATCTGGATACGACCAGGGGAAAAGAGGGGTATCAGAAAATTCTGCAGTCTTTTGGACAGAGGGAGGCAGATATCCTGATTGGAACACAGATGATCGTCAAAGGCCATGATTTTCCGTATGTAACTTTGATGGGAGTACTGGCGGCAGATCTGTCTTTGTATGCCAGTGATTACCGCGCGGCAGAACGGACCTATCAGTTGTTGGTGCAGGCAGTGGGAAGGGCAGGAAGAGGCGGGTTACCCGGGGAAGCTGTTATACAGACGTATCATCCGGAACATTACAGCATTCAGGCAGCGATCAGGCAGGATTATGATGCATTTTATGAAGAAGAGATTACGTACCGGAAACTTCTGGGATATCCGCCGGCAGCAAATCTGATGGCGGTACATGGTTCCTGTCAGGAGGAAGACCTGCTTGGGCAGGCTATGGAGTTTATCCGCAGGTATTTGCTGCGGATCAGAAAGGATGAGGAGATACAGATTATCGGACCGGCTGCGGAGAGCGTGTCTAAGATCAATGATATGTATCGGAGTGTCTTATACATCCGTGACCAGTCTGGGGAGCGTCTGGTGCAGATGCGGGAAAAGCTGGAACGCTATATCGAGATTAACCGGGGATTTGACCCGATTTATATACAGTTTGATTTCAATACTTAACATCAACACATAACATAGGCGATTGCGAAACTCTCCGGGAGTCGGTTTATAGATTCGTGATTACGACTACAGGGGAGTTTCGCAATCGCTTCATACATAACAAAAGAACAGGAGTGAAAGAATATGGCAATCAGAACAATACGTACAGAAGGAGACAGGGTGCTTACAAAAGTGTGCCGCCCGGTGGCAGAGTCGACATCGAAAATCAAACAATTGGTGGAAGATATGTTTGATACTATGTATGAGGCGATGGGCGTAGGTCTGGCGGCGCCTCAGGTAGGAATTCTGAAGAGAATTGTGGTAATTGATACAGATGGAATTCCCTATGTGCTGATCAATCCGGAGATTCTTGAGACTTCCGGAGAACAGACCGGAGATGAAGGATGTTTAAGTATTCCGGGAAAATGCGGTACGGTGACAAGACCGGATTATGTGAAGGTGAAGGCATATGATGCAGATATGCAGCCTTTTGAACTGGAAGGCACAGGATTGCTTGCCCGGGCAATCTGTCATGAATGTGAACATCTGGACGGAATTCTTTACACGGTTCACGTGCAGGGTGAATTAAGGGATAACACCATAATGGAAGAAGAGGATGAGTAAGTATGCGGGTAGTATTTATGGGAACGCCGGATTTTTCGGTGGGAACATTGGAAGCGATTATTGCGGCTGGTCATGAGGTAGCAGGTGTTGTGACCCAGCCGGATAAGCCGAAGGGAAGGGGAAAGGCAATGCAGGCCACCCCTGTGAAGGAGGCGGCTCTGGCACATCAGATTCCGGTTTATCAGCCTGCCAGGGTACGGGATCCTGAATTTGTGGAGATTTTGAAAGCGTTGCATCCGGAGGTGATTGTCGTGGTGGCGTTTGGCCAGATTATTCCAAAGAGTATTCTGGAACTTCCACGTTTCGGGTGTATCAATGTTCATGCTTCACTGCTTCCGAAGTATCGTGGTGCGGCACCGATTCAGTGGGCAGTCATTGATGGTGAGCAGGAGAGTGGTGTGACGATTATGTATATGGATACCGGTCTGGATACGGGAGATATGCTTGCAAAGACGGTTGTGCCGTTGGAACCTGAGGAGACCGGCGGGAGTTTGTTTGAGAAGTTAAGTGAAGCAGGGGCAAAGTTGCTGGTCGAGACATTACCGAGATTGGAATGCGGTGATATTTCACCGGAAAAGCAGCCAAAAGACAGTCCCAATGCGTATGCCCGGATGATTACGAAGGCGGATGGCAGGATTGACTGGACGAAAGATGCGGCAGCGATAGAGAGGCTTGTGCGGGGATTGAATCCGTGGCCCAGTGCATATTCCTGTCTGGACGGTAAGACGCTGAAAATCTGGCAGGCGGTTGTCTGTGAGGAAGAAAGCTCTCTGGAACCGGGTACGGTAGTACGTACGGATAAAAAAGCAATTTATGTACAGACAGGGAAGGGAATCCTGAAGTTGGAAGAGATACAGCTTGAGGGTAAGAAGCGTATGTGCTGTGATGCGTTTTTGCGTGGTTTTGAAGTTTCGGCAGGCATAAAATTACAATGAGCAAGGAGTAGATGCATATGATGTTAGCTTCCATACAGAGAGGATTATACTACATGCGTGGTTTTTACAGGCTTGACTGGACGTATCTGTTAATTATACTGGCAGCACTTCTTTCCATGGTGGTTTCTGCCCGGATGAATGCAACATTTTCAAAGTACAGCCGTGTGCGTGCGGCAAGTGGTATGACGGGGGCACAGGCGGCACAGAGAATCCTGCAGTCGGCAGGTATCTATGATGTGCAAATTGAGCGGGTCAGTGGGAGGCTGACGGACCATTATGATCCGGCACACAAGGTGCTGCGGTTATCGGAAGCAGTCTATGGAAGTAATTCCGTGGCTGCAATTGGAGTAGCTGCCCATGAATGCGGGCATGCGGTACAACATGCCCAGAATTATACGCCGTTGTCTGTACGTTCCGCGATTGTTCCTGTGGCAAACATCGGGTCGCAGTTATCCTGGCCATTGTTTTTTGCAGGACTGATTTTTTCTGTGCGGCCGCTCCTGACGATAGGTATCGTATTGTTCTGCGGAGCGCTGGTCTTTCAGATCGTTACACTTCCGGTAGAATTTAATGCATCCAGCCGTGCGCTTGTAATGTTGGAGCACACAGGGATTCTGGGAAGCAATGAGGTGAAGAGTACCAGGAAAGTCTTAAGGGCGGCAGCGATGACGTATGTTGCAGCAGTGGTCGGATCGTTGCTGCAGCTGCTGCGGCTGCTGATACTCTCGGGGGCATTTCGGGGGAGACGGGATGATTAGAAGCGTGGCGGAACGGACGGAAAAGCGGGCGGTCTGAGGGTCTGCCTGCAGGTTCGCTTGCTTCTGCGCTTCTCCTCAGCCAGAGCATGTTGTAAAAATCATTGCACCAATCTGTACGTCCCAATTTGCGCCCTGGCGATGTTCGATTTAGTCAACGTAGCACCGCTACGTCTCCCAAATCGAACATCGTCAGAACACAAATTGGAACGCACATCTTGGTACAAGCATTTTTTCAACCTGCTCACTTACGTTCTCACTAAGCTCATCGCCAAGGGGCTCATGCTTAAGTGTTCACAGTAAGTGGATCTTCGGACGCGCTCCGAAGTCAGCGCGAACCTTGCAGGCAGACCCTCAGACCGTCCGCTTTTCCTGACTTCTACGTCGGTTCGTTTCCTTTTAGAATTTTAGAGACGAATCATTTATTCTATAAAAATGATTCGTTTCTTTTGGCAATGTTGTAGAGGGGAGAGAGGCGGATAAGGGGGGCGAAGTGGGAATTGGAGATGGAGTAAAGGAATAGAGGTTGTATGGAGATTAATGTTAGAGAGTTAATTTTGGATATTTTGTTGAGGATTGAGAGGGATGGGGAGCTTAGTCATATTGCGGTGGGGAGTGTGCTGGAGAAGTATCAGTTTCTGCCTAAGAGTGACAGGGCTTTTATTACCAGGGTTTGTGAGGGAACGGTGGAGTATCGGCTGCAGCTGGATTATATCATTGACTGCATCTCCAGTGTGAAGGTGAAGAAGATGAAACCGGTGATCCGGGAAATTCTGAGGTTTTCGGTTTATCAGTTGAAGTATATGGACAGTGTTCCGGATCGGGCGGTGGTTGATGAGGCTGTGAAACTGGCGCAGAAAAGGGGATTTCGGAATCTGAAGAACTTTGTCAATGGGGTGCTGCGGAATGTGGCGCGTAAGCTGCCTGAAATTGCGTATCCGGATCCTGAAGCGGACAGGGTAAAATATCTGTCAGTTCGGTATTCGATGCCGGAGAGTCTGGTGGTGCAGTGGAGTGAAGAATTCGGAGAGGAAATTTGTGAGGAGATGTTGAAATCTTTTCTGAAACCGAAGGTTACAACAGTACGGATGTGCAGGACGGGGCATGACGTAAAGCAGACGATTCAGAAGCTTGAGGATGCGGGGGTTGAAGTAGAGAAGGCACCGTATGCGGAGGATGGGTATGTGCTCCGCGGATTTGATTATCTCAATGGTCTGGAAGTGTTCCGGGAAGGAGGGTTTCAGGTTCAGGATGTCAGTTCCATGTTGGTTGCACAGGCTGCTGACCCGAAGCCCCAGAGTCTGGTGATTGATCTTTGTGCGGCACCGGGAGGCAAGAGTCTGCATGTGGCAGACCGGATGGATGGTCAGGGAATGGTGGAAGCCAGAGATGTGACAGAATATAAGGTGAATCTGATCCGGGAGAATGTCGAGCGGCTGGGGCTTAAGAATGTGAAAGAGATGTGCCTGGATGCTGCTGTGATGCGTAAAGAGGATCAGAAGCGAGCGGATCTGGTGCTTGCGGATGTTCCGTGTTCCGGCTATGGTGTGATTGGGAAAAAGCCTGAGATCAAATATGGAGCAGACAGAGAAAAGCAGCAGGAGCTTGTGACATTGCAGAGGAACATACTGGAGAATGCGGTTGCATGTCTGAAAGAGGGCGGTGTTTTGATCTATAGTACATGTACGATAGGAAAAACAGAAAATCAGGAGAATGTGCAATGGCTTGCCGAACATTTTCCTGTGAAATTGGAGTCTCTGAATCCGTATCTTTGTGAGGAGCTGCATTCGGAAACTACGGAAAAAGGATATCTGCAGCTGCTTCCGGGAGTACATAAATGTGATGGATTTTTCCTGGCCAGGCTGAGGAAGATATAGTCTGTGAGCAGGAGTTCTGTATAGAAGGAAAAAGAAAGAAGTAAATTATGATTGATAAAAGAGAATTGTCTCTGGATCTGCGCTCCATGTATCCGAAGGAATTGCAGCGGGTGATGGCAGAATTGGGGGAAAAGCCTTTTAAGGCAAAGCAGTTGTTTGAATGGCTGCATCAAAAAGGGGCAAAGTCATATGAAGAGATGACAAATTTGTCTAAGGGACTGCGGGAAAAGCTTTCGGCGGAGTATCCTCTTGAGAACCTTGAAGTTTTGGAAGTGCAGGAGTCAAAGCTGGATGGTACAAAGAAATTTTTATTCCGGCTTTCGGATGGAAATGTGATTGAGAGTGTGTGGATGAAGTATCATCACGGAAACTCGGTCTGTATTTCTTCACAGGTGGGCTGCAGGATGGGCTGCAAGTTCTGTGCATCCACTATCGGGGGTCTGGTACGGTGTCTGCGGGCATCAGAGATGTTGGAACAGATTTATAAGATTACGGAAATCACAGGAGAGCGGGTATCTAATGTGGTTGTCATGGGAACCGGCGAACCTCTGGACAATTACGAGAACCTTCTGAGGTTTATCAGAATGATAAGTGATGAAAAGGGAATAAACTTAAGTCAGAGGAACATTACCGTATCTACCTGCGGCATCGTGCCCGCAATGTATAAGCTGGCAGAGGAAAAACTGCAGATTACGCTGGCCCTTTCTCTGCATGCCCCAAATGATGAGAAACGGAAAGAGCTGATGCCGATTGCGTATCAGTACACGATGAAAGAGGTACTGAATGCCTGCAGAAATTATTTTGCCAAAACAGGGCGCAGAATCACCTTTGAATATTCTTTGGTAGGAGGAAAAAATGACAGTGAGGAGGATGCAAAACAGCTGTCTGCGCAGATCCGTGATATGAATTGTCACGTAAATCTGATCCCGGTAAATCCGATCAAAGAGCGTGATTATATAAAATCTGACAAAAAAGTTATAGAGAATTTCAAAAATAAACTTGAAAAATACGGAATAAATGTTACTATTAGAAGGGAAATGGGCAGTGATATCGACGGTGCCTGTGGACAATTACGTCGAAAATATATCGATAAAACCGAATAGGAGAGGAAGACATGAAGGTATTTGCGGAAACAGACATCGGCCGGAGACGGAAGATGAACCAGGACTTTGTGTATGCTTCAGAACAGCCGGTGGGCAATCTTCCGAACCTGTTTGTTGTAGCTGACGGCATGGGCGGTCACAACGCAGGAGATTTTGCCTCACGGTTTGGCGTATCGATTCTGGTGGAGACGGTGATGAAAGACACCAACTTCAATCCGGTGAAGATTATGCGCCATGGCCTGGAAGCAGCCAACACTCTGGTGTTGGAACAGGCAAGAAAAGATGCCACGATGGCTGGCATGGGAACTACCATGGTTGCCGTCACGATTGTAGGAAATTATGCCTACATAGCGAATGTGGGTGACAGTCGCCTGTACCTTGCGACAGACAGATTGGAGCAGGTGACAAGGGATCATTCATTGATTGCGGAGATGGTAAGAATCGGGGAGCTTACTCCGGAGGAAGCAAGAAATCATCCGGATAAGAATATTATTACAAGGGCGATCGGCACAGCGGAAGAAGTGAAGATTGACTTCTTTGATGTGAAGCTGGAGCCCGGAAATCAGATTGTGATGTGTTCGGACGGGCTGACCAATATGGTTACGGATGAAGAAATCTATGAGACCGTCCAGATTCAGGAGGGGAATAAGGCACAGCGTCTGATTGATATGGCAAATGCAAATGGCGGTAAAGATAACATCACAGTTATCATCGTCGAACCATTTACAAACGAGGTGAGAGAATGTTAAAAGAGGGAACAGTCGTAGGACAAAGATATGAGATTATCAGCCGTGTCGGCGGCGGCGGAATGGCTGATGTCTACAAGGCAAAAGATCACAAACTGAACCGTATGGTAGCAGTAAAGGTTATGAAGGCAGAGTTCAAAGAAGATCCCACATTCATAACCAAATTCAGAAAAGAAGCCCAGGCGGCAGCCGGGCTGTCGCATCCGAACATTGTTAATGTATACGATGTAGGAGATGACAACGGTTTGTATTATATCGTTATGGAACTGGTAGAAGGCATTACGCTGAAGGATTATATTACCAGAAAGGGTAAGCTGAGTGTCAAGGAATCTACCAGTATTGCGATTCAGGTTTCTCTGGGACTGCAGGCAGCCCATAACCGGGGAATTATTCACCGGGATGTGAAACCGCAGAATATTATTATTTCCACAGATGGTAAAGTAAAGCTTTCCGATTTTGGTATTGCAAAAGCTACAAACTCCAATACGATTACTTCGAATGTCATGGGTTCCGTACATTACAGTTCTCCGGAGCAGGTGAGGGGCGGATTCAGTGATGCAAAAAGTGATATCTATTCATTGGGTGTGACGTTGTATGAGATGGTTACCGGAAAGGTTCCGTTTGACGGAGAGACGAGTGTTGCGATTGCCATCAAGCATCTGCAGGAAGAGATTGAAGCTCCGTCCAGATATACACCGACCCTTCCCTATGCTCTGGAACAGATTATTCTGAAATGTACGCAGAAGAGTCCGGACCGCAGATATAGTGATATGGCAGGAGTGATTGAGGATTTGAAACATTCTCTGATCGATCCCCAGGGAAATTTTGTAGTCATGACACCGCTCAGTGCCCATGCCCAGACCGTTATCATGTCTCCGGGCGAGATGGAAAGTATCCGCAATACTGCCGTAAAAGAGCAGAATAC
Organism: uncultured Lachnospiraceae bacterium; assembly: GCA_900539175.1. Taxonomy (GTDB): domain Bacteria; phylum Bacillota; class Clostridia; order Lachnospirales; family Lachnospiraceae; genus Novisyntrophococcus. The sequence goes on from UQAW01000016.1 coordinate 31,550, forward strand.
CATACAACAGAGTTATATGGATGAGGATGACGAGGAAGAAGATTACGAAGAAGACACGGATGAGGATGATGAGGATGATTACGACGAATACGATGATTATGACGATGAGGATGACGAGAGTTCAGGATTAGAGAAGGCCATCACGATCGGAGGATTTATCATCGGTGCGATCATTATTGTAATTTTGATTTATTTTATTGCCAGGGCGGCTGGATTGGTAAAAGGTCTGGGAGGAGCAAAGGATAACTCAAATTCAGTCAGCATCTCTTCGGAAAGTGATGAGAAAGAGGAAGATCCGGATGCCGGCAAAGTTGCAGTTCCTGATCTGACGAATAAGACCAGAGAAGAGGCGGAAAGCCTTCTGAATCAGCTTGAATTGGGAGCAAAATACGATGGTGAAGAAGCATCTGATACAGTAGCGGCCGGATTGGTATGCTATCAGAGCGTTCAGGCCAGTGAGAAGGTTGAGAAAGGAACCATGATTTTGTTCAAACTGAGCTCCGGTGCAGGGGAAGTGACAATTCCGGGTGAAGTGATCGGTATGAGCCAGCAGGATGCTACAGTTACTCTGGTTGGTTTAGGATTCAAGGTTTCTGATAATGTGGTAAGACAAAATGATGATAATGTTCCCATCGGAAATGTCATCTCTGTAAGTCCTGATGCAGGAACGAATGCAGCACCGGGAACAGAAATTACCCTGACGATCAGCACCGGTCCGCAGCAATCACAGGAAAATGAAAAAGTGAATGTTCCCAGTTATATCGGTCTGACACAGGAAGATGCTACCTCAAGTCTGGAGAAGAAGGGGCTGAAAGTTGAGATTGCCTACAGTACCAGCGGCGCATATAATAAAGGTGACGTCATCAAACAGAACCCTGTCGGCGGTTCAGAAGTACCAAAGGGTTCAACGGTTGTTTTGACCATTAATGATCCGGACAAGGCTGCTTCCGGGGAAGATAATCAGACAGCAGGAACCGGGGCAAAGTGGGTATGCAGAAAGGAACTGCAGGAGCCGAGTAATTATAATGGCGGCAGTGTGGAAATTGTACTGATTCAGCAGGTGAACGGTGAGACAGTGACAACATCTGTTTATTCCGGTACGAATCCGTGGGCAAATGGTCCATATACGCCGACAATTGAAGGTGCAAGCGGAGTGTCTACGGGAACGATTCAGATGACCGAAAATGGCGGCGGAACATGGAAATGGGATGCACCGTTTTCAGAAAGTTAATCTATGACAGGAAAAATTATAAAAGGGATAGCAGGATTCTACTATGTATTGGTAGAATCCGCTGTTTATGAATGTAAGGCAAAAGGAATATTCCGAAAAGAGAAAAAAAAGCCTATGGTAGGGGATCAGGTGGAGATCGAAGTTCTGGATCAGGAAACGATGACAGGAAATCTGATCTCCATTTTGCCAAGAAAAAATGAATTGATTCGTCCGGCTGTGGCAAATGTGGATCAGGCAATGGTAATTTTTGCAATGGAGAGTCCAAAGCCGAACATTGCACTTTTGGATCGCTTTCTGCTGATGATGGAATGGCAGCAGGTAGAAACAAGAATCTGTTTCAACAAAAAAGATCTGGCAGAGCGGGGGGAAGCAGAGCGATTAAGTGAAATCTACCGGGGATGTGGGTATCAGGTGTTAATGTGCAGTGCTGCCCAGGGAGACGGAGTGGAAGAAATCAAAGCGATATTGAAAGGAAAGACTACGGTTGTGGCGGGACCTTCGGGTGTCGGGAAGTCATCTTTGACGAATCTGATGCAGGAGAATGTTCTGATGGAAACCGGAGAAATCAGCCAGAAGCTGAAACGGGGAAAGCATACGACCAGGCATTCTCAGGTGATTGCGGTCAACGAAGAAACATTTTTGATGGATACCCCGGGATTCAGTTCTCTGGATACCGTTGATATTCCGAAAGAGGAGCTGCGTTTTTATTTTCCTGAATTGGGGGCGTATGAAGGGAAATGCCGGTTCAATGGCTGCCACCATATAAACGAACCGGACTGCGCAGTAAAGGAAGCTGTGGAGGCTGGGGTAATCAGTCGTTCACGTTACGAAAACTATATGATGTTTTATCATGAGCTTAAAGAAAAGGAAAAGAGGAGATATTGATGAAGTATCAGCTATCCCCGTCGATTCTTGCGGCGGATTTTAACAGACTTGGGGAACAAATCAACGAGGTGGAGAAAGCCGGATGTGAATGGCTTCATATTGATGTAATGGATGGGATGTTCGTACCGTGTATTTCTCTTGGAATGCCGGTGATTGAATCTATACGGAAAGAGAGCAGTCTGTTTTTTGATGTACATCTGATGGTGGAAGATCCGGAACGATATGTGCCGGAAATTGTCAAAAACGGAGCAGATATGGTTACCGTACATGTGGAAGCCTGCCCACATCTTGACCGGACACTGGAAGTCATTCGTGAATGCGGGGCGAAGGCTGGAGTTGTATTGAATCCGGAAACCTCTCTGTGTACATTGGACTATGTGATGGACAAGGTGGATATGGTTCTTTTAATGACGGTAAATCCAGGGTTTGGCGGTCAGACATATATTGAGTCTTCAACCAGAAAAATCCGGAACTTACGGAAGATGATAGAGGAGCTTGGCAAGCCTGTGGATATTGAAGTGGATGGAGGAATTAATTTGTCTACGATTGACACTGTTTTGGAAGCCGGGGCCAATATCCTTGTAGCGGGATCTGCCGTGTTCAAGGGAAATATCGGTGAAAATATCAGCGGGTTGGAAGAACGAATTTCAAAATGGCGGTAGCGTGGTGAATAGGTGATTGCGAAACTTTCCGGAAGTTAGTTTAGAATTCGTTCTCACTCCGACATCCGTACAAAATATAGAAAAATGTTCGCTTGCATCGTACATTTTTCTATATTTTGTTCGTCTGTAGTCGCAATCACGAATCTCTAAACCGATTTCCGGAGAGTTTCGCAATTGTTTATGTGGTGAAGATAGAAAGGAGTGAGGTTCCGGGAAGTGCCTTGCTCTTTTTTGATGTGGCGGAAGCCGAAGGGAAAGTTTTAATCGAGAATGGAGAGAAGAGAGATGGTTGCAGTTTTGATTAGCGGAGGTGCCATTGAGGAGGAATTTGCTGTTGGTTTTTTGGATAAGTGCAAAGCGGACCAGATTATAGCGGTGGATCGGGGGTTAACATTTTGTAAGCGATATGGAATCCGGCCGAATTGTATCGTAGGGGATTTTGACAGCCTGCCGGGAGGGATTTTAGAAGAATACGAGAAAGATACAGATATTATGATCAAGCGGTTGATACCGGAAAAGGATGATTCGGATTCGGAGTGTGCGATGCATCTGGCAATGGATATGGGGGCAGAGATCATTTATCTGTTAGGAGGCGTGGGAACACGGTTGGATCATGTAATGGCAAATCTTCAGCTACTGGCATATGCGCGTGTCCGGGGAGTTAAAATGTATATGGCAGATGCACATAATCTGATTACAGTCCTTGATGGAACAACTGTATTGAAGAGGGAAAACCAGTTTGGGGATTATGTTTCCTTTTTTTCTCTTGGAGATGAGGTCACAGATGTAACACTTCGTGGATTCCGGTATCCGCTTACGGATTATCGTCTTACAAATACTTCCTGTGGTCTGACTGTAAGCAATGAAATTGCAGAGGAGGAAGCAACGGTAAGTTTTTCGGAGGGGCTGCTTGTGATGATACAGTCGAAGGATTGAAAAATGAAAAACATATATGACATTTCGAGAGAGTTTTCTCTGGATTTTATAAAAATTCTAATATGAGCGGATAATTGTGTTGTAGCCATAAGAAAAAACATAGCCCCTCTGAGAACAGAAGGGCTAAAATTATTCCATATCCATTTGCGATAACTGATGTAATTGATCACACTTTGCATAGATTACGGCAGTAATTTGAACTTTCAAATTATCTTCATCTATCCAGAAATATACAAGGAAATTTTTTATTGGTAAACGGTGTATTCTGTTCGTGTGCCATGGCTCTTCATTAAGCAGGGTGACACGTTGAGGAAAGTGTGCAAGTGATGCAAAAGAATCTTCCAGTGTATCCAGTAGATGAAGGGCAGCATCGGGAGCTTTTAGCTCATGGGCTATATAATGTATGATTTCCTGTATTTGTTTTTCTGCTTGAGATGTGATTTTCACGTTATAAGTTTCACACATTATCGTAACTCCCGTCTTAGATCTGCAAATACATCACTAACAGGACGTGATTGGTCAGCTTTGGCTTGTGATAATCCTGCTTGCATTATGGAGCTAAATTCTTCTGTGGTCATAGTATCACGTGCAGGAGGTTCTTTAGGTAATGACAGTGAAAAAGGAATGCTTTTTGTAAGGATGATTTGTTTATATAATGCATTGATAACGACAGAAGCGGGAAGACCAAGTTCGGACATAATGGTTTCTGCCTTTTCTTTTGTTTCTGGTTCAACGCGAGCGAGTACGTTTGCACTTTTTGTAGCCATGATTATACCACCTTTCTTATTTTTAATATTATTATATACTGTTGTATAACTATTAGCAATACGAAAGTAAAAAATGTTAGCTATTATGGAATGATTCAAGCAGAAAATTTGATTTGATTATTCCAAAATGCCAGATGATATGATATAATGTTAGCTTGTATCAAACTCTTTTTGTTGGAAACAGCAGAAAGGAGTTTGATTTATGGGTAAAGAGTTAAAATGTAAAGAACTCGGCGTAGGTATTTGCCAGAGAAAGTTTAATAGGAACCAGATTGATTGAAGATAAGCATGAGGCTGATGAAATCATTAATACGGTTTTAAATTTAATAGAATCTTCATATGCAAATATACATAAGTGATGATGGAAAGGAGGTTCGTTATGAAGGGTAATTTTGAGATTTTAAAACTAAATAATGAGCCATATGATTTCCTTATTATTGCGACATCTTATGAAAATCCGCTAAGTTCTATTAAGGAAATAGGAGAAGAAATACAGGTACAGAAAGCAAATTTACTTTTTGATTTGACATTGATAAATGGGACAAATAAAAACAGATATATCAAGTGCGAATATGACGCTGACACAAATCAATTGCCGATATGTTCAATAGTGGAAGGCATAGACGATGATATAAAGAAAGTCAGTCAAAGTTATTTTTCTGAGAATGAAGAAGTAGTTAAAAAAGTGTAATTTCAAATTCATTAAAGTATTTGTTGAAATCGGGTATGGTTTAATAGTGAAGGTGTGGGAAAAGTCTGATATTTTCAGAGAATCTGTATGTTCACACGACAGAAGATGAAAAACATAAAGAAATCGAAAAAATTGCGGCGTCTCTCAAGGTAGTTTAGAAAAATTGGTACGTAAATTGGTACGTAACCAAAACCTTGAAAGGCGAAAACCCTATAAAATATAAGAAAAACCAAAGGAGATTAAGATAAAATGAAATTAGGAATCGTAGGTTTACCAAATGTGGGAAAAAGTACCTTATTTAATTCATTGACGAAGGCGGGGGCTGAGTCTGCCAATTATCCGTTTTGTACCATTGATCCGAATGTTGGAATTGTCCCGGTACCGGATCAGAGGATTAAATTACTGGGAGACTTTTACAGTTCTAAAAAGGTAACACCGGCAGTTGTGGAATTTGTAGATATTGCAGGTCTTGTAAAGGGAGCCTCCAAGGGAGAAGGGTTGGGCAATCAGTTCCTGGCTAATATCCGGGAAGTGGATGCTATCGTACATGTGGTTCGTTGTTTTGAAGATGCCAATGTGGTTCATGTTGACGGCAGCATTGATCCTCTTCGTGATATTGAGACGATTGATTTGGAGTTGATTTTCTCAGATCTTGAGATTCTGGAGAGAAGAATTGCCAAGACGACCAAAACAGCACGTATGGATAAGACAGCGGCAAGGGAATTGGAGTTGTTGAATCGTCTGAAAGTACATCTGGAAGATGGCAAGGATGCTATTTTATTTGAGACGGAGAATGAGGATGAAGAAGCCTGGATGTCAGAATATAATCTGTTGACAAATAAACCTGTGATTTATGCGGCAAATGTCAGTGAGGATGATCTGGCGGACGACGGTGCATCCAATGAATATGTGCAGAAGGTACGTACATATGCTGCGGAACATCAAAGTGAGGTGTTTGTAATCTGTGCTGAAATTGAGGCAGAGATTTCCGAACTGGATGATGACGAGAAGCAGGAATTTCTGGAGGATCTGGGTCTGACGGAATCCGGCTTGGATAAATTAATTGAAGCAAGTTACCGGACGCTGGGACTTATGAGTTTTTTGACTGCGGGAGAAGATGAAACCCGTGCATGGACAATCAAAATGGGGACCAGGGCACCTCAGGCAGCCGGAAAGATCCACACAGATTTTGAGAGAGGATTTATCAAAGCGGAGGTAGTCAATTATCAGGACTTGTTAGACTGCGGTTCCTACAGCGGAGCGAGAGAGAAAGGGCTTGTTCGGATGGAGGGCAAAGATTACATTGTAAAAGACGGTGATGTGATTCTTTTCCGATTTAATGTATAAACGCTGTTCTTTTTGTTAAGTGATAAAAGCATTGTTTTTGTAAAGGAAATTTGGAGTTCGTGGCCAGATTTTCTTTGCAGGAGCAATGCTTTTTTTGTTATTCCGGTTTTGAAGTTGTGAAATCTTGAAAAATGCCTTGCTTTTTTTATAGATTTGGGATAGAATAGACCCATAAGTGGTACAAAGTGGTGAAAAGTGGTGCGAAATGGAGGGAATGTGGCAGTGATCTCCAGGACGTACTATAAAGTGGAAGAGGGGAGACTTCCGCTTTAGCAAAAGAGGGAAATTGCTTATGTTCATGGGAGAGTATAGTCATACAATTGACCCGAAGGGGAGACTGATCATACCATCGAAGTTTCGTGAGCAGCTTGGGGACGAGTTTGTGTTGACGAAAGGCTTGGATGGTTGTCTTTCTATCTATCCGATGAACGAATGGGAAAAATTCGAAGAGCAATTAAGAAGCTTACCACTTACGAACAAAAATGCCAGAACCTTTTCACGTTTCTTTGTTGCCGGAGCAACATCCTGTGAATTGGACAAGCAGGGGAGAATTCTCGTACCGGGAACACTGCGGGAATTTGCTGGTCTGGAAAAGGATGTCGTATTGACCGGTAACATTAACAGAATAGAAATCTGGAGTAAACAGAAGTGGAGCGAGAACAGCAATTACGATGATATGGATGCTATAGCAGAAGGTCTGCAGGATCTGGGAATTACCATCTAAAATGTGACGCTTCGCGCACAGGAGATGGATCGTGATGGAGTTTAAACACAAATCTGTATTACTGGAAGAAACGATTGAGAATCTGAATATCAAACCGGATGGGATTTACGTAGACGGCACTGTGGGAGGCGGCGGACACGCCCTGGAGGTTTGCAGAAGATTGTCGGACAAAGGAAGATTTATCGGATTTGATCAGGATGCGGATGCCATACAGGCTGCTGGGGAGCGGCTTGCAGGTTATGCGGATCAGGTCACGATAATTCGAAGTAACTATTGCCGCATGGCAGAAGAACTGAAAAAAAGAGGAATATCATCTGTGGATGGTATTTTACTGGATCTGGGGGTTTCCTCCTACCAGTTGGATAATGCCGAGAGAGGATTTACGTATCGGGAAGATGCGCCGCTGGACATGCGTATGGACCAAAGGCAGGAGCGTACTGCGGCTGATATTGTGAATGGATATTCGGAGAAAGAGCTGTATCGGATCATCCGTGATTATGGCGAAGAACAATTTGCAAAGAACATTGCAAAGCACATCTGTCTGGCCAGGCAGGAAGCACCGATTAAGACAACCGGGGAACTGATTGAGATTATTAAACGTGCAATACCTGCTAAAATTCGTGCAGTCGGAGGACATCCGGCGAAGAAGACGTTTCAGGCAATTCGGATTGAATTAAATCGGGAATTGGATGTGTTACGGGATTCTCTGGACGGAATGGCAGAATTGTTGAACGAGGAAGGCAGGTTGTGTGTAATTACCTTTCATTCTTTGGAGGACAGAATTGTGAAAACGATTTTTCGGAGAAATGAAAACCCATGTACTTGTCCGCCGGATTTTCCGGTTTGTGTGTGTGGGAAAAAGTCAAAAGGAATTGTAATTACACGAAAACCCATTGTACCATCAAGAGAAGAAATAGAGGCAAATAAACGGTCAAAAAGTTCAAAACTACGGGTTTTTGAACGAAGAATGTGATTGCCGGCAGCAGGAGTTGAGAAGATATGGCAAAGAAAGCAATTAGAAGGGTAAATTCAAGAGCGGATCGTTATTTAGAAGATACTTATGAGGATGGAAGTGCGGTACGGAAACTTTCGGAACTTCCCAGAGAAGAGGAAAGTGTGGAACTTCCACAACGAAAAGTCAGCAGACAGACGCACAGGAATCGCCAGCGTGCAACGCAGATGAGCAGAGGATATGTGTTCTTTCTGGCGGCTGTATGTGTCGCAACCGTACTTGTATGTGTGAATTTTCTGCAGTTAAAAGTGCAGTTGACCACACAGAACGAGGCGATCGTGGCGGCAGAAAGCAAACTCAGCAAATTAAAAGCAGACAATGATGCTTATTATAATACAGTGATGGCATCCGTCAGCATGGATACTGTCAAAGAAGCAGCACTGAACCGTCTGGGACTGAAGTATCCGGATGAATCTCAGGTTCGGTACTATGATACGAAAGGAAACAGTTACGTACGGCAGTACGCGGAAGTTCCGGATGTAAAATAAGAAAGGACGCAAATTGAGCAGAAGAAGAACAGGCAGGCGTCGTCAGAATACGATTACAAAAAGGAAAATAAACGGCAAGATAAGTAAAAAGCTGGTAGGACTATTTATCATAGTCGTGCTGGCTTTAGTAGGTTTAGCCCTCAGGATTACTTATATCAATGCCACTGACGGCGAGCAATATAAACGGCAGGTGCTTAGTCAGACACAGCAGCAGTACGACAGCCGGGTGATTCCTTTTAAGAGGGGAGATATCCTGGATAGAAATGGAAATATTCTTGCTACCAGTGAGAAGGTTTACAATGTGATTCTGGACTGCAAGGTGGTAAATGATAAGAAAAAAATCAAAGGTGAAGAAAAGCAGCTTTATCTGGAACCGACAGTTGATGCTCTGGTGGAGATACTTGGGCTTGATGAAACGGATATCCGGGCACGTCTGGAAGGAGAAGAAACAAAAGACAGCCAGTATCAGATTCTGAAAAAGCAGTTGTCGATTACCGACAAGAAAAAATTTGAAGAATACCTGGATGTGGAGAGCAAAGAAAATGAGGGTCTGAGTAAGGAGGAACGAACCAAAAGACAACGGGTGAAGGGTGTCTGGTTTGAGGAGGATTATCTCAGAATTTATCCGATGAATTCACTGGCTTGTGATCTGATTGGTTTTACTTATACCGGAAACACCGCGGACTGGGGGATTGAGGGCTATTATTCCAGCGTTCTGAACGGAGTGAACGGGCGGCAGTTCGGATATTTTAACTCAGATGCCGATGTGGAACAGACGATTATAGATCCGGTGGATGGTAAGAATGTGATTTCAACAATCGATACGAATATTCAGCAGATTATCCGTAATGCGATCGAAACCTATCAGGCCGAGATGAGTAATGGTCCAAACGGTACCAGATCAGCGAAGACAGTGGCTGTTATTGCAATGAATCCTAACAATGGTGAGATTTTGGGTATGGACTCTTCCGACTGGTACGATCTGAATAATCCAAGAGATCTGACGCTGTTTTATACTCAGGAAGAAATTGATGCTATGGACAATCAGGCTCAGCTTAACGCATTATTTGAGATCTGGAGAAATTACTGTATTTCCGATTCCTTTGAGCCTGGTTCCACATTTAAACCAGTCACAGTGGCTTCAGCTCTGGAGTGCGGTGCAGTTACGGAAGGTGATACGTATTATTGCAGAGGTTCAAAAAACGTGGCGGACCGCCAGATCAAATGTGCTGTTTATCCGGATGCCCATGGTGAAGAGACGCTTAGCGACAGTCTGAAACATTCGTGTAATGTGGCTATGATGGATATTGTATCCGAGATGGGTCCGGAGGAGTTTCATCGTTATCAGGGTCTTTTTAATTTCGGAAGTTATACGGGAATTGACCTTCCAGGTGAGAGTACAGGCGTTATTCACAGCCTGGACAGGCTCGGCACTACGGAACTTGCAACCACATCATTTGGACAGGGCTTTAACTGCACGATGATTCAGGAAATCGCAGCATTTTCTGCAGTGATTAACGGCGGTATTTACTATAAGCCTCATGTTGCCAATGCGATTACTGACAGCAGCGGCGCTCTTGTGGAACGTATCGAACCGGTAGAAGTGCGTCAGGTAATTTCCAGGGAAGTCAGCAATGAAGTTCGTGAATATTTGGGAACGGTTATGGAGTCTGACGGAACCGGTGCCCGTGCGAACGTAGCTGGTTACAGTATGGGCGGAAAAACAGGTACGGCACAGAAATACCCACGGGGCAATGGGAAGTATCTGGTATCTTTTATTGGATTTGCTCCGCTTGAGAATCCGCAGGTAGTTGTTTATGTCATTGTGGATGAACCAAATGCGGAGGATCAGGCATCCAGTAGTTATGCTCAGGGAATCTATAAAAATATCATGTCAGAGTTGATGCCGTACATGAATATTTTCCCAACAGATCCGTCGGCTGTAGAGCAGGTACCTGGGAATTCTGTACAGGACGGAATTGCGGATGAGAATGTTCCGAATCCTCCGGAGGATGAATCCCAGGAGAGAGGGGATGCAGTTGAGGGGAAAGCGAATGATCTCCTGAGCGATGGCATTTCCAATTCTGACGCATCAATTACAAACGAATAGAAGAAAAAGGAATAACCCCATAGATAAGACCATATAGATTATTAATGTATTACATTTGGCTTTTGGCCGCAGGTATGGCATCTATGGGGTGTTTTTATGCGAAAAAATAAAACATATAATAAAAAAAAGGTGGTAGTGATTTTCTTTTTCTGTGCAGTTCTTCTGTTGGGACTGGTTGGACGTCTGGTTTATCTGATGGTTTTCCGATCGGATTACTATTCAGAAAAAGCAGATGATCTTCATGAACGGGAGAGGGACATCAAAGCTGCGAGAGGAAAGATTCTGGATACCAATGGACTCGTACTGGCAGCAAATAAAACAGTCTGCACCATATCAGTGATTCACAGTCAGATTCAGGACTCTGAGGCGGTGATCCGTATGTTGGTTCAGGAGCTTGGAATTACGGAAGAGGAAGCCAGGAAGAGAGTGGAAAAAAGATCCTCCATAGAAAGAGTAAAGACAAACGTGGAAAAGGAAATCGGAGACAGGATACGTGCTTATGGATACAGCGGTGTAAAGGTGGATGAAGATTTTAAGCGTTATTATCCATATGAGACACTGGCATCCCACGTGCTTGGATTTACAGGCTCTGACAATCAGGGAATTATCGGGCTTGAGGTGAAATATGATGAGGTGCTGGAAGGGATTAACGGAAAGATACTTACGACCACAGACGCAAGAGGAATCGAGCTGGATGTGATTGGAGAGAGCAGGGTGGAACCGGTGGCCGGCTATAATCTCAAAATCAGTCTGGACAGCAATATACAGCTTTACTGCGAGCAGGCAGCAAAAAAAGTAATGGAAGAGAAACAGGCTGACGGAGTGTCGATTCTGCTTATGAATCCACAGAATGGAGAAATCTATGCCTGTGTGAATGTACCGGAATTTAATCTGAATGATCCGTTTACCTTGAATTATGAAGTGGATACCTCTGGTATGACGGAGGAGGAAAAACAGAATCTGTGTAACCGGATGTGGAGAAATGCCTGTATCAACGATACTTATGAACCTGGTTCCACATTTAAGATTTTTACGATGTCTGCAGGATTGGAGGAAGGGGTTGTGAAACCGTCAGATTCGTTCTCGTGCCCCGGATTCCGGGTGGTGGAAGACCGCAGAATCCATTGCCATAAAAGAGCAGGGCATGGCGGGGAGACATTTGTACAGGGAGTACAGAATTCCTGCAATCCGGTATTTATTGATGTGGGGACGCGGCTTGGCGTGGATAATTTCTTTAAGTATTTTAAACAGTTTGGCTTGATGGAGAAGACAGGAATTGATTTACCAGGCGAGGCAGGAACCATCATGCATAAGAAGGAAAACGTTGGTCCGGTGGAGCTTGCAACCATGTCGTTTGGACAGAGTTTTCAGATTACACCAATCCAGCTTGCAACCACAGTCAGTTCCCTGGTCAATGGCGGAACGCGGGTAACTCCTCATTTCGGAGTGGAAGTACGGGATGATGAAGGAAATCTTGTGGAGACACTGAAATATGAGACGAAGGAGGGAATCATTTCAGAAGAAACTTCCAAACTGGTCTGTGAAATTCTGGAGTCGGTGGTATCGGAAGGGTCAGGAAAGAATGCTTATATCGAGGGATATAAGATCGGAGGAAAGACAGCAACTTCTCAGACACTTCCGAGAAGTGCCAACCGTTACATTTCATCCTTTTTGGGGTTTGCCCCCACAGATTATCCGCAGGTTCTTGGAATTGTTGTGATCAATAATCCCCAGGGCATCTACTATGGGGGCACAATTGCAGCACCGGTAATGCGTGGAATTTTTGAAAATGTACTTCCGTATCTGGGGATTGAAAAAGAGTAAAAAAAGCTTTATAATTGTGCAGGATGAGTAACTATGAAGATACTGAATAGTTACCAATGAGATTGGAGGAAAACATGGATTATGAAATCGTAGCAGTCCCTGTGATTGCCGCGTTTGTCTTCAGTCTGATGCTGGGACCGGTGATTATTCCGTTCCTGCGCCGGCTGAAGGTGGGACAGACGGAACGAATCAATGGAGTGCAGTCACATCTGAAAAAGATGGGAACCCCCACCATGGGAGGCCTGATTTTTCTGATATCCACCACGGTGACTTCGTTGTTTTTTGTAAAGGGATATCCCAAGATTATCCCGGTCTTATTCCTGATGCTGGGATTTGGGTTGATTGGTTTTCTGGATGATTATCTGAAGGTGGTGCTGAGGCGCTCCGATGGTTTACTTCCCGGACAGAAGCTGGTCTGTCAGATTATAGTCACTGCTGTATTTGCATTTTATATGATCCGTTTTACCGATGTTTCGTTAGCCATGAAGATTCCATTCCTTCCGGGAAAGCTGTTGGATCTTGGATGGATCGCGGTTCCGCTTTTGTTCTTTGTGGTACTTGGAACTGTGAATGGCGTAAATTTTACTGACGGGCTGGATGGTCTTGCATCCAGCGTTACGGTGATGGTGGCGACATTTTTTATGGTGATTGCAATTGGTGAGAGAAGTGGGATAGAACCTATTATCTGCAGCGTAATCGGATCGTTACTGGGATTTTTAGTATTTAATGTATTTCCGGCTCAGGTTTTTATGGGGGATACCGGCTCCCTGGCACTTGGAGGATTTGTGGCGGGAACAGCTTATATGCTGCAGATGCCGCTGTTTTTGCCGATTGTAGGATTTATTTACATGTTTGAAATCGTGTCTGTGATGATGCAGGTTCTGTATTTCAAGATTACTCACGGAAAAAGAATCTTCAGGATGACCCCGATTCATCATCATTTTGAATTGGTGGGATGGTCCGAGACCAGGATCGTGGCGGTATTTGCCATTATCACGGCAATTTTATGTCTGGTTGCGATACTTGGAATATAGAAAAACAGGAGGAAAGATAAGATGGAGTTACAGGGAAAAAAAGTTTGTGTATTTGGTTCTGGAAAAAGTGGAATCAAAGCTGCAGATCTGTTGGTGAAAAAAGGTGCATGTCCGGTCATTTATGATGGGAATGATAAGTTGGATTCTAAAGAGATTCTTGCAAAATTGGAAAATCCGGATAGAACCCAGGTGGTTCTGGGCGCATTTCCGGAAGAAATTCTGGACGAGCTGGACTTAACGGTTATGAGTCCCGGAGTTCCTACAGATCTTCCGATTGTTCATAAGATGCGGGAAAAGAACATCCCTGTCTGGGGTGAGATTGAACTGGCATTTCAGACCGGAAAGGGTATGGTACTGGCAATCACAGGGACCAATGGTAAGACTACCACCACTTCCTTGTTAGGCGAAATTATGAAAGATTATCATTCGGATACGTATGTGGTAGGGAATATTGGTATTCCTTATACTGGAGTTGTGCTGGAACAGAGCGAGGATTCTGTTACGGTTGCCGAAGTCAGCAGCTTTCAGCTGGAGACTATTGAAACCTTTCATCCAAGGGCAAGCGCTATCACGAACATCACGGAAGATCATTTGAACCGCCACCATACAATGGAAGAATATATTCGTGTCAAGGAATTGATTACCAGTAATCAGACCAAAGAGGATGTCTGTGTTCTGAATTATGAAGATGAAGTACTGCGTAAATTTGGAGAACAGGTACATACAAACGTAATTTACTTCTCTTCTCTGCGTAAATTGGACAAGGGAATCTATCTGGAAGGCGATACCATCTTTTATACGGATGGACAGGAGATGATTGAAGTGACAAAAACCAGTGAGCTGAAACTTCTGGGTCTGCATAATTTTGAAAATGTTATGGTGGCTGTTGCCATGGCATACAGTGTGGGAGTTCCCATGGAAAGCATCCGCAGGACCATACGAAGGTTTGCCGGTGTGGAACACCGTATTGAATATGTTACTGAAAAAGATGGAGTCGCTTACTACAATGATTCCAAAGGAACCAACCCGGATGCTGCGATCAAAGGAATTCAGGCAATGAATCGTCCGACCCTGCTGATCGGCGGCGGATATGACAAACAGTCCACCTATGAAGAGTGGATCAATGCCTTTGACGGAAAAGTACGCTATCTTGTCCTGATCGGTCAAACCCGCGAAAAAATCGCCAAGGCAGCCAAATCCTGCGGTTTTCCGGCGGAAAACATCATTTTCTGTGAGGATTTAAAAGAAGCAGTCACCACGTGCGCTGCGAAAGCTGTTTCCGGAGATGCGGTTCTTCTTTCTCCTGCCTGTGCAAGCTGGGGTCAGTTTGATAATTATGAACAACGCGGGGACATGTTCAAAGAATATGTACGGGGTCTCGTTTGATTTACAATGTATTAAGTCATCCGCTGACTGACATTTAAAGCAAGCCCCATCTCGCCCAGCAGAAAAAGTACGGAAGTTCCGCCGTAACTGATAAATGGCAGCGTGATCCCTGTATTGGGAATGGTATTTGTTACGACTGCGATATTGAGAATTACCTGAATGGCCATATGACCCATAATACCGGCAGCAATCAAAGCTCCGGACAGATCTGATGCATGGGTGGAAATAACCATCAGTCTCCAGACCAGAAGCACAAATAATAAGATCACAAGACTTGCGCCGACCAATCCGGTTTCTTCGCAAATGATGGAGAAGATCATATCATTTTGTGCTTCGGGTACAAACCCTAGTTTTTGCAGAGAACTTCCGAGACCTTTGCCGAAGATACCTCCGCTTCCTATGGCATAGAGCCCCTGAATTGTTTGAAATCCCTTTTCATAAGTCTCCGGATTTCGCCAGATGGCCAGACGTTCCAGACGATAACTTTCCAGACTGAGGAAAATTGCCACGAAACCGATACCAGTACATCCGATACCGATAAATGGCAGATATCGGGGATTGGAAACAAAAATTGTAATGACTGCAATTCCCAGAATAATAATGGCGGTACTCAGGTTATTCGATCCCACAAGTCCCACAATTGGAAGGATACTGATCATAATCATCAACATAAACCAGATGCTGGTCGTCTTTCTCTTTGATCGGTCAATCAGACAGGCCAAAAATAAAATTACCGCAACCTTTGCGAACTCTGATGGCTGAAAGGATAACGGTCCAAGGGAAAGCCACCGTTTGGAACCATTATACTCATCTCCAAAAAATAACACAGCCAGAGAAAGCAGCAGAGAGACCCCATAAAGAGCCGGAGCAAACCGCAAAAGCCGGTGATAATCAACCTGGGACACAAAATACATAGCAAAAAATCCTAAAACAGTAGCAAAAAGCTGTTTCTTAAAATAATAAGCACTATCATGAAACTTTACCCGGCCATTATAAGCACTGGTACTGAAAAGTAGTACAAGCCCCCACACCACCAACAAGAAAACCAACACCAACAACGTATAATCCACCCGGGAAGACTTCGAATTCTTCATAAAAATGACCATCCTCATCCTTCTCAACATCATATGAAAAAGAAACGAAATCTATGCAAATACAAAAATAGAAGAGAGTTCTCTGTATCGGAAATCCCATCTTAGAGCGTGTTTGAAAATTCATTCCCGCAATCTGCACGCCCCACTTTGCGGTATATTTGCCTCGCATTCGGTCAACGTAGCCCGCTACGCCTCCCTCATTTGAGACAAATCTCCCACAAACTGGGACACACATCTCGCGGAAAGCAATTTTCAAACACACTCCAGGAGTGTATTTTGCGGAATGTAACTTTGCGTCTTAGACAGCCAGAGAAAATGGCGGGGGAAAGCCAGCGGCAGATATGCGCTGACTTCGGAGTGCGCCCGAAGATCCACTTGCTGTGAACACTTAAGTAGGAGCCCTTTGGCGATGAACTTAGTGTGAACGCAAGTTAGCTGAGGGGAAACGCAGAAGCAAGCATATTGCCGCTGGCTTTCCCCCGCCATTTTCCCGTCCGTTCGAGTAACATTACCTCTTCCTAAAGCATAGTATAATGGGAGAAGATTGACGGGAGTAGAAGCCTTGGAGCTATATGAAATAGAAGGTGGAATCCCCCTAAACGGAGAAGTGCGGATTCAGGGTTCAAAGAATGCGGTTTTGCCTATGATGGCTGCTGCAGTCCTGCAGAGAGGCTGCGTATGTCTGCAGCACTGTCCGGATATTGCGGACGTGGTGTGTATGGAGCAGATACTGCAAAGCATCGGTGCAAAAGTATGGAGAGAGGATCAGGATTTATACATCGACTGCGGACAGATTCATACGGGAGTAATACCAGGGGCGTATGCAGATAAGATGCGCTCTTCTGTTATTTTAATGGGAGCATTGCTGGGGAGAACAGGAAATATCCAGATCAGTTATCCGGGCGGATGCACGATTGGAAAGCGTCCCATAGATCTGCACCTTGCAGTTTTGAAAGCGCTGGGGGTGAAAATTGAGGAACATGACGGAGTTTTATATGGCTTCTGCAAAAAAATGACAGGCGGATATTACCATTTTCCAAAGGTGAGTGTCGGTGCAACTGAAAATGCAATTTTGGCTGCAGTGTCGGCGGAAGGAATTACAGTATTGGAAAATTGTGCAAGAGAACCGGAGATCATTCATTTGTGTCATTTTCTGGAGACTATGGGTGCCAACATAGAGGGTGCCGGAGAAAATAAGATTCGGATTGAAGGAAGAAAAGAACTCCATGGGACACAATTTCAGGTTCCGTCTGACCGGATTGTAGCGGGGACTTATCTGTTGGCAGGTGCTGCGACAAGAGGAAAAGTGACTCTGATTGATGCTCCGGTGCTGGAAATGCAGGCACTGCTGTCTCTATATTTGAAAATGGGTGGACAATATGAAGTGAGTAGTGGTAAACTAATAGCGGACAGCCGCTTCCTGCGGTATCCGGTGGAAGATCTGAAAACCGGATGTTATCCAGGATTTCCTACGGATCTGCAGTCACCGCTTCTGGCAGTATGCAGTACGGTACAGGGAAAGAGCAGAATAGAAGAAACTATTTTTGAGGACCGTTATAAGGCGGCAGAGCAGATGAAGCATATGGGAGCCGATATACAGATTAAAGATTCTGTTGCAGAAATATATGGCGGAAATCTGTCCGGGACCCTGGTATGTGCAGAAGATCTGCGGGGCGGAGCAGCGCTGGTCCTAGCGGGTCTTGCTGCGGAAGGAATCACAAGAATCAGCGGTATTGGTTATGTGGAACGGGGATATCAGGATATCGGAAAGGATATCCGTGCCCTGGGCGGAAAAATATATCGAATGACATTGGTGAGGACACAATGTTCCTGAATGTGGAGGAATCTATGGAACACAGGAGAAAAAGAAGACAGCCAAAAAAAATAAGACGCATCATAATCCTATCCATCAGCGGGATAATCCTTTTGGGTGTCCTGCTGTTTGGTGTTTTATTTTATACGATAAATGTTGAGGTGGTTGGAAACAACCGTTATTCGGAAGCACAGATTAAAGAAATGGTAATGAAGGGACCGCTATCCTTTAATACCTTACTGATGTCCAAATTGAAAGAACATATCAATCTGGAGAATATTGCCTTTATGGAATCTGTGGATGTGGAGTATCTGGATCGTAATACGATACGTCTGCATGTAAGTGAAAAGTATCCCATCGGATATGTGGAAAATGACGGCAGTAAGTATTATTTTGATAAGGACGGGGTGGTTCTTGAAAGTGAGAAAAAGACGGAAGAAAGTCAGGGACTAAACCCGGAAGAAGTACAGGATCAGGAAGCATTGAGTCCGGAAGTGATAGAAGAAGAAACGGCAAAGCAGTTCCATCCTGAACTTACGGATGTTCCTGTGGTGAACGGTCTGGAATTTCCTTCGGCGGAAGTAGGGAAAAAGCTGGAGGTGGAGGATCCTTCCATCTTTAACAGCATTCTGGGTCTGGCGCGCATGGCTGACAAATACCAGATTCAGCCGGACAGTGTGGAGATTGGTGAAGATAATGTGTTGACACTGCATTATGGAAATGTAAGAATTGCTCTTGGGAAAGATGAGAATCTGGAAGACAAGATGACAAGAGTTGCCGGAATCCTGCCGAAGCTTAACGGTGAGTCGGGAGTTCTGCATTTGGAAGGATTTACGAACGATACACAGAATATTATTTTCGAGCGTGATTTATAGGATATCAGGGGTAAAAGGTATTTTGCCCCATGATATCTGCGGATTGCTACACACTGTGTGCTTCCATGATACCTACGGATTGCTACGCACTGTGTGCTCCCGCAATCTTAAAAACATTACGAAAAAGTAAAAAATCCATGAAAATGAAAAAAAATGGTTGATTAATTTAAGAAGAAAAGATATTATATATCTATATGCAACGTGCTTGTTCAGTAGAAGAAATGCGGACAGGTATTCAGAAACTCACTAATGAATGGATAAAAAGTACCCAAAGGGGAATATAAATAGGCGTATGCCGTGAAGGAGGAAGTACCTTGTTAGAAATTATGACAAATGAAGCCGAGTCTTCAGCAAAAATTATCGTCATCGGTGTTGGCGGCGCAGGAAATAATGCGGTAAACCGCATGGTTGAGGAAACCATCGGGGGCGTGGAGTTTGTAGGTGTGAATACAGATAAACAGGCGCTTACACTGTGTAAAGCACCGACCGTTCTTCAAATTGGGGAGAAATTGACGAAAGGTCTTGGTGCAGGTGCGAAACCGGAAGTTGGCGAGAAGGCTGCCGAGGAGAGCGTTGAAGAAATCAAGCAGATTATGGAAGGCGCAGACATGGTCTTCGTTACCTGTGGTATGGGCGGAGGAACCGGTACAGGTGCAGCTCCGATTGTGGCAGGTGTTGCAAAAGAGATGGGTATTCTGACAGTAGGTGTTGTCACAAAACCGTTCCGTTTTGAGGCGAAAACACGTATGAGCAATGCGCTTATGGGAATTGATAAGTTAAAGCAGAACGTGGATACCCTGATTGTAATCCCGAATGATAAATTGTTGGAAATTGTTGACCGCAGAACTACAATGCCGGAAGCACTGAAGAAGGCAGACGAAGTTCTCCAGCAGGCCGTACAGGGAATCACAGACCTGATTAATCTGCCGGCTCTGATTAATCTGGACTTTGCAGATGTTCAGACGGTTATGACAGATAAAGGTATTGCACATATTGGTATTGGTGAGGCAAAAGGTGATGATAAGGCGTTGGAAGCAGTTCAGCAGGCCGTATCCAGCCCGCTGCTTGAGACAACGATCCAGGGTGCAAGTCATGTTATTATTAATATTTCCGGAGATATTTCTCTTATGGATGCCAATGATGCAGCAAGTTATGTACAGAATCTGGCAGGTGAGAGTGCGAATATTATTTTCGGTGCCATGTATGATGATACCGTGACAGATTCCTGCAGAATTACAGTAATTGCTACAGGACTGGACGATATGACAGCAAAGCAGCCGAGTGTATCCGGAGCTAAGAAGGCAGCCGAGGACAAAAAGAAAAGTGCATTTTCCAATGCGGGCTACAAGATGCCGACATTTACGATGCCGCAGACGAATGCACAGCCGACATCAACAGCGACCCCATCATCTGGTCCATTGGTGAGCAATGTGCCGAAGAAGGATATTCAGATTCCGGATTTTCTTAAAAACCGCAAATAAAGAATTTCAAAGGCAGGATGCGAGATGGGCATCCTGCTTTTTTAAAGGTAGGGGGGACGGATGCCGGAAACCGGGACCGCTGGCGTTTTGTTGGTGCGGCGGGCTGGCGGTTTCGGAGTTTAAGAGTATCTAAGAGGTTTGAAATTCTGCTAAAAGCGCTCTGCAATATGACAAACTCGCTGTGCTCAGACAGTGTCATATTGCAGAGCAACGCATAATTTCAACCCTCTAAGATACTTAAAACTCCTGCAAATGCCGGCTCGCCTGCACCAACAAACCGCCGGCGGTCCCGGTTTCCGGCATCCTGTGTAGCGAAGACGATAGGTGGCGAAAGCAGGAATGAGAGGTATTGATGGAGTGAGATGATTGTATTGAAAGGAAATTGGTATCATAGTTATTTGCAGGATAGGATGTTTTTCATATGGAGCTGATTTCCAGGATAACGAATATTTATCATATTTAGGATTTTAAAATTCAAGAAAGAAGAGGAGGAGAAAGGAAAGATGAGAGAGATTACAGGGCATACCAGGTTGACGGGATTGTTGGGGAGTCCAGTGGCGCACAGTGTTTCGCCGCTTATGCATAATGAGGCGTTTCGGCAGTTGGGACTGGATTATGTATATTTATGCTTTGATGTAAAAGAAGAGGGTCTGAAGACGGCTGTGGAAGGTTTGAAGATGGCGGGAATCAGAGGATTTAATCTGACGATGCCGAATAAGAATAAGATGGTTGAGTTGGTTGATTGCTTATCGCCGGCAGCCGGACTGATCGGAGCTGTGAATACAGTGGTCAATAATGATGGGATTCTGATCGGGCATAATACGGATGGAATCGGTTTTATGCGTTCCGTGAAGGATGCGGGGTATGATATTATCGGTCAGGAGATGACAGTGATGGGAGCAGGGGGAGCTGCTACGGCGATCTGTGTACAGGCAGCTTTGGATGGGGTGAAGAAGATTCATCTGTTTACCCGTCCTTCCAGTCGGTTTCATCAAAGGACGGTGGTTTTGGTTGATCGGATCAACCAGATTACAGACTGTGAAATAACTTTGTATGATCAGGCAGATCAGCATGCGCTGCGGACAAGTATGGAGCAGAGTGCAATTCTTGTAAATGGAACATCCGTTGGCATGGCACCGGATACCGATGCATCGATTATTGAAGATTCTTCATTTTTTATACCTGGAAAGATTGTGGCGGATATTATCTATAATCCACAGGAGACGAAATTACTTAAAATGGCGCGGGAGGCCGGATGCAAAACTTTTAATGGAATGTATATGCTCCTGTATCAGGGAGCCGAGGCATTTCGTATCTGGACCGGACAGGAAATGCCGATAGAACAAATTAAAGAGAAATATTTTCATGAATGATAAAAAGTAATGAATATGATAGGAGAAAGATTATGAGTCTGCAGGTGAAAAATCTGATCATTGGAGAAGGAATTCCTAAAATCTGTGTACCGATTACCGGTGTATCCAAAAAAGAAATATTGACTCAGGCAAAACAAGCCTTTGAAGCCGGTCCGGACCTTGTAGAATGGCGCGCCGACTTCTATGAAGATATTTTCGAGGAAGGTAAACCGGAAGAAGTTCTGGACGAGTTATCTGCTGTCTTAGGGGAGATTCCGATTTTCTTCACCTTTCGTTCTTCTGGTGAAGGCGGAAATCGCGAAATTTCAACAAAAGCATATGAGAAACTGAATATTTCCGTAGCAGAGCAGCGAATTGCATCCTTCATTGATGTGGAAGTATACATGAACAAGCTTGATGCCGGCTCTTTGATAGAAGCCATTCATCAAAAACATGGCCTGGTGATTGCCTCGAACCACCACTTTGATAAAACCCCTTCCAAATCTGAGATGTGCCAAATTCTGAAGAACATGGAAACCTTAGGTGCAGACATTTTAAAACTGGCTGTTATGCCCGAAACCTCTGAAGATGTTCTGGATCTTCTTCAGACAACTGCTCAAATATCAGCCCAAACCATGCATCCCATCATCACAATGTCCATGGGAAAATTAGGTGTCATCAGCCGCATCAGCGGAGCGACTTTCGGTTCTGCGGTTACCTTTGCAACAGTAGGACAGGCCTCCGCACCTGGTCAAATTCCGCTGGATAAAATGCGCGCAATTCTCCAAGCGATTAACTAATATCCTGCACACTATAGCGGATTCATTTCAAATGCTTGCTTTACAACAAATAATTTACTGTTGTCAGCCAATAAAACTACCACAACTTTCAATTTAAAATTATGAAATAGTTATTCGTAGTAGGCATACCAAAGATACTGTTCGCTGTAGTATTAAGGTAGAATTTTATACAATCGGCGCCAAAGACAGGAAATGAGGGGGCTTGGAACCTGTAGGAGAAGTGCGCTGACTTCGGAGTGCGCCCGAAGATCCACTTTCTGTGAACACTTAGCGAAGAGCCCATTGGCGATGAGCTTAGTGTGAACGGAAGTTAGCTGAGGGGAAACGCAGAAGCAAGCACTTCTCCTACAGGTTTCAGGCCCCCTCATTTCCGTCCCTCCCCCGTCAAAAAGAAAATAATGCCAAATCCTCAAAGATTTTGTCGAATAATTCTAAGATTCGACACCCTGTTTTTGACAAATTTAACACCCCTTGAACCATATAATAGTACTTGTTATTCCGGTAAGTACTCAAAAGGTTACAGGGGGTGTTTTTTGTATTACGAATTCTACCTGGATGTATATTTTGCAGAGAATCTCGTGATGAATTATGTGCTGTTACGCATGACAAACAAACTTCTTGAATGTTCTGCCACACATGTAAGAAGTCTCCTATGGGCTGCAGTTTCTGCAGCGGCCGCAGCGGTAAGTCTGATAGGACTGTATGGCAGCGGTATGATAAGTACATTACTGGTTTCTGTGGCTGCCAATACTTTGATGGTAAGATTTGGCTGCAAAATCAAAGAGGGAAGACATCTGATTCAGGGCATACTGTTGTTCTATATGGGGACAGCCTGTATGGGGATGGTACTTTCATTACTGCGCAGAATCATTGGGAGAGAGGGTATAAGTATCTTCTTGATAACAGCGGCGGTCAGCTATGCTTTTATCAGCCTGTGTATCTGGGGGTATGAGAAAATGAAAGTGCAGCGGGAGCGGTATTGCCGCGTAATTTTATGCCATGATGGAAACTTCAAGAGTGTAAAAGGACTATATGATACGGGCAATATGCTTTGGGACACCACTTTGCAAAGCTATGTGTCAGTGATAGGACTTTCACTGATCAAAGAACTATTTTCGGAAGAAATCGGCAGGGAGCTGGAGGAATTCTGCGCGAGCCGAATACCAATGTCTGCAGAACTTTTGCGTCCCTTGCGGCCGCATTATATCTCATATCGATGTGTGGGTTGCGAAGGCGGACTGCTTCCGGTCATTGTTCTGGACTATTTGTGTCTGGAACGGGGTGATGTACAAAAGGTGGTTGCGCATCCGGCAATCGCAATTGACAGGACCTGTAGTTCTTCTCTCCGGAGCTATCAGATGATTTTGAATCCAAATCTAATAGACAGTTAGGAGGAATAAGTGTATGTTGATGCAAGCTACATTGCCAAGCCATTTTCGGCTTCGCATGTTACCAAGATTTTCTACAATGATGTATAAAAAGACAGGGGAATTATATTATATTGGTGGGAACGATGTCCTGCCGGAACCGCTATGTGGGGAAGAGGAATCACGGGCGATTGCGCAGCTTTCGGGGGAAGATGCGGAAGGCGCCAGGAGTGAACTGATTGAACATAATCTGAGACTGGTTGTCTATATTGCTCAGAAATTTGACAATACCGGTGTTGGAGTAGAAGATTTGATTTCCATAGGAACTATTGGATTGATTAAAGCAATCAATACATTTGATGCGGAGAAGAAGATTAAACTGGCAACCTATGCGTCAAGATGTATTGAGAACGAGATTTTGATGTATCTGCGCAGAAATAATAAGACAAAGATGGAAGTTTCTATTGATGAACCTTTGAATGTGGACTGGGATGGAAATGAACTGTTGTTGTCAGATATTCTAGGCACGGATGAAGATATCATTTATCGGGGAATTGAAAATGAAGTAGAGAAAAGTCTATTGGGAAAGGCGATCGGAAAACTCAGCGACCGGGAACAGACGATTGTAAAACTGCGTTTTGGAATCAATATGCCGGAAGGGAAAGAAAAGACGCAAAAAGAGGTGGCGGATATGTTAGGTATCTCTCAATCTTATATTTCCAGGTTGGAAAAGCGAATTATGAAACAGTTAAAACGCGAAATTGTAAAGTATGAATAAAAGGTCCGGGAGCAGCTTTGAGATGAAAAGCAGCTCCCGGATTTCTTTTATGTATTAGTTGCAGGTAAGTTTCCCCATAATCTCAACGGCAATATCTGACGCGTCTTTGTGGTCAGTTGTCACACAAAAATCAGCAGCAGCTTCATAGGCAGGACGGCGGGCGGATAACAGACCGGTGATCTCGGATATGGTTTTTCTGCCTTTTAAGAGCGGTCGATCATCGCTGTGGCTGACACGTTCAAGGATGGTCTTGGGCTTAGCTGTTAAAAGTACAATACGTCCCTGTTCTTTCATAAGGGCAACATTTTCTCTGCGCATGGCGACACCTCCTCCGCAGGAAACCACAAGGTTGGTCTGCGTTTTTAAATCTTTCAGCAGAGAAGTTTCCAATGCCCGGAAATAAGGTTCTCCTTTTTTAGAAAAGATATCGGGAATGCTCATCCGCTCTCTTTCGGCAATTAATTGATCCATTTCTATGATTTTCAGTCCAAATTGACGGCTGAGCTCTTTGGAGACGGTACTTTTGCCGCAGCCCATAAAACCAATCAAGAAAATAGTGTAATTCGAATCCTTCATTTTTGTCATTCCTTTATCTGATGATTAAGTATATCGTTGTTAACAGTCTAACATAAATCCATCTGTCAGACAAGATTCATTTCCTGGTATAGCCTCCTTTTCGGGTGTCAAGGGCTAAAACTTTATTAAATTTTGTCTGAAAGCGCATAGAGAATTGTCAGAATGAGAATCATTTTACTATGAAAGTCCCGGACAGCGGCCATGAGGAGCGCATGCTTGCATGCGGCGAGTCATGGACATTGGACGGGCAAGCCGGTATGAGTAAGGAGAGCGACAGCCCGGATTACGAATACCGGCGGCGATTGCAGGAGCATGAAGTGCGGAGCAATCGACTTTCGAAAGAGATGA
This sequence comes from uncultured Lachnospiraceae bacterium, assembly GCA_900539175.1. Classification (GTDB taxonomy): domain Bacteria; phylum Bacillota; class Clostridia; order Lachnospirales; family Lachnospiraceae; genus Novisyntrophococcus. The sequence goes on from UQAW01000016.1 coordinate 57,131, forward strand.
CAATAGGAGGATTTTTGCTATGGCGCTTAGTAAAGTTGAAATATGTGGTGTGGATACGGCGAAGCTTCCGGTTCTGACCAATGAAGAAAAAGAAACTCTGCTTCTGAAAGTAAAAGAAGGGGATCAGGAAGCAAGAGAACGTTACATCAAGGGCAATTTGAGACTGGTTCTCAGTGTGATCAAACGATTTGCCAGCAGCAATGAGAATGCCGATGATTTATTTCAAATTGGCTGTATCGGATTGATTAAGGCAATTGATAATTTTGATACAACGCTGAATGTGAAATTTTCCACTTATGCGGTGCCTATGATTATTGGTGAAATCCGCCGGTATCTGAGAGATAATAATGCAATTCGTGTATCCCGTTCTTTAAGGGATACTGCTTATAAAGCAATCTATGCCCGCGAAATGTTTATGAAGAAGAATATGAAGGAACCGACGATTATGGAGATTGCCGAGGAAACAGGAATCAATAAAGAAGATATTGTCTATGCATTGGATGCAATTCAAAGTCCTATGAGTCTTTACGATCCGGTGTATACCGAAGGAGGAGATACGCTGTATGTGATGGATCAGATCAGTGATAAAAAGAACAAAGAGGAAAACTGGGTAGAAGATCTGGCGCTGCAGGATGCCATAAACCGTCTGAATGACCGTGAAAAATATATTATCAATCTCCGTTTCTTTGAAGGGAAAACGCAGATGGAAGTGGCGGAAGAGATTGGAATCTCTCAGGCGCAGGTCAGCCGTCTGGAAAAAAGTGCATTGCGCAGTATGAAGAATTATCTGTCTTGATTGCACAGTGGATGCTCCCATTTGTATGAAGAATTTGTATAAAATAATGAAAAAACTATATATCTATAAAAAAAATGATATAGCACTATTTATAAAAAGTGGTAATCTATTATCTAAGAGTGCACGAGTTATCTTGTGTCAAGTATCTACAAATATTACAAAATGGGAGGTCGTATGAAGAAAAACTGGAAATCATATGTAGGCGTTGCACTTGCAGTGACAATGACAGCAGGTGTGACAGTGACTCCGCTTCGGCCAATGGCCGTATTTGCAGAAACTTCTGTTGTATCATCACAGGAGTATGGCGGTCCGGTTATTGGAGAAGGCGGACAGGTTACGTTCTATTATCAAGGTGACGGAACCGAGACAAAAGTACGGGTAAAGGGAAGCTGGTCCGCAAGTTGGGATGTCTATTATGACTTGAAGAAGGGCGAGGGCAATCTCTGGTCTGTAACAACGACAGGACTGGAAAAAGGAAAAAGCTATCAATACGGTATCGAAGTTTTGAAAAGTGGTGAGACAAAGTATACATGGGTCGGTGATACGGAAAATCCATGTACAACAGGAAACTCACAGATTTTAAGAAACCCGCAGATCAATGAGGATGGAAGTGTAAAACTTTATTACTATCCGGAAAGAGGAACCGCAAGTGAGATTACAGTGAAGTATCGTCCGGCAGGTTCCGAAGAAGACTGGACAACCGTATCCATGACCAATGATGCGGAGAATACAAGTCTTTTGTCTGCCAAAATCTCAGCTGTGGATGGAACTTATGAGTATCAGCTGATAAAAGATGGCGTGGAGATTGCGGATGTAAGCGCTGCTGATCAGCAGACATTTACGATCTCCAGTGTTCCTGCAAAGGATCCATCTGTAAAAAGTCCGGTGATTAATGAAAATGAGGTTTCTTTCTATTACTACGGACCGCTTAACAAAAGCGTACAGTTGGCAGGTTCGATGACGGAATGGGGCGCAGCTCCCATTGATATGACTTATGATGCGGAAACAGGTTACTGGAGCACAACACAGACTTTGGAAGACGGTTCTTACGAGTACAAGTTTATTGTGGACGGAAATTGGATCACAGATCCTTTGAATGACAATACGGCAAATACTAACAGCGCACTGGAAGTGGGAACTCCGGCGGTTGATGTATCCGGTTCAAAAGTAACGGATCTGGTGCAGGTGCAGATTGGTGAGAAGGTTCTGGATATGCAGTTGTACAATGGGAAACTGTATGAATGCCTTGTTGAGGTTCCGGCAGGCACAACGGAACTTTCTTTACTGAAAAACGGAGAGGTACAAGAAGAGTTAGCCACTGTGCTTGAACTTGAGGAAGCGCAGACCGTATACATAAGACTTCAGAACGGCAAATTAACTACGTCTGTGGATAATCAGGGTGTGGGAAAAGAATTCCATACAGCAGCTTTAGTAGGAAGCTGGGAATCTGCAGGTGTTGTATTTCAGGAGGGAGAGGATACATTTGCTTCCGCGTGGACTCCGGCAGATGAAAAGTCTGAGTTGAATTATGTTGGCGGAGGTATTTACTCCAGAACCTTCCGGTTAGCTGCACCATTGGAGACGGACACCGAAGTTGAATATAAGATTGCATTTGATGATACCTGGGACGGAGGACATTCACTGGGTGAAACCAGGGATGGCGCTAATATTGCAGTCACACTTCCGGCAGGAACAGAAGTTTTCACCGTATGGGTGGATGATCTGAACAGTACCGTGTACGATTCTGTGCGCACACCGGATTTTACAGTGGCACAGATGAATAGTGAACTGAAATTCCCTGCTTTTGCAACCAGAATCTCCTTAATCGGTTCTCCGAATGAATGGAGTACGACAGCAGAAGGTTATGACTTTACTCAGATTTCTGACCGCTATTATCTCTATCAGAAGACAATGCCTGCTGGAAGCGTTGTGTATAAGGTATTGTTCGATGGAACATGCTATTACGAGAAAGAAGGCAATCAGGAGTTTGTACTTACGGAAGATACACACGTAATTTTTGTATATGATGCGGAAGAAGGTTATGTGTACGACACCGTGAATGATAATGCCAAAGTAGCTCAGATTCTGGGATTTGAGGCAGAACCTGCAAAGGCCGATGTAAAAGACAATGCGAACGGCACAACAACATTTGTGATGGCTGGTGTGGAAGATGCCAAGACTGTAAAACTGGTTTATGCGCCGAAAGCAGATCCGGATAAAAAGACAACCGTAGCCATGAAGAAATCTGCAAATGGAGATGGTTCTTTCCGTGCAGAGAATCTGTTCCTCGGGGATGATCCGCTTGATTATATATATTACTATGAAGTTGATGGTACCAGAACGATTGTAGATGCTCTGGAAACCGAGGTGGTTGGAGCAGAAACTTATAATCATTATGTAAGAGATGCATTTGAGGGAAGGCCGGTTTATATTCCTGGTACCTTACCGGGTGAAAGCTGGAATCCGGCAGTGAATCAGATGGAATATAAAGGAAACGGATTGTATCAGTATACGTTTAAAGATGTACCGGCAGCCAACTATGAATATAAAATTGCTATGGGAAGCTGGGCAGAGAATTACGGTATGGATGGAGGAAAAGACGGTGCCAACATTCCGATTACAGTTACGGAAAAGACAGACATCACGATTTCCTATAATGATTTCAGCCACCGTTCTGTGAACAGTTTGAATTACATCTTTGCGGACGTGACACTGACAGGAACCGGGGTGCCGGCGGATACCAAACTTCAGGATACAAGCCTTACCGGTATTTATAGTGTAACAATTCCGATGGAGGAAGGTACTTACGAGGATTACAAGCTGCTTTGCGATGGTACGGAGTATCCGTTTGCTTCTTTCGAAGTAAAAACTGCAAAAGACGTATCCTTCTTCTTTGATCCGACTACGGAAATCTATTACTGTGACGCATCAGATGAGAAGGTTGACACAGATCCAATTTACTATGATACTCGTGACACCAGCTATAAGAGTGTCTATGGAGCCGTAAGACAGGGTGAAGAGGTGACATTCTCCATTGATACAGGTATGGATGCAGATAGAGTAATGGTAATCTTCAAGGACAATAAGAGCCGTAAGATAGAGCTGGAAAAAGATTCTGTTCAGGATGGGGTACAGCGTTGGAGTACAACCACTGCTTTTGATAAAATGGGTACTTATACCTATTACTTTGTGATTTACAGCGGAAACAATGTAGCAATCTACAGTGATGATGACGGTAATTATGGAAGCGGTAAGGCAGGAGACTTAAGCGGAGTGATTCCGTATGATCTTGTAGTTTATGACAAGGATTTTGAAACACCGGACTGGATGAAAGATGGAATTATTTATCAGATTTTCCCGGATCGTTTCTTCAATGGTGATACGTCCAATGATCTTGCACAGATGACTTCCAGAGGTGCAACCGACTATGAGTATATAAAAGAGTGGTATACCTGGCCGGAGAATCCGGAACAAGAGACCTTAAATCCGGAAGAATATCCGGAAAATGCGTTCGTAGGTGACGGAAACTGGAGCAATGAAATCTATGGCGGTGACTTGAAGGGTATTACAGAGAGAGTTGAATATCTGAAAGCACTGGGCGTATCTGTAATTTACCTGAATCCGGTATTCCACTCTATCTCCAGTCATCGTTATGATGCTACGGATTATACAAAGATTGATCCGGTATTGGGCGATTTAGGTGATTTTACAGAACTTGTGGAAGTGGCTGAAGCCAATGACATGCATATCGTACTGGACGGTGTCTTTAACCATGTATCGGATGATTCCATCTATTTTGACCGTTATTATAAATTCCTGGGTCAGGATGAACATGTAGGTGCATATCCGTACTGGGCATATGTATATGATTATATGGAAGAGCAGGGTAAAACACAGGAAGAAGCGGAAGAAGCTGCAAAATCCTTCTTCAAAAAGAATTATGGCGTAACAGACTTTACTTATACACAGTGGTTTGATGTATTCCAGGATCAGGTGCTGTTGGATGATGACGGTGAAGAGGTGGTGGATACCATCGGTGACCGTGCCGGAAAGGCAGTTTATGGATATGATGGCTGGTGGGGTTATGATTCCATGCCGGTAATCAAATCTACGGATGGTTCTGAGTATCAGACACCGGGCTGGGCAGAAGAGATTATCAGCGGAGAAGGTTCTGTAGGACAGTACTGGCTGAGCCAGGGGTCTGACGGCTGGCGTCTGGACGTAGCCAACGAGGTATCAGATGAGACATGGCAGAGATTCCGTGAATCTGTAAAGTCTCTGGATCGTGATAATGTGATTATCGGAGAAATCTGGACGGATGCCACAAAATACCTGATGGGTGACATGTACGATTCTGTTATGAACTATGTGTTCCGAAATGCAGTTCTTTCCTTTGCAAAAGGCGGCAGCGCCGAGGAGAGCACGACAGCACTGGAACGTATCCGTGAGCGTTATCCGCAGGAAGCATTTTATGCGATGATGAATCTGGTAGGATCACACGATACTACGCGTCTGCTGTCTTATCTGGATGGTATTGATGATGACAGAAATCAGAAAGATGTTGCGTCTGCGTTCCCGACCTATGAGGCAACTTCAGATCTTGCGAAACAGAGGCAGTATCTGGTTGCTTTGACACAGATGACTTATCCTGGTGCTCCGACCATCTATTATGGAGATGAGATTGGTATGGTCGGTGCGGATGACCCGGATGACAGACGTGCGATGGAATGGGGCAAGGGTTCCAAAGACCTGGTAGAATGGTATGCGAAGCTGGGTGCGATCCGTAATGCTTATCCTGTACTCCGTACCGGAGGAATTGAACCGTTTACAGTTATGGATGGAACAGAAGTAGATGATCATCTGATGGGCTATCTGCGTACAATGAATGATGAGTTTGCCTGTGTAGTCCTGAACAACGCATCCGAAGATGCCATAAGACAGATTGAGGTTCCGGAAGGAGCAGCAAAAGTTACCGATGTTATCAGCGGTAAGGAATATATCGTAGGGGCTGACGGAACGTGCGAAGTGAGCGTTCCGGCTTTCAGAGGCGTAGTACTGATTCCTTCTGAGCAGGTAAAAGAGGTCAATGTAAACTATGAAGCATTGAAACCGGCATATGATTCTTCTTATATCGTGGAAGACAGTGATGTTGTGTTAGTAAAGGATATATTTGAAGACGTTCAAGGCGGTGAATGGTTCGGAAGTTATGTACAGTATGTATACGATCACGGATACATGACTGGTATGAATGCTAAGGAGTTTGCTCCGGAAGCTAACTTGGAGCGTGCGCAGTTTGCTACAATTTTATATCGTATCGAAAAAGAACCGGATGTGGAATTCAAGAATATTTATGAAGATGTGGCAGATGGAGAGTATTACTCGGATGCAGTAATCTGGGCAAGCGGTGAAGGGGTAAATATTATCACCGGATATGGGGCAGGACCGAATAAAGGAAAATTCGGTTCGGCTGATGCGATTACCCGTGAGCAGTTGGCAACCATGTTGTATCGTTATGCAAAATATAAAGGCTATGATATCTCTAAGGTTTCTCCTATGGAAGAGTTCCAGGATAAGGATAAAGTCAGTGATTTTGCAAAAGAGGCTATGGGCTGGGCAGTTGCAAAAGGATTGATTACGGGTGACAATGGAAAACTGAACCCGCAGAATAATACGACACGTGGAGAGTGTGCAAAGATTATTCAGAGATTTATGAGTAATGTGAAGTAATTGTAATCAATAGAAAAAGCAGGCATAAGGCTGATACTTATCGGAAGTGGTAAGTGTCAGCCTTTGTTGCTGTCCGATTGTTTTCTGCTTTAGCAGTTGCTTTTCTGAGATGATTGTGCTAAGATGAAAAAGAAAAAAGTTAGCAATAGCTAACAAAATCTGATAAAAATAAGATTTATGCCGCAGGCAGATGCGGGAGTGCGTAGCACGGAGCATCTGACTTTCCTATATGGTGATGTCTGCGTCAGCAGACATGTCCGTTTAGAAAGTGGTATATGACAGGAGGACGAATGAAACTGATAGAAGGAGAGCCTGGACAGCGTTATGAAGTCAGTGATACGACTTTGCCGATTGAGACGGAACGGCGGCTGGAAGCTCTGGGGTTAACCTATGGCACAAGAATTACAGTAATGAATAAGAAAAAACATGGTGCAATGGTAATTAAGATTCGGGGAACCAGATTTGCAGTTGGTAAGAATATTGCTGAGCATGTTGCCGTACAGGGGGTGGTGAGTCATGAATAAGGAAATTCGCATTGGATTTATCGGAAATCCGAACTGCGGAAAAACTACATTGTTTAATGCTTATACGGGAGCGAATCTGAAGGTTGCCAATTGGCCGGGTGTTACTGTGGAAAAGGTGGAGGGGTCCTGCAGATTTCAGGACTACCATATGAAGCTGGTAGATCTTCCGGGTACATACAGCCTGACTTCTTATACGATGGAGGAGCAGGTTTCAAGAGAATTTATATTGAGCGATGATGTGGATGTAATTGTGGATGTTGCGGATGCTTCTTCTCTGGAGCGGAACCTGTATCTAACGCTGCAATTGATCGAACTGGGAAAACCGGTGGTGCTTGCACTGAATATGATGGATATTGTGGAAAAGCGGGGAATGGAAATTGATATGCATCGCCTGCCGGAGATGCTTGGTATTCCTGTGATTCCGGTCAGTGCCCGGAAAAAACGGGGACTGGATATCCTGATGCATGCAGTAGTACATCATAAGGATTCCAATGAGAAGACCCCGGTGGTACATCATCATGAGCAGGTGGAACAAAAAAGCCGTCATGCCCATGACCATCACAAAGAGTTTGCCATGGTATACAGTGATGAGATTGAAGATAAGATTGATATCATCAAAGAACGCTTGAAGGAGAAGTATCCTGGGATGTTCAATCACCGTTGGCATTCTTTGAAGATTTTGGAAGGTGATAAGGCGGTAACGGAGAAGTATCCCATTGATTTGCCGGAGGGATTTTCCTGTGATTATGAAAAGCAGATTATCAAAGAGAAGTATGATTTTATCGAAGAAATTGTGAGGGAAGTTCTGGTAAATAAGGAGAAAAAAGAAGCGTCAACAGATAAAATTGATAGCTTACTGACAAATCGCTGGCTCGGATTTCCAATCTTTCTTGGTATTATGGCACTGGTATTTTTGTTTACCTTTACGTTTGGAGACTGGCTGAAGGATTATATGGCAGAGTTTATTGACTGGATATCCGGAATGATACAGGCGGGGATGGGAGACGCAGGTGTCAATAACGCGGTCATTTCTTTGGTGGTGGATGGAATTATTGCCGGGGTGGGCGGAATCCTTACGTTCCTGCCGAATATTTTTTTCCTGTTTCTGGCGCTGGCGTTTCTGGAAGACAGTGGGTATATGTCCCGGGCGGCTTATGTGATGGATGGCCTTATGGGAAAAGTAGGGCTTTCCGGACGGGCATTTATTCCCATGATTTTGGGGTTTGGCTGTACTGTGCCGGCGCTTATGGCTTCCCGTGCCCTTGAAAACAGAAAAGACCGGATGAAAGTTATGTTAGTGACGCCTTTTATGTCCTGTTCGGCCAGACTGCCGATTTATGTTTTGTTTTCCCAGATGTTTTTTGGGAAATATGCGATGCTGGCAGCTTATTCCATGTATGTACTGGGGCTGGTGATCGCAGTGTTCGTTGCCTGGGTGCTGCACTTGGCTGACCGGAAGAATTCAGAGTATAATCTGTTGATTGAACTTCCGGAATATAAAGCACCCAGTGCCAGGACAATCGCAATTTACGTATGGGAAAAAGTGAAAGACTATCTGACGAAGGCTGGTACAACGATCTTTATCGCTTCTATTGTGATGTGGTTTATTCTGAATTTCGGACCGGGTGGATTTGTAACGAACATTTCTGAAAGTTTTGGTTCCATCATCGGCAAAGGAGTCGTTCCGGTTTTCCGTCCGTTAGGACTGGGATACTGGCAGATTGTAGTTGCACTGATTGCCGGAATTTCCGCAAAAGAGGTGGTGGTATCCAGCTGCTCGGTGCTTTTTGGAATCGGCAATGTGACTTCTGCCGCAGGTATGGGATCATTGCAGGAATTATTGGGAGGTGTAGGATTCGGAGCTTTGAATGCGTATTGTCTGATGACATTTTCTTTGCTGTATATTCCTTGTATTGCGACGCTGGCAACAATTAAGAGAGAATCTCAAAGTTTAAAATGGACTGGATTGTGTGCATTGTTTCAACTGGTTATGGCATGGATTGTAACATTTCTGATTTATCAGATAGGAGGAATGATTTTATGACAGCCACAATTATCATTGGCGGAGTAATTGGGATTTATGCAGCAGGTGTGATTGTGCGAAAGGTAAGGCGCGTCCGCCAAGGGCAATACTGCGATTGCGGATGCGGACAATGTGGGGAAGGATGTAAGTCAAAGATAGGACAGACGAAGGAAACCACCGACTAACAGCCAGGTTCTGGTTGTTAGTTGGTGGGGGTCTTCCTGGTTTTATGACGTGGTGAGGAGCTTTCAGAAAATTTTCTATATTGTTTAAAAATAGCATTGTAATTTGAGGTGATTTATAATATAATGATAAAGGAATCTAGGACCTGTTTTCAAAAGAGGACAATTTGGGAGGGGTATTGTTCGGACGTTTAGAAAATTGGTAAGAGATGAAAGGCAGAATTTTTAGCAGGCTATCAAGTAACGTTTGATTAAGCAGAGTTTGAGGGAGGACTTTTCATGGAATGTTTAAAACTGGATTATACGATTCAGAAAGATTGGTTATGGAATAAAATTGTTGAGGAAACGGAGGCAGTAGAGCATCGTATTCCTGAATTGCCGGCAGATGTTGCAAAACGCTTTGAAGAGAGTCGGGATGCAGAGTATGAGAAATTAGTGCAGCGGCTGAAGGCAGAGGGTGTATGGTAGAGGCAACCTTACCATACTTACTATGAAAGTTCCGGACAGCGGCCATGAGGAGTGCATGCTTGCATGCAGCGAGTCATGGACATTGGACGGACAAGCCGGTATGAGTAAGGAGGGCAACAGCCCGGATTACGAATACTGGCGGCGATTGCGGGAGCACAAAGTGCGGAGCAA
>UQAW01000017.1 GCA_900539175.1 uncultured Lachnospiraceae bacterium
CCAGCGGGCATTTTTAATTTCAAGGGTTCTCTGAAAGGAGAACTTTCCTTTAATACAAAAAAACGGCTTTAGAATCCTGAGATTCAAAAGCCGCTTTTTTCATTTTTTAGTACATCGTTCCGTAATTAACTAATGTATTAGTTTTATTTATTACTTTGCATATACATTCATAAATCTTTGAATCATAACTGCACACTCCGAACGGTTTGTGCTGCCCTGAGGATCAAGCATCGTTTTCTCAGCTTTTCCCTGTATCATTTCATTTCCAATTGCCCACTGCATGGAAGTTACTGCAAACTCTGATACCTGATCTGCATCCTTGTAGGAGTCAAGATCTGCGGACTGGCTGACATCGTATCCCTGACTCTTTGCAAACCGCCACAGCATAACAGCCATCTGCTCACGGGTAACCGCATCCTCCGGTCCGAACCGTCCATCGCTGTAGCCGCTGACAACACCTTCTTTCACTGCCCAGGCAACAGCATCTGTATACCACTCATTCTCTGAAACATCCGGGAATTCAGGATCTGCCTGCGCTTCCTGCTTTCCGGCAATTCTCCAGAGAATTACAACTGCCTGTGCTCTGTTCAATGCCGCACCCGGAGCAAACGTCACTTCGTTCACACCTGTCATCAGACCGCTATAATAATTATAGGCAACCGCATCATAGAACCAGTCACTTTCCTCTACATCCTTGTACGGAAGTTTTCTATCTGCTTTCACTAATGCTGCCAATGCTGCTTCCAGATCTGCCTGTGCTGCATCAATCTCCTGCTGCTCCAAAGCATTTTCACAAACCTTCTTTGCTTCCTTCCATATAGTCTGAAGTGCATCATAACTTTCCTTTGTATACGCATCTGCATCTACAGCCTCGGCTTCTGCAATCACTGCTTCCAGCTTCGATGTATCCGGCGCTGTATAAGAGGTATTCCATTTACTCTGAAGTGCTTTATACTCTTTTCCGGTAATGGAGATTACATATCCATGTCTGGATGTACCCGGCATACTGTACTCAGATTCAGCCGGCATCGTAAATTCACCGGATTCAAGATCGCTTGTGATCAACGGGCAATAACCTTTTCCCTGTGCGAATCGATCAACCATCAGACACCACTTGTCTTCACCCTGGGTATCTTTTTTATTGAACTTGAAGATGATCGGTCCCTCTACCGCTCCGATAGAACTCTTCAGATTATCCAGTACACCGGACGGAACCTTTGTGTATGTTCCAAGAATCTGACTGCTCTTGTCGATCTCAATGATACCCTGACTCTCGTTCTTTGTGTAACGATAATAAGTGTCTCCATCTTTAATCATAGTGGAATCAATCACTTTAACGATGGTTCCGTTTGCATCTCTTCCGCCTTCATGGAAAACCTTCGGTTCCGTAAAGGTGTGGAAATCTCTGGTTTTTGCATACCAGATCTTATGATTCTCATAATTCTGGGTAATCGTTCCATTCTCATCGGTCTCCAGATTTGTGGAAGACCAATAAACTACATACTCTCCGGTCAGCTCATCATAGATGATTTCCGGTGCCCAGGTACAACCTGCATTGTCAGGAGCAATGACTTCCAGTCTCGGCTCACTCCAGTTCACCAGATCCTCAGACTCCCATACGATGATACCAGTACTTCCATTGGAACCAGCCTCCATCCATACCGGATTGGTATAGATACTGAGGTCTGTAGCGATCATATAGAACTTATCGCCTTCCGGTGCCCTTAAGATATAATGGTCACGGACGCCGCCCTCGCCCAGTACGCTTTTGAGTACCGGCTGTCCATTATTCAGTTTTTCCCAATTCATGCCATCCTGGCTGATTGAGAAGTATACCTGCTCATCATTAATACTTGATTCATGACCTGTAAAATGTACGAACAGATATCCCACGTAGTCATCCTCTGTAAGTTCTTCCGGTTTTGCTTTTACCGTTACCTTATAAGTCTTCGTTACCTTCTCATCCCCCTTTGTGAATACGGCTGTGAGGGTAACTTCCTGATCTTCTGTCTGTCTGGTTACAACGCCTGCAGGCATCGGATCATAATCTGCATTTTTCTTTTCAACAGTAGAAATTACTTTTTCATCAGACGAACTCCAACTTACGCTGACTCCGTTAATCTCACCCGGCAGTGTAATATTTTCTTTAATATTCTCACTGTTCGGGATAGCAAATGTTTCGGAAACATTCTTCAGTGAACTCTTCTCTGCTTCCGCTTCTGCCTGTGCCTTCTGATAAGCTCTGCGTACCTGTTTTGCATCCAGTGCCTGATCGTATACCTTTACATTGTCAAAATATCCTTTGAAGTACTTATCGCCGCTATAGAAGGATTTTCCAAGGTAAGCCAGCAAATCAGATCCAAGATCAGAGGTCTTAATGGTGACATCTTTCTCTGCCAACAATTTACCGTCCTGATACAGGCTGATCTTACTTGGTGAAACAACCATTGTAACGTTCATCCAACGTCTGCTGTTGTTGCTGTTGTCAAATGTTGCGGTAGCCGTCTGCTCTGCTCCCCAGCTGGATGTTGTAACAGACATCCGCATACTCTTTGGCAAAGTTTTCAGGAAGGAATAAACCTGATCACTCTTTCCGTAAGTGAATGTGAAAAAGTTTCCGTTTCTCGTCACTGCATTGATATCCATGGAGACCGTCATCTCATTGCGGTTATCAAAGAATCCTTTCGGGAACTCCAGATAGCCTGCATTGCCATCCAGATACAATACCTGTCCTTTTTCCTTATCTTCCGCATAGGAAGCTCCGCCGGAAAGCGTTGCATTATTATTTCCTGCGGTATCTTTCACTGTAGTTCCATCCAGCTTCTCGTCAAACCGATACTCCAGAATGGTTTCCGGCAGCGCATCAACTGCAGTATTTTCCTGGATTGTTACCTGAATGCTTACCTTCCTGTTTGCAGAAGAACGTTCTTCTGTATTCAGGATCGGGAATCCATCCTCGCTCCAATGTACTCGTTTTACTCTTGCATGACGGCATGGGTCATACAGAGAACCGGCACTTGCCCACTGGCACTGATTATTGTAACATTCTTCTGAACGTGCATGGTATACAAAGATTGCATTTCCTTCTTCATCTACTGTAAAGGAGTTATGTCCCGGTCCGTATTCACCTGGTACATCTGCGGAAGTCAGTACCGGATAATCCAGTTTTGTCCAGGAAGCCGCATCCATCAGATCCGCATTCGTATCTGCATACAGCATACCGATACAATATTCTGGTCCTGTTCCTGCTGCTGAGAAGGTGATAAAGATTCTGTCATCACTCTTCAGAATCGTAGCGCCCTCGTTTACACGCTCCACATTACGCTCCCAGGCGTAGACAGGCTCAGTCAGTTTGAGTACCTTTCCTTTTCCTGTCCATGGCTGATCCGGATCAATCTCCTGCATGTAGAGTGTAGACTGTCCGATGATATCTGCCCAGATGACATAATGCTTTCCATTATGCTCAAAATAGGTCATGTCGAGAGACATGTTCTTAAAATAAGCGGCTTCTTCGCTGGTAGCTGCATGAATCTCCGCTGTTCCATCTGCCTGCTTCCAATTTTCCACATTATATGGATCATCTCCCTGACATACCAGGACATATGGCCTGATTGCCCAATGGGCATTGGAATTTCCTGCTGCAAAGAATACGTACCATCTGCCGTTGATCTTATGTATTTCCGGTGCCCATACATGCTTTGCCATCTGACCTGTAGAAGGCGCATTCCAGATTGTAATCTCTTCCGCAGCTGCCAGTCCTTCAATCGTTTTGGATCTTCTCAGGATAATCCGGTCATAACCATGATCAATGTCATAAAAAGCCGGGTAGGACGCTGTAAAATAATAATAACCGCTGTCCTCATCGTATTTAATATGTGGATCTGCCCTTTGCTCGATCAGAGGATTCTGATATTCTGTGGCATCTACCGTTCCCTCGATTGTATAAGTACCAGCTTCTTCCAGATCGTAATCATCCAGATTCCATGTGATTCCCAATTCGCCGGTAGTACCATCGCTGTAAGCGGCTTCCAGACTCTTCGGCAGATCTGCTTCCAGTGTTTCCGCAGACTTCGTTGTAATTGCAGACAGTTCAGATACCCCTGTATTGGTCACTCTGGTAAATTTTGCAGTCAGCTTCTCATACTCTGCTTTTGTCAGAGGAAGAATATTGCCCGGTACTGCATCCTTCGGCATGGAGATTCCGGTGAAATCAGGTTTTTCGAAGACTCTCTGACCCGGATTTCTTAAAGTGGCCAGATCTGTGGAAAGATTACTGTAACCAACACCATTGCTGGTCCAGTTCAGACGGTAAGCATCCGCTTCTGTATCATAGTAACACTGTGTATCTGTTACATTACCAATATCGGTATTTGTAGAAATCCGACGCTCACCTGTATAAGTAATCAAATCTTCGGAATCGTACAGATAAACCTCTTTGCTTCCGCCTCCGATTGCTGACGTCACGCCGAATGTTCCGTCTGTTTTACGGAAAATCCAGGGACTGCTGAAGCGAATGCCGGTAGAAAGATTCCTGTTCCCATTACTTGCATCAATCGTTGGGAATAAGATTCCGGAATTGGAATTCAGTGCAGTAAATGTCTTGCCATCTGTACTGACTGCCAGATGCAGACTGCCTGTAAGGTCATTGTTACCGGTCACATAACCCATAACATAACCATAATATTCCTCCAGAATGGTAACCTTGAAAACTTTTTCCTTTGCCGCACCGCCATATGTAATGACCGCTTTCAGTGTTACCTCTTTATTTCCCTCTCCTGCTTTGGGTCTTGCCTGTATGGTTCCGTCATTTCCCATAACTGCAGTGTCGGAAGAAGTCCAGGTAATCTGTGTACCATTCTTTCCTGTGGCAGGAAGTTTCAAATCCTCTCCGGTCACACTGCACAGGTTCAATGCATCATAAGCCTCCTGAAGTGCCGTATCGCTATTTACTGCTGCCACAGTAATGTCAAATTCTTTCCGGGCACTGTAAGTCTTTCCTCCTGCTTCCGCAGAGATGGTCGCGGTCAGCTTTGCAGTCTTATCCTCTGCACCTCTGTTTACTGCGCCCTTATTTGTAATTACCTCTTCATCATTACTTACCCAGGTAACAGAAAGCGCTGCTTTTCCTGCCTGCACGGATGCCGGCAGATCCAGATTATCTGTCAGCGGCGCATCCGCATCCAGCGTCAGAGAATCCTTTGCCATGTCAACCACTTCACTGTAATAGTTGTCGTTCATCTGTTCCTGGCTTATCACGCCGTTATAAATCTTCAGTTCTTTTACTCCGCCTTTATAAAAGATATCATCATAAGAAGATCTTCCGATATAGGCTAAAAGATCGCTTCCAAAATCACTGACTGTTCTGCTCAAATTTGCCGTTCCGCAAGAATCCAGATTATAAAATGCCTCAATCTGATTCGCTGTGATTACAGTCGTATACATGTTCCATCCATTGTCGGTCACCGGTCCTGCCGTTCCCTGGGATACGTTGGTTGCGCTGATTCCATACTCGGTTCCCCATGGAGCGCCGGCATTTACGGAATTGGTAAATACTGATTTCAATCTTCCGTCGGGATTCGCCGGATTCAACAGCCAGTAAGACAGGGGATAATTACCCTGCTTTGCTGTTCCGAAATAAAGTGCGGAATAATTCCCGGAGCCTGTCTCATTTTTCAGCCATACGGAAATACTTACCGTATTCTGACCATCCATCATTCCGGTTGGAAGCTGTACATACCCTGCCCCGCTGTTATTCGCCCCTCCCGGAAGCTGCAGATACCCTGCGTCAAAAGAGGCACCATTTCCTTTTCCCTCACCGTTCTGGTTATTCCCTGATACATCGCTGTAATCCTGCCTCAGAGGATAATACGCCAGATAATCCGCATCTTCCGAAGCCAGTGAGACTTGAGATACTTCCTCTGCTTTTGCCTGGATCACCGCTGTACCTGTATAAGGTGCAAGACTTCCTGCAACCATCGTACCAGCCAGAATCCCGGACATTACTTTTCTGCCTTTTCTCAAAATAAACCCTCCTTTACCTTCTATTTTGCATCCAGTACAGTATACAGTCTCATTATATCATTTTCCCACAAACAAACTACCGACATTCTTTTCTATTTTGTACACTTTTTTCGCATCTGACTTTCCTGTTCATCTCATCCTGTCTCTCATCCGGTATTCTCTTGGAGTGCATCCCACTGTTTTCTTAAAAAGATAACTAAAATAATGAGAATCCTTATAGCCTACCTCATATGCGATTTCCGTAGCCTTATGATTGGTACACATCAGACGTTCCTTTGCCTTTTCCATACGAATCTTTGTCAGATACTCCGTAAAGGTACATCCCGTCTCCCGGCTGAAAATCCTGCTGAAATAATTGGGACTTACATTCACTTGTTTCGCCACCATATTTAAGGAAAGCTTATCGTTGGCATAGTTCTCATGGATATACTCCTTCGCCATCTTCAGAAAATCCTCATACTGACTGTCCGATTGCCGCTCTCTGATATCTATCGCTTCTGCAAACAGCCCTTTTAAATATGAGGAAATATACTCGATAGAATTGTGACTTTTCGCAATTCTGGAGACATCCGGCTGTTCGTCGGACAATTCCTCAATATCAACTTTCAGCTCCTGGAGATAATTTCGGACTGTAAAGTAACAGTTCATAACAATATATTGCCGGAACAGAAGTGACTGTAGATTCTGGCTTCCCACACTTTCCATATACCCTTTCACAAAATTGTCAACTTCGTCTCTTGTTCCATTTTTCAAAAAATCGCCTACTGCACTCTGACTGATCTTAGATGGATTTACCGCCCGGACCTTCATATCTGCATGGGATACGGCAAGTGTGCGATCTAGTTCCTGATTAGAGAGTATTCTGTTTCTCTCCGCAAAAAAACGTCCTGCAAAAGCCTTCTCCGCATCATGGTAGGAACCCGAAAGTCCCTCCAGACTTTCTACAATACTGCCGCAGCCTCCGAACCAATTGATATGTTCATATTCACCCACGATTCTCTGAAGCTTTTTCTCCACCTGCTCCCGCATGGTATCGAGCTCTTTTCTGCTCTCCGCCAGAAGAATGATCCCCCAGCCTTCTACACCTCTGATAAAACTTATGATATGCTCTTCCTGCTCCAACATTTTCTGCACATTCAACTGACAGGTTACATCCTCCTCCGAATATTCCTTTGCAGAGCCCTCCTGAAGCAGTTTCAAGAGCATTACCTGATAACGCGAAGCCGAAAGTTCTATTCCAAGACTTCTCCCCCGTTCCTGTGCTTCCTCCCAGTTAATACGGTTTTTTACAATATCATCAAACAGCTTCTTCCTTTCACGCTCCGTATTCTCTTCCAGCTCCCTTTTATAGGTTTCCATCATTTCTTCTTCTTCACGTTCTCTTCGGATTTGCTCCGCCACCTCGGATACCGTCTTTAAAAGTGCTCCGGGTGTGATTGGTTTTAAAAGATAAGCAGCAACTCCAAGACGAATCGCCTTCTGCGCATATTCAAAATCATTATAACCGCTCAAAACAATGATTTTTGTCTTCGGCATTTCCTTTTTTACCAATTTGCTCAATTCAAGACCATCCATAAAAGGCATCTTGATATCTGTAATAATAATGTCCGGCCGGACTTTCTTAATCAGCGGATATGCCAGCTCCCCGTCACTGGCCTCGCCTGCAAACTCATACCCTTCTGTTTCCCAGGGAATCTTTTTCTTAATTCCCTCCCGCATAACAATTTCATCCTCAACCAGAAATACCTTTATCATTTTCCTTCACCCCAATCACAGTTTTTCCATACTTTAGATGCCAGAGCGTGTTTGAAAATTCATTCCCGCGATCTGCGCGCCCCACTTTGTTAGGGTCAAAAGACCCTGGTATCATATTTTAATCAGAATCAGAAAATATCTGGTATGATCTCATCTATATCATCCGTTTGGCTGCCTTGAAATCCTTTTATAATATTTTATCATTATCCAGGTCCATTTTCAACATAACAGAAAACCGTGCATCGTCCCGAAAATAATCTGACTATTTCCGGGACGATACCATACTCCTATGACTTAATCCTGTAATTCACGCATCCTAAATCGATATAAAATAACTGCACTTTCCGCACGGCTTGTTCTGCCCTGAGGATCAAGCAGACTTCCATCACCCTTTCCCCGGATGATGCTGCTTCCCACTGCCCACTGCATTGCCTCCAAAGAAAACCCACTTATCTGGGATACATCTGCAAATCTGCCGATGTCTGCCCGCTGACTGACATCCTGTTTTTTGTATTGTGCATACCGATACATCATGGTAGCCATCTGCTCCCGTGTAATCATATCTGCTGGTCCAAAGCATCCGTCAGAATACCCGGTCACTACGCCTGCAGCACTTGCCCAGGCCACAGCATCTGTGTACCACGTATCTGTCTCAACATCCATGAATTTTCTATCATGGGATACCTCCGGTTCTCCCTCCATACGATAGAGTATAACAGCAAACTGTGCTCTCGAAATCGCGTCATTCGGCGCAAAATACAGACCTTCTGCATCTACACCGCGCATCATTCCCTGCTTATAGCAATAAGCCACTTCCTTGTAATACCATCCGCCTGTAACTTCATCCACATCCAAAAACGGAAGTTTCGGCTCTTCATCTGGTTTCCGGTCAGCCTCCACTTTTAAGTTCTTCACTTCCTCCATTGTCATTGCATAATTAAAGATGCGGTATTCATCGAGCATTCCTTTATAATACTCGCCGCCTCCCCAGTTTGCCTTACCAATCTGAAGAATACTGCCGCTTCCCAGAATTTCCTCCACAGTTCCCTGATTTTCTACTTCTGACACCAATACCTCATTCACATATAAAGAAGTCGTATTCTCCCCATACACAACAACAATATGGTTCCAGCCGCTTTCCGCTTCTGCCTGGGCCGTCTCCTGTCTTCCCCCCTGATAGCGTTCCGCTTTAATTTCGCCATCCTTTTCAAAAATTCCGAGATAACGCTCTTTCTGGTATACCTGTGCCTGCTCATCCAAAGCGGCATAAAATCCCCAGTTTGTCCCATTACCCTCTGCTTTACTGTAATAGGACACCGTCATTTCGTAAACATCATCCAACAGACTTGTCCCATCTTCTTTTGTCACTTTCAGATAAGACTCCCCGGTTCCCGGCAAAGACAACGCTCCGCCTGCATAACCCTCTTTTTCAATACCTGCAGCGCCTGCGATCTCTGCCTTTGCACCGCTTCCGTACAGTCCCTCTTCCATATCGTTAAAACTGAAATGCGCAATTTCTCTTTTATTGTAGTTTTGAGCCTCTTTCCTCACCTCTTCTGCAGTCAATGCTCTTCCAATAATCTTATAATTATCAATAAGACCTTTATAGTATTCTCCGCTTCCCCAGTTCGCCCTGCCAATGTAGAGAACACTGTTTGTCCCCAGAAGTTCCGGCAGTGTATAGTCACTGGCCTGCCTTGCAGCTTCTTTTCCATTCACATATAGAATCGTCTCCTGCTCCGTATAGACCACCGCCAGATAATACCATCCATCCGCATCTGCTTCCGCTGCTGCTTCTGTGACTTCCGGTCTTCCATTCGTATTGTTAAATCTTTGAGCCGTAGCTTTATCACTTTCATCTGTTACGATACCCAGGTACTTTTCATTTGCATATACCTGTGTATTCGCATCCGGGGCTGCATAGAACAGCCAGTTTGTATTCCTGCTGTCTGGTTTCGCCTGGAAGGAAACCGTCATTTCCTTCACATCCGTCAGAAGACTGGTTCCATATACATTCTCTACCTCCAGACAGTTTGTGACTCCGTCCAGATACAGTGCATTTCCTTGTCCATGAGGTTTCAGACTATGTCCTCCAGCCGCCACACCATAACCGTTCGTGAAACCGTTCTCCTCATTATCAAAGGTAAAGTCCGCCAGAATTTCCGGCATTTCCCCATATTTTGCTGCCTCTCCCTTAATTTCCGCCGGGGTCAGCGCACGCCCGTAGATCGTATAGTTGTCGATAAGCCCCTTATAATATTCTCCATTTCCCCAGTTTGCTTTTCCAATGTAGAGAATGCTGTTCTCCCCCAGAAGATCCGGCAAAGGATAGTCACTGGACTGTCTTGCCTTTTCCTCTCCGTCAACATAGAGAATTGTTTCTGTCTCCGTCTGAACAACAGTCATATAATACCATCCGTCCGAATTTGTTTCCGGTACAGTCTCTGCCGTCTTCGGTCTTCCATTTGTGTTGTTATATCTTTCAACTTTTACGTTTCCGCCTGCATCCGCCAAAATTCCCAGATACTTTTCTTTTCCATAATTCTGGGGTTGTGTATCCGGAGCTGCATAGAACAGCCAGTTTGCCCCTTTTTGATCTGGTTTTGCCTGAAAAGAAACGGTCACCTCTTTCACACCATTCAGCAGGCTGCTTCCGTTCGCTGCCTTTACCTCCAGAAAATCAGAGGTTCCATTCAGATACAGTGCTTTCCCGCCGTCATGATCCTGCAGACTGTAACTTCCTGCTG
Organism: uncultured Lachnospiraceae bacterium; assembly: GCA_900539175.1. Classification (GTDB taxonomy): domain Bacteria; phylum Bacillota; class Clostridia; order Lachnospirales; family Lachnospiraceae; genus Novisyntrophococcus. The sequence goes on from UQAW01000017.1 coordinate 10,524, forward strand.
CCACACCATGCCCATCTGTAAATCCGGTTTGTTCATCATCAAAAGTAAACTGTGCCAGGACTTCTTTTTTTCGTTCCAGAGTCCAGCTCTGACCTGTGGTCAGATTGCTTTTCCACTGGACAACAGCAGTATCATCCGCCGTTTGATCGCCATATAAGCCTGCCACATAGGTACTCACCGATGCTACCAGACGATATGTACCATTGCTGTTTTTTGCAAAAGCGAATCTCTGATTCAATGATTTTTTATTTTCCCCCGTGCCAAACACAGCACCGCGTGTATAACAATCATCATTAATCTGCATAACCTGATTCGTGACTGTATTGGTAATGATATATTCGCCGTCACCGAGGTTCTCAAGCTGCCACCACTCGTCCTCCCTTGTTCCTCTTTCTGCAGAAGCAAGTTTGCCTTCTTCATTCACCACCAGAGATTTTCCGGTATAGGCAGACCGAATCCGATAGATTCCATCTTCAAAGTATCCGTTCGTGAACTGGTCCGGAACTGATTCACTTAAATTTGCAAAGGTCAACGTCTGCCATCCAAGCTCATCCCCGCTTCTTGTGTTTGTCTCCACAGCATAGGTATCTTCTGTGGGAAAAAGAATCTTCCCAATGTTTGGAGCCTGAAGTCCCTTACGATTTACATAATGATTATAAATCAGAGAATATATAGGACGGATCTGTCCGCGCGTTGCGGGGCTGATACCATCGTACCACTCCGATGTTCCCTTCTGCCCGGCATTTCTTTCATAAGGTGCAAACTGGAGACCATCATCCTCCCAGTTATTATATTTCGCCACATATTCTGCTGCTTTCAGAAAACGGTTATCAGACAGACCATACAAATCATCTCCCTGATTCCATGCCATCTCACAGATGACGGAACACAGACCAATTCCCAGCACAGTATGTCCCTGATCACGGCAGGATTCCTGCCACTGTGCCATACCGTCCTCAAAAACAAACGGCATCGTATTGTAAAGGGAACCCATACCGATTCCGGATTTGTAATATTCGATTGCCTGATCATAGATATCCTGCCTGTCCGTAAAAATCCCAATTGCAAGCATAGAAGCAATGTTGCACAAATCCCAGTTGGCCCAATAATTTCCAAAATGCGCATCATTATGATTTTTCAGGAAATGATTATTCATGGGATAAAATACATTCAACAATAACTGCTCCATAGCTTCCTTATCAAAAGAAGGATGATCCCTCATAATCTCCGCCGCATTGGCAAGCTCATAGCCATAAATCCCGGATGCCAGAAACCGGTCCGCATTACCGCCCAATCCGGTCATCGTAGAGGACCATGCATTTAAGATATAACATGCCTGGTCTCCATAAACCTCATTGCCCCCGATTTTCCATGCCAGTGCTTTCTGATACGCACGCAGTATATCAATATAAAGCTGTGCTGAATTCTGTCCTGTTCCTCCTCTCAGGACCGTTGTCAGCGGACGTGCCCACCCGGAATCTTTCGTATAACCATCCCCCAACAAAGCATTCCAGGTATCCAGGTTTGGCTGAACCTGATTTTCCACATTTGCCTTTGCTTTTTCAAATGCTTCTGCCGTATGAAGCATTCCCGGATGCACAAAAGTTTCTGTCCGGGCAGTCTCGGCTGCCTCTGTCTTTACTGCAGTTCCCGGCATGATCGTTGCCATCAGGATACATACCACCAATATCCCTGCCATGACACGCCTTCGCCTTAGTGTTTTCTTTTCCATCACCCTTTTTCCTCCATAATTATATCGTTTGTTGTTTATTTTCCTATTTTGTATTCATTTCTTCAATGGATTTTTTTACCCGTTTTTGTAAATAATCTTACCTATTTTATTTTTTTTCGAATATATTCTTATTTTTGTTCAAATTTTTATCCATTTTTTCATTATGTCAAAAAAATAAGGCTGCTGCACAGGTAGATGTGAAACATCCATCTGTACAGCAGCTCTGTCTTTTATTCATACATTTTCATTTTTTCAGAAGCTTCTGATTCTTCATGAGCATTTCTGTGATGACTTTCTGTGTATATGCCCCCAGATGCTTTTTATCCTCGGCAGACAGTTCTGAAGGAATAATCGGTTTTCCATACTCCAAAATCACATGCGTGGGCTTAATCTTCGGAAAATGTGCCTCGAAAATCTCGCAGGTATTCACCATCGCCATCGGGACAATGGGACAATTGGTTTTCTGTGCCATCTTAAAACTACCTTCGTGAAATTCCAACATCGGCAGTTCCTTCTCTCCCTTGCTTCTGGTTCCCTCCGGAAAAATACAGATGGAGATTCCATCCTTAATCTTCTGAATCCCGGTCAGAATCATCTGCATCCCGGCTTTCAGATTTGTGCGGTCCAGAAACAAGCAATGCAGATTATTCATCCAGTCCCGCAGTAATGGAAACTTCTTCAATTCCATCTTTGACACATATCCGGTTCTCCGGGGACAGCGGGCATATGTAATCAGCACATCAAAAAAACTTCTGTGGTTTCCGATATACAATACCGCGCAGTCTTTCGGTACATTCTCCTCTCCGATGACCTCCAGTTTCAGTCCTGTCAGCCACAGGATAAACCGAAATACGGTCTGAATAATCCTCAGAGAACTGATTTCTTTGGCATACGGGTTGAATTTTCCAATAATCCATTCAATCAAAAGAAGCGGTATAGACAAAATCAGGTATCCGATCACAACAATCACAACGAATATAAAACGTAACATGGAAGTTTTCCCCCTTCTTATCGCATTCCTGACAAAAGTTCCACAATTTTTTCAAACTGCATAAAATGTGAAGCTTTCACCAGAATCGTATCTCCTGACTGCAGCAGTTTGGGAAGCTGCTCTGTCATCTCATCTCTGTCCTTAAAGTGCTTTACTTCCAATTCCGGATTCGCTGCCTTTGCTTCCCCGGCAAGCTGCTCACACAAAGGACCTGCACAGTATACCGCATCCAGCTTCAAACCGCCCGCAAAGGCCCCCACCTGTCCGTGAAGTTCTGCTTCCCGCGCTCCAAGCTCTCCCATATCTCCCAGAATTGCCACCTTCCTTCCAAGACCATCCTGCAATACCTCCAGGGACGCTTTCATGGATACCGGGTTGGCATTGTAACAGTCATCAATAATCGTAAACCGTTCCGTCTCAATAATATGAAATCTTCCGCTGACCGGCTGCAGACTTTCAATTCCTGCCCGGATCTGCTCCAGGGTAAGTCCATACGTCAGACCAACGCAGGTTCCCGCAAGGGCATTGTAAACCATATGTTGTCCCGGAATAGGAATCAAAGTCTCAAAACTTCCCTGCGGTGTGTGGATGAGACACGCCACACCTTTCAGTCCCTTGCTCACAATATGATCCCCATAGACATCATTTTCAGCAGAAAGACCGAATTTCAGAGGCCGAATTCCATGAACCTCCTGTACCTGGCATAATTTATCATCGTCACCATTCAGGATCACATGGCCTCCTTTACGTATATACGAAAACATCTCCGTCTTTGCCCGGAAGATTCCATCCCTTGATTTCAGATTTTCCAGGTGACACCATCCGATATTTGTGATGACTCCGGTTTCAGGACGTGCCACCTTTGCCAGACGGCTCATCTCTCCAAAATCACTGATTCCCATCTCCAGAACTGCGATCTCATGGTTTTCTCTCAAACGAAATACCGTAAGAGGCAGCCCTAACTCATTATTAAAATTCCCCTGTGTTTTCAGTACACAGTACTTCTGTTCCAGTACCGCCGCAATCATTTCCTTGGTACTGGTTTTCCCTACGCTGCCTGTAATCCCGATCACCGGTATCTCAAGCTGACTTAAATAATATTCTGCCAGATCTTTCACCGCCTGAAGAGAGGATTCCACCTGTATATATGGAAATTCTGTCGGCCCTAGGTCTTTTTCCGACAGCGTTGCCAGTGCGCCGGCTTCCATCACCTGTTCAATAAAGTCGTGCGCGTCCACCCGGGCCCCTTTTATAGGCACGAAAAGACAGCCTTCGGTCACCTTCCGGCTGTCTGTCGTAATGTCGGACACACACATGGATTTTTTTTCTTCCGGACCTGCATAACTTCCATTACATGCAGCCGCAATATGCTCCAGTGTCAGATTTTTCATTTTCATTCGTCTCCATTTAACCTTGATATTTTTTAAGGGAAAGCCGGATCAATTCCTCACAAAGAGAAGGATAGTCAATTCCGATTGCCTGCGCCTCCTGGGGCAGCAGACTGGTAGGCGTCATCCCCGGCAATGTGTTGGCCTCCAGGCAATACATCCGTCCATCCCCGCGCATCATAAAATCCAGACGGCAATATCCTTCAATCCCAAGCGATTCGGCACCCAGTACGGCATATTCCTGCATCTGTCTCGTCTGTTCTTCGGTAAGTTCGGCCGGACAAGTCTCGATTGTGGAGCCTGCCTTATACTTATTCGTATAATCATAAAATCCTTCAATCGGCGCTATCTCAATAATCGGATATGCCTTCCCGTCGACCACGCCTACAGAAAATTCCCGGCCCTTTACATACTCCTCTACAATCAGCTCATCCTCATAGGCAAACGCTGCCTGTAATGCAGCTTCGTACTCCTCCTGATTACCAGCAATAAAAACCCCCACACTGGACCCTCCGCAACAAGGCTTCACAACCACGGGAAATTCCAGACCGGATTTTTCAAGGGAAACGAACGCCTGATTCTTCATCAGTGAGATTCCCTTTGGCACCGGTACGCCGTGTGTCTCAAAAAACTGCTTTGTCAGGCCTTTATCCATGGCAACCGCAGAACTTAAATATCCGGTTCCGGTATAAGGGATTCCAAACAGATCAAAGGCCGCCTGAACCTTTCCGTCTTCCCCATTGGCACCATGCAGCGCCATAAATACAACATCTGCCTTTTGACAGATTTCAATCACATGCGGTCCGAAAAACTCCCGGCGTGCTTTTACCGCCTCTGCGAGACTATCATTGTGACTCCTGATTTCTTCAGCTGCCCCTTCCACATCATATTCCTCCGGAAATAATGATTCCGGTATCTGTTTTAATCCGAAAAATACATCCATCAGAATTGCCTGATGCCCTTTTTCCCGCAACGCCTTACAGACCATGGTTCCGGAAACGATAGACACATCCCTTTCCGTACTGGTTCCCCCGGCTAATACAACAATCTTCATAATAAACTCCTTACATTTTCAAACCCGTCTTATATTCCATTTTCCTGCGTCGGCTCAGGTCCTACAACCTGATCTGTACTATAATATACTATAACAGGATAGCCGATGTCTACCGTATTAAATATTTTTTCTGCTGCAGCATACGGCGTATTGACGCATCCATGGGAACCGCTTGTCTCATATGTCTCAGGCACATACGCTGCTTCCGGACGCCAGCTCGCATCATGAATCCCCACATCTTCATTGAAGGGCAGCCAGAAGGTCACATCTGCATTGTACCGGTCAAAATGGCGGTCTCTTTGCTTTGCATCAATCGCCCACACACCGCCGGAAGGTGTATCATGGCCGCTGGCGTGATTTCCCGTAATAACCGGAGTCTCTACTACTAATTTCCCGTCTTTATAGCACCACATCCTCTGTTTTGAAATACAGATTTCCACATAAGTGCCGCCGATGTCATTGGCTCCGCGCTCCACACCTTTATATAAATAAACAGGTTCTCTTGTCTCCTGAATCCCGCCATTAATCGCCTCTATCAATGATTGCGTCGTCTTATTTTTATTGATTACCCAGCCATAGTCACCTCTGTGCTTGGGCAGTGTAATCGTTGGGCCGAGGGAAGTTTTAAATTCCCGTTTTAAAGAAAAAGTATCCGTATCATATGCCATATCTTTAACCCATTCGGAAACCTTGCTTTCATCCAGGCTGTAATTCCCATCCGCTCCCTTTACCAGCCACTCTTTGATTAAGGAACGGTCTACCGTATACTGACGGTCCTTGAAATCATAAATAATATTGGCAGATGTCAGGGTATTCAACTGCTGTACTTCTGCATTCAGCGCCTCATCACTGCTTAACACCGAAGGTTTTTCATACAAATCCAACTCTTCCAGATTGATTTCTGTCTTTCCGGTATCTACCGCATCAATGATGGCGTTCTTCACTTCTTCACGTTTCAGCGTATTCCCCTGATTCTCCGGGACAATGGTATATCCTGTATCTGTCTCCTGTATAAATGCATCCGCAGGTGCCGTCACCTGTTCCGTCTGAAAACAGTCCAGACGATTCAGAATCTCCTCCACAACCGCCTTTTCGTATGTGGTATTGGCAGCCATTTCATAATTCTTGTCTGTCCCCAGAGAAAACATCCACGCAAAGCCGTTCTGGTCTTCCATCAGCTTTTCCACACCCTTGTCATCCACATAAGTAAGTCCCAACATCTCTGCCGTTATGATCTCTGTACCGCCTCCCCGGACTTTAAGCGTAAGCTGATATTCCATCACATGCTTTTGAATCTCTTCCTTCACCTGCTCCACTGTCATCCTGCTGCAGTCAATTCCATTGATCCGTGATCCGGAAAAGAAATGAGAATGAAAGAAAAGGCTGACCCCCAAATATATTCCCAACATAACCAGTACAATTCCCAAAAGAATAACCAATAATATTTTTTTCACTGTTTTCCGTTTTCTCATAATCCTGTGCTCCTACTAAAACTTTCCGTCTACGAGTCTTAGTATAGCACCAGAAATCTGGATGGTAAAGGAATTTTGTGAATGTAAGAAATCTTTAAAAAAGACTGTGCGAGAATTCCTTCCTGCACAGTCTCAAAACCAATCTTTATCTATTCTCCAGCAATTTGTCGATGCTCACCAGTTTTACACTTAACACGAATAACTTTCCCGCCAATTCCAATTCTTCCGGTGTCGGAAGTGACGGAGCAATACGAATATTGGAATCTTTCGGATCCTTCCCATACGGATAAGTCGCACCTGCACCTGTCATTACAAGACCTGCATCTTTTGCCTTTGCAACGATTGCCTTTGCACATCCTTCCATCGCATCAAAAGAGATGAAGTATCCGCCTTTCGGACAGGTCCAGGAAGCAATCTCAAGTCCTCCCAAAGACTCCTCAAGCACCTTTAAAACAGCCTCAAACTTGGGGCGAAGGATGGATGCATGTTTCATCATATGAGCATTCACACCATCTGCGTCCTTAAAGAATTTAACATGGCGCAGCTGATTCAGCTTATCATGTCCGATGGTCTGATAGTTCATATGTCTTTTGATGTCCTCAAGGTTTGCCTTGGAAGAAATAATTGCAGAGATACCTGCTCCTGCGTAGCTTACTTTGGATGTGGAGATAAACTCATATACCATATCCGGATTTCCTGCCTTTTCACATTCGGAAAGAATATCCAGAATCTGCTCCTGATTCTCTTCTCCTTCATATAAATGGTGGATGCAATATGCATTATCCCAGAAAATACGGAAATCCTTTGCTGCCGGCTTCAGATTCGCAAATCTCTTCACTGTTTCATCTGAATAGGTATACCCCTGTGGATTGGAATATTTCGGCACACACCAGATTCCTTTGATGGATGCATCTTCAGAAACCAGTTTTTCTACCAGATCCATATCCGGTCCGTCCTCTGTCATCGGCACGTTCACCATTTCGATACCAAAGTACTCCGTAACTCCGAAGTGACGGTCATATCCCGGTACCGGACATAAAAATTTTACCTTATCTAATTTTGCCCAGGGAGTATTCCCCATAACACCATGCGTCATGGAACGAGAAACCGTATCAAACATAATTGTTAAGCTGGCATTCCCGCAAATAATCACATTGTCTGCCGGAACACCCACAAGATCTCCCATCAGTCTTCTGGCTTCCGGAATACCAATCGGTCCGCCGTAATTACAGCAATCCAGACCATTTTCAGCAACCGCTTCTTCATTCTTAGAAATAATGGTTAACATCTTTTCCGACAAATCTAACTGAACTTTTGCCGGCTTTCCTCTGGACATATCCAAAGCCAGACCCTTTCCCTGGATCTCCTTATATTCCGCTTCCAATTCTGCTTTCAGCGCAAGCAGTTCTTCTTTGCTTAACTGTGCATATGGTTTCATAATTTCCTCCTCGACAAACTGTTTCCTAATCATTATAGACCGAACATAATTTTAAGCCCGAAAATGACCGTCTGTCAAGAGATTCTTGCATTTTATTTTCATTTTGTAAGTTCTTATAGGACGCACGATTCTTTTTTGCAACTTTTTGTTACTTTTCTTGCATTTCTAACTATTTTTCCCAGCGTCCGGAAGCACCGCAGGGCAGAATCAGTCCGGAAGAGGTAACCGGAAGGCCGATTTCCTGCGCTTCCACGCTTCCGCCATGGGCTTTCAATGCCGTGGAAATCATATAAGTCAACACGGACGGCGCCAACCCTGTCGTATAAGAATTTACCAGAAAGAATAGAGGCTTCTCACTTAACAACTGTGCACACAGTTGTATAAATGGAAAAATCGCCTCTTCAATTTTCCAGACCTCCCCCTTTGGACCCCGTCCATAAGACGGCGGATCCATGATAATCCCGTCATAGTGATTGCCGCGGCGGATTTCCCGTTCCACAAATTTCTTACAGTCATCCACGATCCAACGGATCGGTGCATCTTTTAATCCGGAAGACACCGCATTTTCTTTGGCCCAGGTTACCATCCCCTTGGATGCGTCCACATGAGTAACTGCTGCTCCCGCCTCTGCTGCTGCCAATGTGGCACCTCCCGTATAGGCAAAAAGATTCAGAACCTTTACCGGACGTCCCGCGTTACGGATCCTATCTCCAAACCAATCCCAGTTCGCAGCCTGCTCGGGAAATAAACCTGTATGTTTAAAGCTGAATGGTTTCAGGTTGAACGTCAATTTCTTATACTGAATGGACCACTGCTTGGGCAGCCGGAAGAATTCCCATTCTCCGCCGCCCTTATTGCTTCTGTGATAGTGTCCATTCTTCTTCTTCCATGCCGGGTGGTCATGGGGCGTATCCCAGATCACCTGGGGATCCGGACGCACCAGGATATACGCTCCCCACCGTTCCAGTTTTTCTCCATTGGAAGTGTCCAGTACCTCATAATCATTCCATCCGTCTGCAACCCACATTCCTTGTTCGTTCCTTTCTGTTATCCTGTCGTATGTCTTCACTCAGCCGCATATGCTTTCACGATCTCTGCCATATACATAAAATGAAAATCCTTATTGGGATACCATTTTTCAATCTCTTCCGTACCCACAAAGCACTCCTGTTTCATCTCCTGTACATATAACTTTTTACATACCAGCACGAGAGAAGCCTCCTGAAAGGTCGGCTGACCATCAATCTGCGCTATATGAAGACCTGCTTTCTCAATCTTATCCGGCTCTTCACGTCCTGACACACTGCCCAGATGGCCCATAGCCTTCTTCTGTTCTCCTCCAAAGAAAGACAACGTAAAGTACTCACCTGCATCCACAAACTCCCTGGTGTAACGCTGGGGACGCAGATAGACGGTAGCAACTGTCGTTCCCCACATAATACCTACGCCGCCCCAGGATGCAGTCATGGTATTGACCGCTCCTTCCTTCTCTGCAGTAACCAACATCCACTCATCGCCGATCATGGCAAAGGGGTTCTTTTCCAATTTTTTAATATCTATTTCCTTGAAACTCATCTTGTAAATACTCCTTTCCGTATCGATTCATTCTATTCAATTCTTTCTTATTTTACTCCATAAATTCACAAGAAACAAGAGCCTGTGTACGGACTCCTCGGCAGCTGGGCAAATCGCGCAGGAAAACAAGTTCAAAATTCAAAAATTCTTAAGACATCTTTTATCAGCAATTAATGCATTTAGGGTAAACTATATTCTATCATAAAACCCGAAGGATACAGAAAGGATTACTACTATGTCAGATACTGCTGCAAACGTGAAAAAGTATGCCAGGCTGCTGGGCTTCGCTGCCTGCGGCGCAATTCTTATATTTTTAATCAAAAGCTACTTTGACGGACATTTCCATTCCGTAAAAACATTTCAGGAATATATCCAGCAATTCGGTTTTTTTGGTCCTCTGGCGCTTGGCACCATCCAACTGTTTCAGGTAGTTATCCCACTGCTTCCCGGTTTTCTGGGATGCGCTGTTGGGGCAATTCTGTACGGAACCGCCGGCGGATTCTGGATCAACTATATCGGTATCAGCGCCGGTTCCATCATTGCCTTCTTTATCGCCAGAAGATACGGCTCTCAGGTTGTGCAAAGCATGATTGGTCAGAAAAACTATCACAAATACCTTGGATGGACGCAAAAAAGATCTTTTCTCTGGATTTTCTTTGCAGCTATTCTTCTCCCTCTGGCTCCCGACGACGTTCTTTGTTTCCTTGCAGGACTGACACCGATGCCCTCAAAGAAGTTCACAGCAATTATTATCTTTGCAAAACCATGGTGTATACTCTTTTATAGTATTTTCTTTGCCAGATTTATCTGATGTTCATTCAGAAACCATATCTATACAGAACCGGAGCCGTCAGGTACGGCTCCTTCACACTCTGCCGCACGCCTCCCGGCTAAGGAACTGTTCAGAAATAACCTGTACAGCCTGCGCAGGTTATTTCTGAGCAGTTTCTAACTTTTTCTCTTTTTTCATTTCTCTGAGTCTCCGAAAAAAATTACTCATCATCTGACTGCATTCTTCCTCCAGAATCCCCTGCGTGATTGTTACCTGATGATTAAATTCCTGCACCTCTAACAAATTCAGGACAGATCCGGCGCAGCCTGCCTTGGGGTTCATACAGCCAATCACCACCTCATCAATCCTCGACTGCACAATCGCTCCGGAACACATCTGACATGGCTCCAGCGTCACATACAGCGTACACCCCTCCAGCCGCCAGTCCCCTAACTTCTTACTTGCTTTCCGTATGGCATTCATCTCCGCGTGGGACAATGTATTCTTATCTGTGTTTCTCCGGTTATATCCTCTGGCAATAATTTTTCCTTCGTAAACAATCACACACCCGATCGGCACCTCCATCAGCTTTTCCGCCTTCCGTGCCTGCCGGATTGCTTCTTTCATATAATACTCATGATCCATGTAACTCTTTCCTCATTCCTTCTTCTTATTCTACTCATAATTCTCTGCCTGAACGCATAGTTTTTCAGTAAGATATATCTGACGCAAGGAACTGTTCAGAAATAGCTTGTGACAAGGACGCTGTATAAATGTTCATCTGAGTTCTTTATTAACAGTTCCTGACCGTCACACAGCTATTTCCAAACAAAAGGGGGCTATCTATGTCTGATTATAAACGTTTTGTCTCTTATCTCTATGAATACATAGCAGAAAAAAAATCTGAAAACCGAGGGTTTGTTAAGGTGGAACTGCGTTCCGGCATCTGCCGTATGCAATTCCAGTTAAATGTATTTTCCCTGCCCTCCCAGACACCCGTTACTGTATACGGGTTTATTCAGATCGGCACTGAACTTCAGGGGTTTCCTCTCGGACAGATCACTTCCGGCAAAAACGGCATCTCCGGAATTCTGACATTCCCTTCCAGAATTGCCGGAACCGCATATACTGTGACAGATTTTAACGGACTGATCCTGACTGCATCGAATCAGAAATTTTATGGCACCCAATGGGACGAAACTCCCATTCTGCCCAGTCAATTCCAACCTGCACATTCCGCAGACCAGAAAACAGCTGCTCTATCTAAAGGAAACGGACCCGCGCCTGCGTCTGATGATGCAGTTCTATCAGAAGCTACATCTGACTCTGATGTCCCTTATGAATCCGAAACTGCTCCCTCCCCGAATACCGCAGCTCAGGCAGACACCATAACCGAAACAGAACCTCTGCCTGAAACACACGCTATGCCCACAGCACAATCTAACACGGAAATGGACGCTCCATCCGAAACTTTGTCAACTTTCGAAGCAGACTCTTCAGACAAAACACTTCCTGCTTCTGCTACTTCACTAGAAGCCGACACAGTTCCTGAAACAGTCTCCGCTTCCGGCGAAGCAGCTATGCCTGAACCTGGAGCTCAAAAAAATACCGGCAGTATTCATATGACCTCCGCTGAGGCAGCCCCCCGCATCAACCCCTGGATCTGGGTTCGTCAAAACTACAACGCCATCCGCCCCTTTGATGATGATGAAATTTCCGACTGTGTTCGTATCTCCGTCCAAGACTTTCCGGAACTTCGTGCCCACGGCTTCCGCATCGGATGTAATCAATTCATTCATCATGGTTTCCAGAATTATCACCACCTGCTGCTGGGCCAGTCAACCTCCGGTCTTGCTGCCGCCTATATTCTCGGCGTTCCCGGCATCTACAACACCAATGAACAATTTATGGCTGCCATGTTTGGCTTTGCTTACTTCAAGCCCGGCCGTCTCTCCAAAGAATATACATTCTCTGGTAAAACAGGTTACTGGTACAGACCGCTGGAGCATGTTTAAAAATGATATGATACCAGAGTCAAAAGGTTATGCGTTTCATGCTTGCATGAAAAAGCATGACTTTGGGACCCGTAAAACATGAGAAAGCAGCCCCAACGGGGCGGATTTCAAATGTTTTTAGGATTGCGGGAGCATGAAATGCGGAGCAATCCGTGTATCATATGTGCCTTCCCGTTTGCGTGGAATTTGTTCCAAATCCCACGCAAACGGAACGTGCACACCACTGGAATAAATTGATACCCGCTTAATCAATTCCCCGTATTTCCACCACTGGAATTGTCCTGAGCAAAATCTCCCGGAAGTATTCCAACTGCTCTTTTGCATACCCGCTGAATACCGGACGTATCACAAATTCCGATTCCCTGTAATTCTGGAGGTAATACCTGCTGCACCCCTTCAGCCACCTGCCGATTGTTTCAAACTCCTCCTTACGATGCAGCTCCCTTGTCACTGTTGTCCGAAACTCATACGGAACCCTACCATCCATCAAAAAGTCCACAGATTCCTGAATCTTCAGCAAATCCAATCCCTCTAGCCCTGCCGTCTCTTCATACCGGTTCGGTGCATTTTTAATGTCCATCGCCACATAATCCACCAATCCGGCTCCAACCAACTCCTTCAAAACCTGAGGACGATATCCGTTGGTGTCCAACTTCACCAGATACCCCATCTCCTTCACCTGCTTCATAAAGCAGGATAATTCCGCCTCCAACGTAGGCTCTCCGCCGGTAATGCAAACCCCATCCAAAATCCCCCTGCGTCTTTCAAGGACTGCCAACACATCCTCCACTTTGATAACCGGCTCCTTCGCCGCCCGCAGCACCAGATTACCATTCTGACAAAAGGGACACCGAAAATTACAATTTCCCAAAAAAACCGTACAAGCCACCTTCCCCGGAAAATCCAACAGCGTCAACTTCTGAAGTCCATAAATTCTCATAACGCCTATCCTTTCGACAGTATTGCCTCTTTCTCACAAAATAAGATTATCATACAACTCCTTTTTCTACGCAAAAAACATCGGTTTAAAATACCCGATGTTTTTCTTTTATCTTGTCAGCTGAGCAGGGAATCCCTTTCATTTAGAATACCTTCTGCACAAAACCCTTAATTTTTTCAGCAACGACTGCAGTGTCTTCATAGATTAACGCATGTCCGCCATAAGGTACCATAAGCAATTGGCTATTTTCAATTTGCTTCCATGTTTCAACAGCAGCAACAGGTAATATTATGCTATCTTCACATCCATGAACCAATAATGTCGGACAATCAATACTTCCGGTTTTATCAAGGCAATCATAAGCATTTGAAATCATCAGATCATTATAACCAATTTCATCTCTTACACCGGTTTCTAAAAATGCATTTTTAATGCGCTCTTTCTCAGCTTCCCCTACTAAATTGCCAAACAAAAAGTCCAGAATATCTTCTGTTTTGAAGTTTTCCACAGCAATATTTTTCAATTGATCTACCGCAGGCGTATAATGCTTCAAATCAGCAGCGCTGCTTAAAAACACAATCCCATCTACTTTCGTATTCTTCCGTAATGCTATCTCACATGTAATTGCTCCGCCCATGGAATAACCCAGTAAAACAAGTTTCCCCTGTATGATATTCCGTTCTTTCAGATTCTCAATTGTACTTTCCACATCTCCTGCTATGTCACTGATACTTTCAGGCAGTTCCCCTTCAGACTCCCCATGTGCAGTCAAATCTAAGGAAATACAATTATATTCTTCAAATTTTTCTGCTAATGGCAGCATTCCCTCTTTTGTCATCGTAGATCCATGTAAAAATACCAAAGTATTCTCACTGTTCTTATCTCCCAGTTGTGTGTAAGCTAAATAATTCTCCATAAAGCACCTCCTTCGTTTTTTGCTATTACATTTCTATCCGCTCACTCTGCTATACGTCTCTTCAGACACAAATCCAGAGCTGCGTGGATCTATTCACTCCGTTAAATTAATAAAATTATTATAACAAAATCAAAACTACGCGTCAAGAGATTTGGGTAAAAATGGAAAAATATACTTCGTTTCCATCTGGCTCAACTACCACCCAAACATCTCTTTCACCTCAAGAAGCGTCTCCGCCTTCGCATAGATAATGTCCTCCACCGGTGAAGGATCTTTCAGCAAATCCGGCACCATCACCGCCTTCATTCCAGCCCTATGTGCCGACCGAAGTCCATTATAAGAGTCTTCAAGAGCCAAGGCTTCCTCTGGTTTCACCCCAAGTTTCTCACAGGCAATCTGGTAAATCTGGGGATCCGGTTTTGCCTTCGTCACCATGTTTCCAGTCACAACCGTCTGGAAATAGCCGCTGATCTTTCCATTCTCCAGATACAAAGCTGCGTGCTCAGGACTGGAAGAAGTAGCAACCGCCATAGGAATTCCTCTCTTCGCAAGCGATTCCAACAATTCATACAGCCCCGGTTTAGCACGACTTCCCTGTTGCTTTGTATGTTCATACACCACACTGCGGTAGCGCTCCTGGAACTCCTCATAGGGAAAATCCTGTCCATATTTCTCCTTAAAATAGGCCTCCCGCGCACGTTTATTTAAGCCTAAGGTATGATAGATATTGTGCCCTAATTTCCCATACCCCATCTCTTCCCCCGTCACATCCCAGGCATATTGCACCTCCCGCTCACTGTCAAACATCAGACCGTCCATGTCAAATACCACCGCCCTCGGCACAAAATTTTCTCTCATACAAATCTCCGGCAACACGTTTCCTCCCTTCTACTCTCCCCAACGACTCTAAACCTCCCAACTAACCTTTCGCTCATTATACCATATTTCATAATGATTCAGAAGACGCTTATTCATAAAGCATCAAAACCTATCTCAAAATTGCTTTCTACAAGATGTGGGTTCCAATTTGTGAGGAATTTCCTCTATTATCGGATTGACTACGTTCAAAAGACAGACTAAAATAGATACGGTAACGTGTCTGAACACCTATTCCGGTAATTCTCAGACACGCCTTGAACAAGGAGGAATTATGAACACAGAAATCCAAAAGAACAACCCGCTGGGTACGGAACCGATCAATTCCCTACTGGCAAAATTCGCAATTCCCAGCATCATTGCCATGCTGGTCAGTGCACTTTACAATATCGTCGATCAATTTTTCATCGGCCGAAGTGTCGGTATGCTTGGAAATGCCGCAACCAACGTGGCTTTTCCCCTCACGATCATCTGTACTGCCATCTCCCTTCTGTGCGGAATCGGCGGTGCTGCTAATTTTAATCTGGCTATGGGTGCAGGCGAGGAAAAGAGAGCCAAAACCTGTGTCGGCAATGTTGTCAACATGATGCTCTCTCTTGGTATCCTGCTCTGCCTCATCACACAGCTTTTTCTGGAACCTATGATGCACGCCTTTGGTGCCACATCAGATATTCTGGATTATGCACTTTCCTACACCGGAATCACCTCCTGGGGCTTCCCCTTCCTGATTCTGACCACGGCTGGCTCCCATCTGATCCGTGCAGATGGAAGTCCCCGTTTTTCCATGCTCTGCACCCTTACGGGAGCAATTATCAATACGATTCTGGATCCGTTGTTTATCTTCGGCTTTCAGCTTGGTATCCAGGGTGCCGCCTATGCTACCGTAATCGGCCAGATTATATCTGCGGTCATGGTAATTGCATATCTGACACACTTCAAAACTGTGAAGCTGTCTTTTTCCGATCTGCGGCCTGATTTTTCCTACTGGCTGAAGATTCTTTCTCTGGGTATGACTCCATGTCTGAATCAGGTGGCTATGATGGTCGTACAGATTGTAATGAATAACACGTTGACCTATTATGGACGAAACTCTGTCTATGGCAGTGAAGTTCCCCTTGCCTGTGCCGGGATCATATCTAAGGTAGGTATGATTTTCTTCTCTCTGGTCATCGGAACCTCTCAGGGACTGCAGCCTCTGGTCAGCTTTAATTACGGAGCAGGAAAATACAGACGTGTCCGGGAAAGTTTCCGCAAAGCATCTATCATCTGTCTGATTATCTCTGTTCTGGCTTTTGTCTGTTTTCAGGCATTTCCACGGCAGATTATCCAGATCTTCGGAAGCGGAACCGAAGAATATTACCACTTTGCAGAACAGTATTTCCGTATCTACCTGTTCTTCACCTTTGTCAATTTCCTGCAGCCGCTGGCAGCCAACTTCTTTACTTCTATCGGCAAACCAGTCCGGGGCATCTTTCTGTCCCTGACACGGCAGATTATCTTCCTGCTTCCGCTGCTGATTATTCTTCCCCTGATTATGGGAATTGACGGAGTCATGTACTCCGCGCCGATTGCAGATTTTATGGCTGCCGCTCTGTCCATCCTATTCGTGCTCATGGAAATGAACGCCTTGAAAAAGCGCGAAACCGGTAAACCTGACGTATAACGAAAAAAGCTTTTACGAAGTCCAGTTTCAGACTCCGCAAAAGCTTTTTTCTTTTCCGTATGCTATTATTCCGTTTTTGGCAGACCTGCAAATCCTGCTGCTAATTCTTCATCCGTCGGAATATAATCATTCATCTCACCATTGTGGAACTTCTCATATGCCACCATATCAAAATAGCCTGTTCCGGTAAGACCAAACAGAATTGTCTTTTCTTCACCGGTTTCTTTGCACTTCAATGCCTCATCAATGGCAACACGAATTGCATGGCTGCTCTCCGGTGCCGGCAGGATACCCTCTACACGTGCAAATTCTTCTGCCGCCTGGAATACAGAGGTCTGCTCAACAGAACGAGCTTCCATCAACCCATCATCATACAACTGGGACAGTGTAGAACTCATACCATGATACCGCAGTCCTCCTGCATGGTTCGCTGATGGGATAAAATCACATCCCAGTGTATACATCTTAGACAGCGGGCAAACCTTTCCTGTATCACAGAAATCATAAGCATATTTTCCTCTGGTAAAACTTGGACAGGATGCCGGCTCCACAGCGATAAAATGATAATCTGCCTCTCCCCGCAGTTTCTCGCCCATAAACGGAGAAATCAGTCCGCCCAGGTTGGAACCGCCGCCGGCACATCCGATAATCACATCCGGCTTAATGCCATACTTCTCCATAGCTGCCTTAGACTCCAAACCAATCACCGATTGATGCAGAAGTACCTGATTCAATACACTTCCCAATACATAACGGTAACCCTTCTGGCTGGTAGCAGCTTCTACCGCTTCGGAGATTGCACATCCAAGACTTCCTGTGGTTCCCGGATGTTCTGCCAGAATCTTCCTTCCCACATTGGTAGTCTCTGACGGAGACGGTGTTACACTGGCACCATAGGTACGCATCACCTCACGGCGGAATGGCTTCTGCTCATAGGAAACCTTTACCATATATACCTTACAATCCAGATCAAAGTAAGAACATGCCATAGACAGCGCTGTCCCCCACTGACCTGCACCGGTCTCCGTAGTAACCCCCTTCAATCCCTGCTGTTTTGCATAATACGCCTGTGCAATTGCTGAATTCAGCTTATGGCTTCCACTGGTATTATTTCCTTCGAATTTGTAGTAAATCTTTGCCGGTGTGCCCAGCTTTTTCTCCAGACAATATGCACGTACTAACGGTGACGGACGGTACATCTTATAAAATTCCTGAATCTCCTGGGGAATATCAATCCATGGGTTCTGATCATCCAACTCCTGTTTTACCAACTCATCACAAAACACATGTCCCAGTTCCTCCGCCGTCATGGGCTGCAATGTCCCCGGATTCAGAAGAGGCGCCGGTTTATTTTTCATATGCGCCCGCACATTATACCACTGTTTCGGCATCTCATCCTCTTCCAGATAAATTTTGTATGGAATTTTCTTTTCTTCCATTTCCTGAAATCCTCCACTTCGTCTTTTATTTTTCTTGCGATCTGTTTTCTTATTTCTTTTCCAGAAAAATTTTTCGTGTTATGAAGTTATATACCATAACCACGGCAGTCGCCAATATTTTGCTGAACATATAGAAAATACCTGCTTTGTCCACCAGTCCCCACATAATCAACTGATTGATTCCCAATCCACCGAGACTCAGCACCAGAAAAATCATAAAATTCAGGACACCACTCTTTTCCTTGTCCACCTCGAATACCCACAGAATACTCATCACATAATTATAAATGACGGATATGGAAAAAGAGATACCACAAGACAGCAGATAATTCACCCCGAACAACTCTGTCAGCAAAATCATAATCCCATAGTCAATCAAAAAGGAAGAACCTCCCACAAATCCAAACCGGATAATCTGCCCTAAAAGACTCGTCTTCTTCTCTTTTGTCACTTCTAACACGTTCCCTGCACCTCTTATCTGATTATTCTTTTGATATGCTTATTAATTCCTGCAGTCTTCTACTATGATGTTGGGGTCAAAAGGTATTTTGACCTCTATGATACACGGATTGCTCCGCATTTCATGCTCCTAGTATCCTACTATATTACCATGTTTTCCTGCGGATTGCCACATTTTTTTATAGTAATAGCGCCTGCCAAAGCATATCAGAAAATTCATTCCTGCAGTTTTCAGACCATTCCAAACCACCTTAAACTTCCAGTATCTTTCCCAGTTCTTTATCATAACGACAATACCTTCCATGTTCAGAGATAAATGGAGAATACACGCCCTTGCGCACATCCTTCACATACACGATTCCTGTGGAAATCATATAAACCAGAGAAAATTTCTCACTGAGACTGGAAATCCATTCATATGTCTTTGCCTTTCCATCCTTATTTAAAATCAGGCTATATCCGCCTTCACAGGCTTCCAGACGAAAGTACACCTTCTCTTTCCCCGGGCGTCCTTCCACTGTAAAAACTTCACTGCTGATGTAAGCGGAAAAATTCTCCTTTACAAACTCCTGGAAAGACTTTGCATTCAGCCTGCCGCCGCTCTCCTCCAGAAGGATCGTATCCCCCCGTTCGATCCTTTTCCGGATAGTCTTCAACACATCAATCGTATCATTGATAAATGAAATACTGCTGTAACTTAATCCTTCCTTCAAAGTATCCACAAGTTTCCCCGATAACACCTCAGAATGTAATGCTTCTTCATATAACCCTTGATCCATAACCTTCCTCCTTTGTATCACTTTTCCCGTAACATCTAAAGAATCACTTTTCATTCATTATAGCAAAATTGTCAGAAAAATGATAGTACTTTTCAAAAAAGCCCGACATCATGTCACAACAAAATCCGTCATATTTTTATCCCATTTTCAAAATTTCCGCATAATATATTATTGTAGAACATCATATAAAAGATTGAAAGGAAGACCTTATTATGAATAATGATAATGAAAGAAAACCTTGTTACCCGAAGCAACACAATCATGAAATTCTTGGCAGTACAAGAATTTCCGGATGCTGTGAATATGCCCATAATCATAGATTTGCCACCGTTTCCGGTGATGCGATCCCGTGCGAAGACAGCCATGTCCACGAAGTGAAATTTACTACGGATAGCTGTAATGGACATAAGCATGAATTCTGCGGCACTTCGGAAAAAGCTGTGGATGTGGGAGACGGACGTCATGTCCATCTGGTAAAAGGCTACACAACCACCGCTGACGGACACAACCACGAATTCATTGTTGCCACTTTGATCGAAAATCCTGTCTGCAAAAAAAAGCGCTGACCTTTAACCTTCCGAATACTTTGACAGCACGCTGAACACAGATAAGCGGTGCCCCTTCAAGAGCACCGCTTATCTACAGGAAATTCAGGCTTTCCTCTCATATTTTGTAAATGCAAACTCAATATCAAAGCAGGTCTGTTCTTCGCTTTCTTCCGTCATCTCCCATTCAGGCATCTCATCCAGATTGGGAAAATACGTATCCGCCTGATAGGCAAAATCAATTTTCGTCACATAGACCGTGTTACAGTAAGGAAGCATCATCTCATACACGCTTCCTCCGCCGATTACGAAGATATCATCCTCTTCATATTTCTTAAGTTCCTCCAATAATTCTTCTTCTGAATGAACCAGAATTGCCCCCTTCACCTTATAGTCCTGATCTCTGGTAAGAACAATATTGGTTCTTTTTGCCAAAGGAAGACCATTGGGAAAACTCTCCAGCGTTTTTCTTCCCATGACTACCACATGGTTCATCGTGGTCTGCCGGAAAAACTTCATATCAGATGGGATGCTAATCAATAGTTTGTTCTTATAACCAATTCCCCAGTTCTTATCTGCTGCAACAATCGCATTCATACTGTGTACCTCTTTTCTTCTTATTAGGCAAAAAAGCTTATCAGACCGCAACCGGTATATTTTTCACCTGCGGACCGGTCACATAATTTCCCACAATAAGATCCTCTGTGGTAAATGCGTAGAAATCTTTGACTTCCGGATTTAATTTCACAACAGGTGCGTCATAGGTCGGTCGGGCAATCAATTCTTTGACAACTGGTATGTGACGGTCATAGATATGGGCATCGGCAATTACATGAAGCAGCTCTCCTGCCTTCATATCAGTAACCTGGGCAAACATCATCAAAAGCAGGGCATACTGACATACATTCCAGTTATTCGCCGTCAGAATGTCCTGAGAACGCTGATTCAGTACAGCATTCAAGGTTAGTTTCTCACTGTCCTTTTCTTTTGTCACATTAAATGTCATGGAGTAAGCGCAGGGGTATAACGCCATCTCATGCAGGTCCTGGTGGACATAGATGTTGGTCATAATTCTGCGGCTGTAAGGGTTGTTCTTTAAGTCATAAAGTACACGGTCTACCTGATCCATCATCCCCTCTTTATACTGGTGCTTTACTCCCATCTGATAACCATACGCCTTACCGATGGAACCATTTTCATCCGCCCACTCATCCCATACGTGGGAATTCAGGTCATGAATATTGTTGGACTTTTTCTGCCAGATCCACAAAATTTCATCCATCGCACTCTTCAATGCCGTTCTTCTCAACGTAATCGCCGGAAATTCCTTTGACAAATCATATCGGTTGACAACACCAAAACGCTTGATCGTATAGGCCGAAGAACCATCCTCCCACTTTGGACGAACCTTTTCTCCCTCCGTACTGACACCATTTTCTATAATATCCTGACACATTTTTATAAATAACTGATCTGCATAACTCATGTAATATCAATCCTTTCCTACCATATTATCATTGAGGCGATTGGAAAATGCTTCGGGAATCAGTTTAGAAATTCGTGATTGCGACTACAGACGAACAAAATATAGAAAAATGTACGATGCAGGCGAACATTTTTCTATATTTTGTACGGATGTCGGAGTGAGAACGAATGCTAAACTGACTCCCGAAGCGTTTTCCAATCGCCTGTACCATCATTCTCTTCCCAGTATACTAAAGCCTTTCCCAAAACGCAACACCTCTGGACATTTTCCGCAAAACGTGATACTGTAGAATGCAATACGGAGGTATCAATAAATATATGAAACGTTTTTTAATTGCATTCTTTAAGCCCTTTTCATTTTTACCCGCTTTGTGCATGATCTACCTGATCTTCAGCTTTTCTGCACAGCCAGGTGTTGAATCTGCTTCTCTCAGTTTAAAGGTCACGGAACATGTGATTCACATTGCAGACAAGCTCCTGGATGCTAATTGGAGTGAAGCGGAACAAAAACAAAAAGTAGAAGCCTGTCATTATTATGTCCGCAAGGCAGGACACATGACGGAATACTGTGTTCTGGCGATTACGATTGCACTTCCGCTCTATGTCTATGGGCTCCGGGGATTCCTGTTAATGCTTACGGCAGGCGCTGCCTGTGTCTTACTTGCCGCCGGAGACGAATATCACCAGTCCTTTGTTGCCGGGCGCGGCCCCTCAGTCAAGGATGTGGGCATCGACAGTTTTGGAGCCCTTATCGGTATTCTCCTGACCCGCATGTTCAGCTGGATCGCCATGGGCGGCAAAAAGAAGATGACATGACAGACAACTACAACTGATATTCCCGGAATCCCTCATAGCCCGACAGTGCCAGCATCAGGAGCAGATCCCTCTGGGGACCAAGCCAGGCATCTGCCGGCTCAAACCATTCATGAACCGTATGGATTCCCCCCTCTTTTCCGCCTCTTCCCACAGCAATCGCCGGAATTCCCATACGGATGGGAATATTGGCGTCCGTACTGGATTCATCTCTCAGTTCCGGTTTGATTCCCAACACACAGGCTGCATCCCATGCTGCCCGAACGATCTTACAATCCTGACTCTGCGTCCCTGCCGGACGTCTTCCGATTGTCTGAATTTCAACACTTACCTTCTCTTCCCTTTTCCACCGTGCATTTTCTGCATCGGCTGCTTCCTTCACAACTTCCTGCAGTTCTCCTGACAGCCGCTCCAATTCAGCTTCACTGTCGGAACGGATATCCACCAACATGGAAGCTTCTGCCGCAATCGTATTCACTGAAGTACCGCCTTCGATAACCCCCACATTAAATGTTGTCTTGGGGAGCTCAGGGATCTGAAATTCTGCAATCTTTCCGATTGCTCTGCCAAGTGCATGAATCGGATTCGGAAGACCGAAATCCGAAAAGCTGTGACCTCCATGTCCCCGAAATGTCACCTTATAACGGATACTGCCAGTGGCTGTGTAGATAATCCCCCCAGTACAGGGATTGTCGATAGAGACAAAGCCATCGTAATGCTCTGTACTCCCGAAAATGCGCTTTACACCTTTTAAATCCCCCAGACCTTCCTCGCAGACATTTGCACAAAATACGATATCACCTTCTCCGCGTAAGCCTGTCTCCATCATCGCCCGGGCTATGGTAAATAATTCTGCCACGGCGCGGGTATCATCATTGATGCCCGGACAAACGTATCGATTGTCTTCTTTTTTTACTGTTACATCTGTCTCTATCGGAAATACTGTATCTGTATGAGCTGCAAGCATCACTCTGGGACCGTCCCCGGAACCCTTAATCGTTCCAAAAACATTCCAGATTTCATCCATATGGACATTCGAAAGCCCTATTTTCTGAAATTTATTCAAGACGTAGTCCGCTTTTTTCTTTTCCATATAAGAGGGCGCCGGAATCTGACACATCTCCAACAACTCACACAGGGTTCTCTCATCATCCTTCTTTATATACTCCAATGCCTTGCAGATCAATTGATTTTCACATAAGCGTTCCATTCCCATCTCTGTCTTTTCTCCTATATACGTTCCAATTTATCTTTTCTTTCCAACAGCTTTTCCCACTTTATGAAGATAGAGACCGTCTCTCTGTCGAATCCAATAGGCATCTTCCAGACTTAATCCCCGGCAGGCCTTACATACTGCATACCGATTACTTTGCGGAAGTCTCATGGAATTCAGGATCTCTTTCGCATAACTTCTTCCGATCGAAAGTGTACGATTGGAAGCCCATTCCTTCATCATACGATCCCATTTTCTATAATGGCTCATAGTACCTTGTCTCTTTTTTATTCTAATCTATCATAATGCTAAAATCAACATGGATTCCCGATGACTCCCGAAGCGTTTCGCAATCGCCTATGACTCTATGAAAGAAATAAGGAGACGATTGTTGCAATACACAACATTCGTCTCCTTACTTTTGTCTATTGATTCGATGAGGATAAATTACTCTTCTTCAAGTACCGCAACTTCTTCCTCAGTCTCTTTGAAATCCGCCTCTGCTTCAGCTTCCGTAACCGCTTCAACCTCTGGCGCATCCGCTGTTTCAGCAGTTTCTTCGCTGTTTGGTTCTTCTTCAACCTCCAACTCTTCCTCATCCAGCATCAGTTCTTCTTCCATGAACATATCAGTGTCCAGTTTTACATTACCATAACACTTCATACCTGTTCCGGCAGGAATCAGTTTACCGATCAGAACGTTCTCTTTCAGACCAATCAGATTATCGATTTTACCTTTGATTGCAGCTTCTGTCAGAACCTTGGTCGTCTCCTGGAAGGATGCTGCTGACAGGAAGGAATCCGTAGCAAGAGAAGCCTTCGTGATACCGAGCATTACCTGCTGTCCTTGTGCAGGCTCCTTTCCCTCTTCCACCATCTTCTCATTCACTTCTTCATAGTCCAGAACATTTACCAGTGTTCCAGGCAGGAACTCCGTATCTCCGTTTTCTTCGATACGAACTTTCTTCAGCATCTGACGTACAATCACCTCGATATGCTTATCACTGATCTCAACACCCTGCAGACGGTATACACGCTGTACCTCGCGAAGCATATAATCCTGTACGTCACGTACACCTTTGATTCTTAAGATATCGTGCGGGTTTACGCTACCTTCCGTCAGTTCATCACCGGCTTCCAGTACCTGACCTTCCTGAACCTTGATTCTGGAACCATACGGAATCAGATAAGTCTTGGATACCCCTTCCTCGTTGTCTGTTACAGTAACTTCACGCTTTTTCTTGGTATCCTTGATGTTCGCAACACCTTTAATTTCCGTGATAATGGCAAGTCCTTTCGGCTTTCTTGCCTCAAAAAGCTCCTCGACACGGGGAAGACCCTGTGTGATATCTCCGCCGGCAACACCGCCGCTGTGGAACGTACGCATGGTCAACTGTGTACCAGGCTCACCAATCGACTGAGCAGCAATAATACCTACAGATTCACCGACCTGTACGACTTCACCGCTTGCCATGTTGGCGCCGTAACATTTCGCACAGATACCGATATGAGACTTACAGGTCAGAATGGTACGGATCTTAACCTTTGTAAACGGCTGACCGTTCTCATCCACACCTTCACTCATAACACGTGCCGCGCGCTTCGGCGTGATCATGTGGTTGGCTTTTACAATGACATTACCGTCTTTATCTTTAATCGTCTCACAGGAGAAACGACCTGTGATACGTTCCTGAAGGCTCTCGATCTCTTCTTTTCCGTCTGCGAACTCTTCCACATACATACCCGGAATGATATCCTTGCCTTCACAGCAGTCTACCTCGCGGATAATCAGATCCTGAGATACGTCAACCATACGTCTTGTCAGGTAACCGGAATCGGCTGTACGCAGCGCTGTATCGGACATACCTTTACGAGCACCATGCGCAGACATAAAGTATTCCAGTACGTCCAGACCTTCACGGAAGTTTGACTTGATCGGCAGTTCAATGGTGTGACCGGTTGTATCGGCCATCAATCCACGCATACCTGCAAGCTGTTTGATCTGCTTATCGGAACCACGGGCTCCGGAGTCAGCCATCATGAAGATATTATTATATTTATCAAGACCGTTCAACAGAGCCTTTGTCAGTTCATCATCAGTCTCTTTCCAGGTCTCTACAACCTCTTTATAACGCTCCTCGTCTGTAATCAGACCACGTTTGTAGTTCTTTGTAATTCTGTCCACCGTCTCCTGAGCCTTGGCGATCATCTCCGGTTTCTGCGGAGGTACGGTCATATCGGAAATGGATACGGTCATCGCCGCTCTTGTGGAATATTTATATCCGGTCGCCTTGATATCATCCAACACCTCTGCGGTCTTGGTAGCGCCGTGGGTATTGATGACTTTCTCCAGAATCTGTTTCAGCTGTTTCTTGGCAACCAGGAAGTCTACTTCCAGAAGCAGCTCATTGCCCGGAACGGTACGGTTCACAAAGCCCAGATCCTGAGGAAGAATCTCGTTAAACAGGAAACGGCCCAATGTGGAGCTTACATTTGCCTGAATCGGATTTCCCTGTACATCTTCCCCTTCACGTCGCACGGTAATCCGCGTCTGAAGGGTCAGATAACCGTTCTCATATGCCAGAATCGCTTCATTGATGCTCTTGAAGAACATACCCTCGCCTTTTTCTCCTGGTCTTTCCTGGGTCAGGTAATAGATACCAAGTACCATATCCTGAGAAGGAACAGCCACAGGACCACCATCGGATGGTTTCAGCAGATTGTTCGGAGAAAGCAAAAGGAATCTGCACTCTGCCTGTGCCTCTACAGACAGTGGAAGATGGACAGCCATCTGGTCACCGTCGAAATCAGCATTGAATGCGGTACATACCAACGGATGCAGTTTGATTGCCTTACCTTCTACCAGAATCGGTTCAAATGCCTGGATACCGAGACGATGCAGTGTGGGGGCACGGTTCAGCATAACCGGATGTTCTTTGATTACATCTTCCAGTACATCCCATACGGCTGTTTCCAGCTTCTCCACCATCTTCTTTGCATTCTTGATATTGTGAGCGGTACCGTTGGATACCAGTTCCTTCATAACAAATGGTTTAAACAGCTCGATTGCCATCTCTTTCGGCAGACCGCACTGATAAATCTTAAGTTCCGGTCCTACGACGATAACAGAACGTCCGGAGTAGTCAACACGCTTACCCAGCAGGTTCTGGCGGAAACGTCCGGATTTACCTTTCAGCATATCAGACAGCGACTTCAGCGCACGGTTTCCAGGTCCGGTTACCGGACGACCACGGCGTCCGTTGTCGATCAGAGCGTCGACTGCTTCCTGAAGCATACGTTTCTCGTTGCGGACAATAATATCCGGAGCACCCAGCTCCAGCAGTCTTTTCAGACGGTTATTACGGTTGATAATTCTCCGGTACAGGTCATTCAGATCGGAGGTGGCAAAACGGCCGCCGTCCAACTGTACCATCGGACGAAGATCCGGCGGAATTACCGGAATTGCATCCATAATCATCCATTCCGGACGGTTTCCGGACTCGCGGAATGCCTCTACAACTTCCAGACGTTTGATGATACGTGCACGCTTCTGCCCTGTAGATTCCTTTAAGCCTCTTTTCAGCTCCTCGGATTCCTTCTCCAGATCAATTGCTTCCAACAATTCTTTAATAGACTCGGCGCCCATTCCCACACGGAATCCTTTGCCGTACTCTTCTCTTGCATCCTGATATTCTTTCTCAGTCAATACCTGCTTGTACTGCAGTCTGGTATCACCGCCGTCCAGTACGATATAATTTGCAAAATACAGTACTTTCTCCAGAGTTCTTGGAGAAAGATCCAGAATCAGTCCCATACGGGACGGAATTCCTTTAAAATACCAGATATGGGATACCGGAGCTGCAAGCTCGATATGTCCCATACGCTCACGACGGACGCTGGATTTTGTTACCTCGACACCGCATCGGTCGCAGACTACACCTTTGTAACGGATTTTTTTATATTTACCGCAGTGACACTCCCAGTCCTTGCTTGGTCCGAAGATACGCTCACAGAACAGGCCGTCCTTTTCCGGTTTCAGCGTTCTGTAATTGATGGTTTCCGGTTTCTTCACCTCACCATGGGACCACTCACGGATTTTCTCCGGAGAAGCCAGACCAATCTTGATCGCATCGAATGTCATCGGTTGATAGGTTTCTTTATTTACTTTTTCTGGCATTTGATTACCCCTTTCCTCGCTTTGGAAGTGCACGGCTGCCCGACCTGGCAGCCGCGATTATGCCTTACTTTATTCCTCGTCGCCCAGTTCCTCATCAAATTCTAAGAAATCATCCTCTTCTTCATCTGCATCTTCTTCGACGTCAACCATCTCGTCTCCGCTGATCTCTTTTTTGCCATAACCATATGCGCCGAAGTCTTCCTCTTCCCGGTTGGAGTAACGGTCACCCTCAATGATGGAACGCATATCGGTCTCGCCGTAATCCACGGATTCCATGATTTCTACCTCTGTGTGATCTTCGTTCAGAACTCTCACATCCAGTCCCAGGGACTGCAGCTCTTTTAAGAGTACCTTGAAGGACTCCGGAATACCAGGCTCAGGAATATTCTCACCTTTAATAATTGCTTCGTAAGTCTTCACACGTCCGACAACATCATCGGATTTTACTGTCAGGATCTCCTGCAGTGTGTAAGATGCACCGTATGCCTCCAATGCCCAAACCTCCATCTCTCCGAAACGCTGTCCGCCGAACTGCGCTTTACCGCCCAGCGGCTGCTGTGTTACCAGAGAGTAAGGACCGGTAGAACGTGCATGGATCTTATCGTCAACCAGGTGATGCAGTTTCAGATAATGCATGTGTCCGATGGTTACTGCACCGTCAAAATACTCACCGGTACGTCCGTCACGCAGTCTTACCTTACCGTCACGGGACAGCGGAACACCTTTCCATAACTCACGATGTGCTCTGTTCTCATACAGATATTCATATACTTCCGGGAGCAGTTCTTCTTTATGTTTCTCTGAGAACTCTTCCCAGCTTAAATTCACATAATCATTTGCCAGATCCAGGGTATCCATGATATCCTCTTCGTTCGCTCCATCGAATACCGGAGTTGCGATATTAAATCCCAACGCCTTTGCTGCCAGAGAAAGATGGATCTCCAGCACCTGTCCGATGTTCATACGGGACGGCACACCCAGAGGATTCAGCACGATATCCAGCGGACGGCCATTTGGCAGAAACGGCATATCTTCCACAGGAAGCACACGGGAAACGACACCCTTGTTCCCATGACGGCCGGCCATCTTATCACCAACAGAGATTTTTCTCTTCTGAGCAATATAGATACGGACTGCCTGGTTTACGCCCGGTGACAGTTCATCACCGTTATCCCTGGTAAATACTTTGGCATCCACTACGATACCGTATTCACCATGAGGTACTTTCAGAGAAGTATCACGTACCTCTCTCGCCTTCTCACCGAAGATTGCCCGAAGCAGTCTCTCTTCAGCGGTAAGCTCGGTTTCCCCTTTCGGCGTTACCTTACCAACCAGAATATCACCGGCACGAACCTCCGCACCGATGCGGATGATTCCGCGCTCATCCAGATCTTTCAGCGCCTCGTCACCAACGCCCGGAACGTCTTTTGTGATCTCTTCCGGTCCCAACTTGGTGTCACGGGCTTCTGCCTCATATTCTTCAATATGAACAGATGTATATACATCGTCCATTACCAGTCTTTCACTTAACAGAACGGCATCCTCGTAATTGTAACCTTCCCAGGTCATGAATCCGATCAGAGGATTCTTACCCAGCGCCAGTTCCCCGTTGGAAGTAGACGGACCGTCTGCAATGACCTGTCCTTTTTCCACATGCTCGCCCTTGAAGACGATCGGTCTCTGATTGTAACAGTTACTCTGGTTACTTCTCATAAATTTTGTCAGATGGTAAACGTCCTTTGTTCCGTCATCATTGTTCATACGGATCTCATTGGAAGCAGAATAGGAAATCGTACCTGCTTTTTTCGCTACCACACAGACACCGGAGTCTACTGCTGCCTTTACTTCCATACCGGTACCGACAGCCGGAGCATCCGTTGTCAGAAGCGGCACAGCCTGACGCTGCATGTTGGATCCCATCAGCGCGCGGTTGGCATCGTCATTCTGAAGGAAGGGAATCAATGCAGTAGCCACGGAGAACACCATCTTCGGAGATACGTCCATGTATTCAAAGGTATTACGCTCGTATTCCTGTGTCTCATCACGGTAACGTCCGGATACATTCTTATGGATAAAGTAGCCGTTTTCATCCAACGGCTCATTCGCCTGCGCCACATGGTAATTGTCTTCCTCATCGGCAGTCATATAAATTACCTCATCTGTGACACGTGGATTCTTCGGATCTGTTTTATCAATTTTTCGGTATGGCGCCTCTACAAATCCATACTGATTGATTCTTGCATAAGATGCCAGAGAGTTAATCAGACCAATGTTCGGTCCCTCAGGAGTCTCAATCGGACACATTCTTCCGTAATGAGAGTAATGTACATCTCGAACCTCGAATCCGGCACGGTCTCTGGACAGACCTCCAGGTCCCAATGCAGAGAGACGTCTCTTATGGGTCAGCTCACCAAGGGGGTTGTTCTGATCCATGAACTGAGACAACTGGGAAGATCCGAAGAACTCCTTCACTGCCGCAGTTACCGGCTTAATATTAATCAGGGACTGCGGTGAAACACCGTCAATGTCCTGCGTTGTCATACGTTCACGAACCACACGCTCCAATCTGGAAAGACCGATACGGTACTGGTTCTGCAGCAACTCACCTACCGCACGGATACGACGATTTCCCAGGTGGTCAATATCGTCATCATTTCCCAGACCGTACTCCAGATGCATATTATAATTAATAGAAGCAAAAATATCTTCTTTCGTAATATGTTTCGGAATCAGATTATGAATCTCACGGCGGATTGCATCCTTGATATCGTCCAGATCCGTATACTCATTCAAAATCTTTTCCAGTTCCGGATAATAAACTTCCTCCGTCACATGCAGGTCGGCCGGATCCACATCCACAAAGCGGGTAATATCTACCATCAGATTGGAAAGAACTTTCACTTTTCTTTCCTCTGTCTGAATCCATACGTATGGTACTGCTGCGTACTGGATCTCATCCGCCAGTTCTTTCGTCACCTTGGTCCCTTCCTCGGCAATAATCTCACCGGTAGAAGGATTCACTACCGTCTCAGCCAATACATGATTGCGGATACGGTTTCTGAGAGCCAGTTTCTTATTAAATTTATAGCGTCCTACTTTTGCCAGGTCATAACGGCGCGCATCGAAAAACATCGCGTTAATCAGACTCTCTGCACTCTCAACTGCCAACGGCTCGCCAGGACGGATTTTTTTGTATAATTCAAGCAGACCTTCCTGATAATTCTCGGAAGTATCTTTTCCAAAACTTGCCAGAATTTTTGGTTCTTCTCCGAAGAGTTCTACGATTTCCGCATTTGATCCAACGCCCAGAGCACGAATCAGCACGGTAATCGGTACCTTTCTGGTTCTGTCCACACGTACGTAGAACACGTCATTGGAATCCGTTTCGTACTCTAACCACGCACCACGATTTGGAATCACTGTACTGGAATACAGCTTTTTACCGATTTTATCATGCGTGATTGAATAATATATACCAGGGGAACGTACTAACTGGCTTACAATAACACGCTCTGCGCCGTTGATTACGAAAGTACCTGTGGCTGTCATCAAAGGAAGATCGCCCATGAATATTTCATGTTCGCTGATTTCGTCTTTTTCTTTATTATGCAGTCTTACCTTCACCTTCAGCGGTGCGGCAAAAGTTGCATCACGTTGTTTACACTCTTCGATGGAATATTTGACTTCGTCTTCGCACAGAGTAAAATCTACGAATTCCAGACTTAGTTTTCCGCTGTAATCAGTAATTGGAGAAATGTCATCGAAGACCTCGTTGAGACCTTCCTTAAGAAACCAGTTATAGGAATCTTTCTGCACTTCGATCAAGTTGGGCATCTCCAAAACTTCTTTTTGTCTCTGGTAACTCATTCGCATACTTTTTCCGCTGGCTACGGGACGTATTCTGTTTTTTTCCATTGACGTTTCACCCCTTGTGTGTTTTTATATTTATTATAACTCATGCTTCGAAGTCCGGAAAAGGTCTGAAAAAAGAGCCATTTGGGTAAACTTCTAGGCATATCTTGCCATAATAGTGCATTTTTTACAATAGCACAATTTGTCAAGTGTGTCAATCAGAATTTTTGTATTTTTTCGTATACATTCAGGGTTTTGTAGTATTTTCTGATCTGATGGAAAAGCTTGAAAACATGTATGGGGATATCTTCCCTAAATTTGAGCATAAAAAAACCGTCTACCTAAAGCAAACGGTTTCTCAATTCAGCATATTATTTTTTAATTTTTTCTTCACATAAGGCGTATTACGCAAGATTTCATATCATGCAGAATACAAAACCACTTCTTCTGATACATTTTTATAAAAATGGAGGAAATTTCATCCATATCATTCAACAATATCTTTAATTCTCTGCAACATCAGAATGTTCTTCCCATGCCAATATACGATTATTTTCCAAGATCCCAATTGATTGGACAAGGCTAAAACATTTATTGTCATAAGCTGGTTTAACAATTGTCATATTCTGCACTTCGCGAAACTTCAGTTCATTTTTATAATATTCTACCAATTCATATGTATCAATCTCTTTGGCCATTTCATCTTCAAAATCGCCATATTTCAAATCATAATCGGACACAATATAATACGCATTATCTGAACTATCCGCAGCAAATAGATATATATATTGGCAACCAACCATCGTCGCAATTTTTAATACTTCCGGTACAACCATTTCCCAAAATACATAAAATCCTAACGGTATATCTATTTCCATAGATAATCTGTAATCGGCATTTTTACAAAAATGGCTTAGCTCTATAGCTGGAAACTGTTCTAAAACCCTTAGCGCATTTTTTTCTTCCTGCGTATGTTCAATATCTGCTTGAACATCTGCTTTATAATTTCTTCTTTCCTCTGCAATCTTTAACAATCGAGCTGATACCGGCTCTTCACTCCAGCTCAGAATATCATCCACAGATATATCACCATTTCCATTTAAAGCCTCTATAAGCATTGTAACTATTTCTTCTTCCTCTTCTGGCAAATCGCTTTGCCCATACGGTCGAATAAGAAGGCCACAATTCAAAGCAAAATAAAAAACAATCTTTCCAGATGAAATATCTTTTACAAGATAAACCTTTGTGATTCCTGCTTTATCTTGATCTATTGCTGCCTCCTTTAAGTATATCTCAAGCTTTTTTCCATATTTATTTCCTGTGAAATCCTTTATAAGAGTTTTATTCTTCTCTTTGATCATTAATGGCTCAATTTCAAATTGAGACTTTAACCATTCCTTTTGTTCCTGAATAGTTATTTCTATACACCTCGCTTCTTAGTTGTTCTCCATAGACTCGTATTTTTTTCTTTTAGCCAGTTCGCGGGCTGCATCTACTTTCATATCATTTAATTTTAATTTAACAGAACCATTTTCGTCTGGCTCTAAGCCTCTTCTTGAACGTTTCCACGAAACTTCTCCATGTGATAATGTGCTTAATTTCCAAGATGATACATTATCATATCTCTCACAAACTGCTTTTACCAGTTTCATCGTTGCATCACATACTTTATCCATGACATCACTAAACGGACGCTCCTTCAAATACTCACTCCGAACTTCCAGTAATACAGGACCATATTTCCATCCAACAAACTCACCGGCAAAAAGAGGCTCCTTATTATACATCAGAGACTCTCTCTGTGCAAAATACATCAACTTGTGCATTCTCATCTGATCCATTGTTGCATTATGTTTTTCTAAAAATAAATCGTAAAATGCTTTTGCAACTACCAAAGTCTGTTCCATA
Source organism: uncultured Lachnospiraceae bacterium (assembly GCA_900539175.1). GTDB lineage: Bacteria > Bacillota > Clostridia > Lachnospirales > Lachnospiraceae > Novisyntrophococcus. The sequence continues at coordinate 44,025 of UQAW01000017.1, forward strand.
TAATTTCCTCCTATAGCATTATTTTGTTTTATTATATAATTTTATGCAATAAAAATCAACTCGTAACCAGTTCTTATACTATTTAGTTTCTCCATCAATCACGACATTATAAATGTAAATTACGCTCCTTTTGAACTATTTCCATTCAATCCAAATCTTTTAAAAATGAAACCAAAAATGATCCCCGCTTGCTCGTAAATGATTGTATCAGTTTTTCATTCACAGCCTCAGGGGACCATCTCTCGCATTTAAAACTCTCCAATATTTTGTTCTGTTATTCGCATTTCTCACACCTTCTAGTGTACTGTCTCGTTCACTTTCAGCAAAATGACGCAGAATGGATTTTCAGCCTGCAAGGCGGAGGAATGATTCTCCAGCACCTTAATCTCTTTGTTGGAAAATTAAAATACAGCAATTCGCCAGAGATTTTCCTCCTCTGTTTTTTACAATACCCTTTATCTCGGATCTACGCATTACAATTCTTTACTATGAAAGTCCCGGACAGCGGCCATGAGGAGCGCATGCTTGCATGCGGCGAGTCATGGACATTGGACGGGCAAGCCGGTATGAGTAAGGAGGGCGACAGCCCGGATTACGAATACTGGCGGCGATTGCGGGAGCACGAAGTGCGGAGCAATCGACTTTCATGGATGGTGATGTCTGTGTCAGCAGACATGTCCGTTTACTATTTTATTTATTTTTTGCTCAATATACATAAACAAAAAGTGATCGAATTCAATTTTCTTGAATCTGATCACTTTTCATATCAAAACACACTATCTAGCATTCATTTCACACATTTTCACTTTTTTCTATTCAGACATTTTCTTCAAAGCACATGAAATCTTCTCCGTCCTTTTCCAAAATCAGAACTTTGTTTTTCAGGCGGTACCGGAATCTGTACGTATTACCATTTCGAATTCCATTGATTCTTACAGATGTGAACCGTATATAGTTTTTCGTCCTGTAATAAGTTCCCGTCACTAAAGCTTCTCCGTCACGTACCTGGATAAAGGTATTGTCCTCATACAAAGTAATGTTGTCCATATAAAGAAACATCTGGGGGAATCCATGAGGAACATCCACATTCTGAAATCTCCATGTGCCCTCCACATGCTCTTTCTGAATATCTGATCTATCTAATAGAAGCATCACCGACAGCAGCAGACAGATAATCACTGCCATCTTTAAACTATCTTTTTTCATCATGTTTATGTTCTGCATCGCACCTCTTTACTGCAGATACGGAAAAAGGCTGTTCCAAAATTTCTTTTTCAGATGACAGCATATTCTGCTCCGCAGCCTGTAGCTGTTGACTCTCCCTCATGGTATACAAACGTTCGATTTCAATTGTGGGCTTTTCATATTTTTTCATATCCTCTCCTCCTGATTTTCCCCAACTGGTATACTTTGCATTTACCCGGACAGATAATTGTATCATTTAATTTTCTATTAAATGATACTTTTCTCATAAAGCGGTGCCAGAAGTTCCATCGCTTCGATCTTATGTTCCGCCAGAGAATGGGCATAGATATTCATTGTAATAGATGGATTCGAGTGCCCCAGAAGCTCGCTGAGTGTCTTGGGGTCCACCCCCGCTTCCAGAGCACGCGTGGCAAAGGTATGCCGCAGACAATGAAAATTGGCATTCGTCACTTCTGCTTTTCTCAGTATACTTTTAAAGTATTTCTGATAAACTCTCGGTTCAATCGGTTTTCCGGATTTTCCGCAGATAAATGTCTCATCGGGCAAAGCTGTTTTCCTATCTTTATTCAAATAATTTTGAATATATGCTATCAGAAAACCGGGAAGGGGAATATCCCGGATGGATGCATGAGATTTCGGTCTGCCCTCGTATAAGATAGTTTTTCTCCCGCTGTTATCCAGACATTTAATCCGCTCCAGCGTTCGCTGCACGTGAAGCATCTGGTTTCCAATATCCACGTCTTCAATATGTAACGCACACAATTCCCCAATCCGAATTCCGGTATACAAACAGAGAATAATTCCTACCCTGTTTGGATTCTTCGACTGCAGCGCAGCGTGTTCAATCTGCTTTTGCTCTGCCTTGGAAAATACCTTTACCTTTCCCCATTCCTTTTTCGGCAGACGGACAGACGTGCAGTCATTTCGCAAAAGTATTCCATTGCTTTTGGCGTAATTCAGCGCAGAATTCAAAACCGTGTGAATACTGCTGATTGTCTGATAAGATAAACCTCCCCTCTGATCCAGCCTGCCTTTTTCATACTTCTGATTAAAAAAAGACTGCAGCAAAAATAAGTTGATTTCAGACATCCGGTATTCTCCCAACTGCGGAACAATATGACGAAAAATTAATTCATAAAAAGTCCCTGCTGTAGAGGGCCGGACAGAATTTTTTTCCACCTCATAAAACCAGAATGTAAGAAAATCCTTTAATTTAGGGTTTTCCCATAATTTACTGTCTTTATTCAGACAATTTACATCTGTGATACCATTCTCCATTTGTAATACCTCCACTTTAATAATTTTCAAACATACTCTAAATATTGACACTCAAAGTTTACTATGATATGATGTTTTTGGACATAAATTAGAAAATTAAACGATAATTTTATTACTGTCAAAAAATTATGTATTTTATTAGAGGAGCTGTTCAAACAGCTCCTTTTTTCAAAAACACATTTTTTTCACATTCTCTCCCCACTTTCAACACAACTTTTCAACATTTTCATCACAATTTTTCTCTATACTCAAACTATACACAGCACAGAGAACCCGCATCTTATCAACAAAAACTTGGGATTCTCCCAGAGCGTGTTTAAAAATCATTTATCCGAACTATAAAAATATGATACCAGGGTCAAAATACCTTTTGACCCCAACATCAAAATATCTACCTATATTAATAAGCAAAACAGGAGGACTGTGTCATGTCAGATTTTTATGATTTTAATTCCAGCAACCACGATTGTGAGAACAATTTTACTTTCCCGGATGTCCCGGTTGAACCTACAGACAGGACTGGACGGAAAGCCAGAAAAAACAGACGAAGCAGCCGAAATCATCCCCTTGCAAAGAAAGTAGGAACTCTTACTTTAAGCGCCCTGTTATTCGGCAGTGTGTCTGCAGGGGCTTTTCAGGCTGTAAATACACTAAGCGGCTATACCGAAAGCCGTTTGGCTGCTTCATCAACCTCAGACAGCGAATCTTCCGGTCACCTGCTGAAGGCAACTACAATATCCAATGAGCAAACTACAAACCCTTCCGCTTCCATGGATGTTTCCTCCATCGTAAAATCAGCAATGCCTTCCATTGTTTCCATCACCAATAAATCCGTTCAGGAAGTTCAAAATTACTTCAGTCGATTTGGTTATGGATACATGCAGCCACAGCTGGAAGAAACCGAAAGCTGCGGTTCCGGTATTATCATCGGGAAAAACGATACGGAGCTTCTGATCGTAACCAATTATCATGTAATCGAAGATGCCGATACACTCTCTGCATCCTTTATCGACAATCAGGTTTATGAAGCAGTTGCTAAAGGAACCAATCCGGAAAATGACCTGGCAGTGATTGCCGTTCCGCTTGAGAGCATCTCTGATGATACCATGAATCAAATTGCAATCGCCGCAATCGGAGATTCTGATGAAATGAATGTTGGGGAACAGGTCGTTGCCATCGGTAACGCACTGGGTTACGGACAATCTGTCACTACCGGCATTGTAAGCGCATTAAACCGCAGCATCAGTTCCGAAACTGGCAATGAATCCGAAAGTCTTACCTATATCCAGACAGATGCAGCGATCAACCCCGGCAACAGCGGCGGCGCTCTCTTAAATATGAAGGGTGAAGTCATTGGCATCAACTCCGCAAAATTGTCCTCTACTGAGATTGAGGGCATGGGATACGCAATTCCTACTTCCAGAGCATCTGACATTATTGAGCATCTGATGAATCAGACCACACGCACAAAAGTAGATGCTTCTGAACAGGGTACGATTGGTATTCAGGGGATTGATGTTACAAGCGAAATTCAGACAGCTTATCAAATTCCACAGGGTATCTACATCTCAAAAATTACTTCCGGAAGCGCTGCAGAAGCTGCAGGAATCAGACCCGGCAGTGTGCTCACAACCTTTGATGGTCAGACCATATCCGGCGTCACTGCTCTGCAGGAACTTTTGCAGTATTATAAAGCAGGCGAATCCGTAGAACTTCTTCTTCAGGTTCCAACGGACGGTTCTTATCAGGAACAAACAGTGACCATAACACTCCAATCTTCAAATCCGGTCTGATCTTCTTCACCAGATTACGCCATAGGACACCCCCCTAGTGTACTGTCCTATGGCGTTATTTTTGGTGATTTTTTTCAATGTTTTTTTGAATATTCTATCCACTTTATTGATTTTACCTCCTTTTCACCCTTTGTTTCTGTACTTTTTTTGTCTATTATGCTATAATTACGAATATCGGCGGCAGATGCGGGAGTGCGCAGCACGGAGCATCTGAGTTTCATATATGGTGATGTCTGCGTCAGCAGGCATGTCCGTCTAAAAATGAAAGGAGGACCTTTTTATGAAAGGAAAGAAAATTTTGGCCGGGATTTTGGCAGTTACACTTCTTCCGCTCTCTGTGCAGGCAGCTTCTGCCATCGCGGACAGCCTGGAAGGCAAACAGCTTCGGATACCGGTCGAGAAAGAACTCGCAAAAAGCGAGGCAGGAAATCCCTTCCTGGGATTTGACCAGAATGGAAATATGCTTTATGCCGGTGATCCGTCCATTCTCGTAGATGGTGATACGGTATACGCCTATGTAGGAAATGACACCTCCAGCAACGAAAGCTACTGGATGCCCAACTGGAGATGCTATTCTTCTACCGACATGGTGAACTGGAAATACGAAAGTATCATCATGGAAAACAGGGACGTTTCCTGGGCTGCCAACGATCACGAGGCCTGGGCAGCACAGGTGATGAAATACAAAGACAAGTATTATTTTTATTACACCACCGAAGGCAATGCCAGCGTAGGCCGCGGTAAGTGTATCGGTGTTGCCGTATCTGACAGCCCTACGGGACCATTTGTAGATATCGGAAAACCACTGGTAAGAAATATTGATACCGGCGATGCATGGAACGGAGGTACCAGAGTTCCTTCTGCTCATACCTGGGAGGATATCGATCCGACTGCGTGGGTGGAGACCGATCCTGAGACCGGGGAAGACCGCCGTGTTCTTTGCTGGGGAAATAACCGTTTCTTTAACTGTGAGCTGAATGAAGATATGATTTCTATTAAAGACCGTGACGGAGACGCCAATACTCTGTCCTGCGGATTCGGATCAACCTACGACATCTCGGTGGGAACGATCGACGGAGTTGCCGGAAGAGAGGCACGCTGGAATGACGAGGACGGCGTATCACATTTCTATACAGAGGCTCCGTACTACTATCGCCAGCAAGATGAGGACGGCAATTATTTTGGACCTTATTATATGTTCTTTGCATGTGACTGGAGAGAACAGATGGCATATGCTACGGCAGATACCTACGAAGATTTTGTTAATAATAACTGGACGTTCGGCAGAGTTATTATGAAAGCAACTTCTACAGCCAACACAAACCATATGGCAGTTTTTGATTTCAAAGGCAAAACTTATTTCGTATACCACAACGGTTCACTTCCTCATGGAAGCGGATATCGCCGTGTTGCATGTGTCGAAGAACTGAATATAAAGGAAGACGGTTCCATCGATCTTTTCACTGAGACATCTACCGGTATTTCAGGAGTGAGCACAAAGATCACCGATGCATCCGGAGCATATGTTGCACACGAAAACTTTACAAACAGAATCAACGATGAAGATTATCCAATGTCCGGATCAAAAGCACGTGAAATGCTGGTAAGCAGCAATGCCGAAGAGGATGATACAAAATGGGAACTGGAAAAAGGCAAATCCAATCCGGATAACAAAGCTTATGTATCGATTCAGTCCTACAACAAACCGGGTCTTTACCTCTGTGCGGAAGATACTGATATTGTCCTGGCACAAGATGTAGATGGAAGTTCTGCAACTGCCCAGAAGATGACATTCCGCTCTTTGGAAGGATTCTCAGGAAGCGGCGTTACCTTTGAAAGTGTATCCAAACCGGGATATTACCTGACAAGCAAAGACGGGGATCTGGTTCTTGATAACCATCCATCTGCGGAAGCTTGTACCTTCCAAGTCGATACAGATACGCCTGTTTCTTCCCTGAAAGTTATGAAGACCAAACGGATGTATACCGTTGGAAGCACACTGAATACCAATGATATCCGAATCACTGCTGCCTACGAAAACGGTGATACAAAGCGAATCACGGAGTACACAACCAACGCGGATACCATTGATATGAGTACAACAGGTAAAAAGTCTCTGGTTATCACTTATGTCGAGAATGGAACAACCGTAAAAGAAACGGTAACAATCCGTGTCGTTGACAAAAGTGAAACCTGGTAAAGGAGGGTATTACTATGAAATGTAAGAAATTATTTTCTGCTTTTCTTGCTGCAGTCGTAACGACTGTCACCGTACTGCCGGGCACCGGCACACTTCAGGCAAACGCAGCCGCTGCACCGTCTCCATTAAAAACATTTTCCTTTGAAAATGATCTGGACGGCAGCACGATGCAGACCTATCAGAATGCAGGTACATACACTGGAGAAGCAGTATACGAAGATGGTAAGGCCGGAAAAGCAATTCGTCTCGGGGATTACGGCTTAAAATTAAACGTGGGAAATGTCGGAGAAAATTACTCTGTATCTCTGTGGGTAAATCCATCCGAAGCCTTAAAGGAACACGGAGCTTTATTATTTGCCAGTGCTCCCAAAGGCGCGTCGGAACTTTGGACTTCCCTTTCCGGCAATAACAGCGGAAAACTCAAACTCTGGTCCAACGGCGACGGCTTCGGCTGGTCCCAGGCATTTACTGATGTCACACTGGAAAATAACCAGTGGTCACTGGTTACCTACACACAGTCCGGCAAAAACGCCGCCTTATATATCAATGGTACACAGGTTGCTTCCGGTACCGCTGCCCGTGCGCTTATGGCAGATGGAAATGACCTCTATATCGGCACAACCCATTGGGACGCCATGTACAAAGGACTGGTGGATGAGGTTCAGGTCTACGATCAGGCCCTGACAGCAGACGATGTATACAGTCTGTATGACACCAGAGATGCTGAGGAAATCTTTGCAGAAGCAGGATTCACGGTTAACGAAAGCATCTCCACTTATACCGGAATAACAACAAAATTAACCGTTGTTCTTCCAGCCGGTGTTGCTTCTTCTGATGCAGCAGTTACTTACACATCAGACAACACAGCTATCGCGACGGTTGATGATAACGGTATTGTTACCGGCATTGCTGCAGGAACTACAGCTATCACAACAAAGGTCGTAGTAGGAAGCACAGAAAAAGCGCAGAAAACAACTGTAACAGTTATTGACTCTTCCGATGTCAGCAATCTTCCGGTTGTAGCATCCTACACCATGGATAACGGCTCCGGCGCTGTCATTACAGATGATTCCGGCAAGGGAAATGATGCAACGATCGTTAACCCGGGAAATACTGCTTACGTAAAAGATGGTGATCGCAGTGTACTTCAGATGAATTCTACCGACAGCTACATCACGCTTCCATCCGGCATCTACACTTCTCTGTCAGATAAAGAAGCATTTACAATCGAAGCAAAATATGCAAGAATGCCCCAGTCAGCAAGTACTGCATGGCTGTTCTGCTTCGGTTCCAAAGCTGCCGGCACCGGTTCGAACTACCTGTTCTACTCACCGTTCTTCTATGACAGCGGTATCCGTGCCGGTATCAAAGACAGCAGCACAGAGCAATTGTATACTGCCAGCCGTCACTTAGATACCGATACCTATTATACGGTTTCCATGGTATTTGACCACGGAACCATCACATTATACGTTGATGGTATCCCCGTTGGTCCAAGTCTGGAAAGCGGCATGAATATGGAATCCATCGTAAATGCCGGAACAGAAAACAACATCCTCGGCTTTATCGGAAAATCCTGTTGGTCTGCAGATGCCAATCTGCTGGGTAAGATTGATTCCTTCAAAGTTTATGATAAGGCTTTGACAGAGGATGAAATTCAGGTTTCTGACCCGGATCACGCCAGGGCACTTCGAAGCGCTCTGGATGCCGCACTGTCAGAGGAAGTCATCCTCGGAAGTAAAAACGCTTCTCTGGATGAGATCTGCTGCAACATGAATCTGGTTGCCAAATTAAACGACCTGAATATCACATGGATCTCTTCCAACCCGGAAATCATCTCTGCATCCGGAAAAGTTGTGAATCCTGCAGAAGATACACAAGTAACACTGACTGCCCGTGTAAGTTATGGTCAGTTAAGTGCGGAGAAAACATTCACAGTAACCGTGAAGCCATTAGACTTAAGTATTCTGGAAGCAGTTCTTGCAGAAGCAAAGGCTCTGGATCTGAACGCCTTCCAGACTGAATCCACCGCTGCATTGAAAAAAATTCTGGAAGGGCTTCCGGAAGATCCGACTTCCGAAATCAAGACACAGGAAGATGCCCTTGCACTGGAAGATCAGATCAGAAATGCAGTCAGCAAGCTTGTATATCTTCCGGAATACAAAGACCCATGGGATCTGATTGAAGCTGCCGCTCCGAAGGAAGACGCTTCCTACAATGCAGGTGATTCTGAAGTACTATTTACAATTCCGGAAGGACTGGAGAACTGTGTAACGGTAACCTACCATTCTGATAACGAAAATGTAGCTGCCTATAAAGACGGTAAAGTTCAGGCAATCGCAGCCGGAACCGCTATCCTTACAACTACTGTTACCGCAAAGATAGATGGATTCTCCATGGAATATGGTACCTGCGTAACGGTAAATAAGAAAACGTCTGATACCTTCTTCAAGGACGTACCGGAATCTTCCTGGTTCTATCCTTATGTAAAATACGTAGCTGACAACAAGATTATGACAGGTTTAACCCCCGAAATCTTCGGACCGGAAAAGGCTCTGTATCGTTCAGAAATGGCTGTTATCGTACATCGTATGGCAGGCGAACCAAGCGCAGACTTTGAAGCGATCTACCCGGATGTGGAAGCAGACGAATTTTATTCCGAAGCAGTCATCTGGGCAAGCGGAAAGGATGTTGATGTAATCAGGGGCTATGCACATGGTGCCTTTGGTCCTGCCGATGCGCTTACCCGCGAGCAGATGGTCACAATTCTGTACCGCTATGCAAACTATAAAGGCTATAACACAACTGACACATCTGATATGAAGCAGTTCCCGGACAGCGATGACGTTTCCGAATTCGCAAAACCGGCAATGGCATGGGCTGTAGCAAACGGATTGATCACTGGATCTGATGGAAAACTGAAACCTCAGGATGCAGCCTCACGTTTAGAGTGTGCAGTTGTAGTCCAGAGATTTATGGAAACCATCAAATAACAACTTCCATTATTTAAGGAGGCTGTCGGTTAATACCGATTTTTAAGCTCTAAATCTTAAAATAAGAATCTCTCATAGAAATCAGTGTTTTTAATACCTGATATTCTGTGAGAGATTCTTATTTTCCCTTTTCTGTAGATATTTTAGCGCACAAAAACCACTGAACTGCATTTTTGAAAGTGCACTTTTTCCAAGCAGTCTTTTCCTCTGTTTTCCTTCAAATTGTTTGATCTCATCATGAAGAAAACGATGGTATTTATTTATATTTCTTCCAATCGCATACAGCATGAATTCCTTATATACTTTTTCTGATGTCCGGTAATTGAACCGATGGAAACGATCATTTTCTTTGATATCTCCAAAATGTCCTTCTGTCTGAATGGAACGAATCTGACGGTTTAAGATCCCTTTCTCACTCTGGATGTTTGCATGGGATTCCTTTTTCCATGTTTCCCATTGTTCATTGATCTTCATGACTTTGTTTTTCTCAGCATCTTTTTCCGCATTATATTTATACAAGCATTTGGCTTTATGTTCGCAACCACTACAGTCTGCACATCCGTACACTTCAAAAACCTGTGTATAACCAGCCTGTTCTTTGGTCTCTGTGCGGATATGATGCAATTCTCTTCCGTCATGACAAACATAATACAGTTCATCCTCAAACATCTGTGTTTTCATGTTGTAATACTTTCCAATATCTTCCGTATAAGCGCGTGTTTTCCGCTTTTTATGGTCCTGTAGCTCGATGTAACTGGATATTTTATTTTTCTTCAAATACAGGAGATATGTGATCTTCTTTCATTCTCATAAAAGTGGCTTCTAAATCTGTTTTAGAATAGCTGTTCCTGTTCTTTCCCATGATCTCAAAGCACTCTTTGTATCCCATAAGGCGTTCGCCGCAGACTTCTAATTCTTCATCAAGCTGCTGGATTTCTGGTTTTCTCTTTCCTTTTCCGTAAACAAACCCAATCTGTTCCTTCTCTGCAATCTGTTCCAGGTTTTTCTGAAGCTTCAGGGCAAGGTCTCTTTCGCATAATTCCACAATACGGTCAACAGCTCTTATCCCCCGCATATTTGCGTAAGTAACTACAGCATACATCATAATTGGATTGTACCCGGTTCTTCCCTTATCTGAACAATTGGCTAACAAGCCAGAAAAATCTAATTCCTCCATCACTTTTTTCAGGGTATAAACTGGATCATCGTCAGGTAAACATAATTCAAAGAAACTGAAGTTAATTTTCTGTTGCCCAATTTCAAAAAATTCGTTATAATAATCTTGTTTTTGCATAGTTACATTATAACATGTAACGGAGAGAAAGGTGGTTATCGTTAGCCATCTTTTTCTCTTTTTAGGGGAAAAATTTCAGGGGGCAGATGTAACTCATGCAAGTCACATCTGCCCCCTGTTTAGGACTATCAATTTCCCGACAGCCCCTTTTCTTTACCTGCAGCTCATAGTTTTACAACACCTGCTGCTTACCTTATACTTCTTTTATGCATTCTTTGCGGCTTCAAATTCACGAACCACTCTTGTCAGCATCACTGCACATTCACCACGGATTGTATCACCTAAAGGATCAATGAGTGTATGCTCTTCCTTACCTTTGATAATTCCGTTTCCAACTGCCCACTTCATTGCATCATCCGCATAAGGACTTACTTTATCAGCATCTTTGAATGCATCGTAGTCGGCTGATATTGCAGTGTCATATCCTTTATACTGTGCATAACGATACAACATCACTGCCATCTGCTCACGGGTAATCATATCGGCAGGTCCGAAGCTTTCACCACCCTCATAACCTTTTACAATGCCTTTTTCTGCTGCCCAATTTACTCCGTCTGCATACCACTCGCCTTTTACAACGTCCTGGAATCCCTGATCTGTCTCTACTGCAGGTTCACCTTCCATACGGTACAGAATTGTTGCAAACTGTGCACGGTTAAGTGTTTCAAACGGTGCGAAAATTTCTTTCGGTACGACTCCGGTCATCAGATTCTTTTCTGTTACGAAGTATACTTCGTCATAGAACCAGTCATCCTCTGCAACATCCTGATAAGACCAAGCTTCCTCATCAAATTCATGATACAGTTCTGCAATCTGATCAGCACCCAGAGCACTGTCAAATACCTTAAACTCATCAAGTGCCATATTCTTTGCAAAACCATTGTTATATCCGGTATTACCCATACGGTTTGCAGCATCGCTCTCACCTGTGATACTTGCCGGAGTACCAGTTACCCGAACCTCCTGTTCAATACCATTCTTATAAATCTTTCCGACCTTTGTGTCAGAATTCCAGGTAACTGCAACATGGGTCCATTCATTTTCCGGCAAGAAGTCGTTTGGATTCTCTGCTACATAGAAGCCGTTAAATCCATCCATTACAAAGAAGGAAGAATATCTGTCTCCAACCGGATAGTTGGTATAGAATCCATTACCATTATAAGTAGAATCTTTCTTCGCCCAGAGGATCGGATTGTCACCGGAAAGTGTTCCGGTTCTCTTAATCCAGTAGGATAATGTCACATCTTTGGAAGCCAGTTTCTCTCCTGCCGGGATATCGTAAGACGTACTTCCTGTAAACAGGATAGCATCTCCGTTCACGCCCTCTGTGAAATTGTCTTCTGTGATCGTATCGGATGCAATTGCAAAATTGTTCTCGGATTTGTCAACCAGCTTTGTGATCTCATCCTGTTTTGTAAAGTCTAATGCCAGAGTCGCATTCACTCTAACCGGAGCCAATTTTCCTTCTGCTGCTTTCAATGCCGTAACTGCTGCATTTACTTCCTCTTCTGTTGCATCTTCATTATCCCTGACTGCTTTCGCCTGATTCAGTGCCTCTGTCAGTGCCGCAAAAGATTCTTCCGTATATTTGTCACCGCTGATACCTTCAACGACTGAAATCTCTGCTTTCAATGCACCCTTTAATTCAACAAGACCTGCAATCGCTGCTTTCAAAGTATCTGCTGCCTCATCTACCTCACTCTGTGTTGCATTTTCATTGGCATCAATCTGTTTTGCAGCCTCCAATGCCCCTACAACTACTCCATAAGACAGTGCCGTATAATCTTTTGCCCTCAGTGCCTCTGCCGCTGCAATCTGTGCTACCAGTTCGGTTCTGTCTACGGACTCAGCTACTACATGGATCGTCAGAGACGCTTTCGTTGCTGTTCCCTCTACTTCACCTTCCACTGTTACGTCGCCGACCTTGCTTACCATCTCCTGGGTAACTTCCTGCCAGGTTACACTTACATTCTGATTATCTCTTGCACCATTATTATAAGAAACATCCGCTGCGGTCGGAAGTACCGGGATCTTACCTACCTTTGTTGTAAGTTCCATCGGATTCACTCCGGTAATCGTTGCCACATCCATATCACTTCTGACCGTGATCACTGCCTGTGTCATCTTGCCGCTTGCCAGATTGATACCGTTGATCGTTACCACACCGTCATTTGCAAACTGGCTTTCATCCACCTGATCCCAGGTTATATTTGTCGTTACCAGTTCGCCTTCCGTTGTACGTGCATTGACAAACGCCGGAAGTGCCGGAACTACGCCTGCCTTTGTTGCAATGTAAACAGGGTCAATCTCCTGAATCGGCACACTGTAAACCTTAAAACGATAGATACCGGTTCCTGCTGCCGACAATACCATGTTCAGGCGCAGCTCTGTCGTTGTGACAGAATCAAATTCGATGGTATTATAACGATTCCGCTTGTTGCACTCGCTATATGGTGTCTGGATATTAACATCCTGCCAGTTGCCTTCCGCATCTTTATACTGCATTGTAATCGATCTTGGAATTCTGGTTCCGCCGTTATCATCATACCAGTAAATATCAGCTTTATTGATTGTTACCGGCTCCTTCCAGGTATATGCTACCCAGTGTGTACTTCCCGTTCCGCCGGAACATCCCCAGTTGCCCCAGCCTTTGCCGGTTCCTACATTGGAGCTTCCCGGTTCAAATTCTGTATTATTAATTCCATAAATGGTCTCCCAGCCTGCTACATAATCTGTAGACGGCGTTGCAGCCGGAGCCACATCATTATCAGCGGCTGCCATCTCTTTCAATTCGACCGTCAAATCTGCTGAAGTAGACAATTCTCCGTCATCTGCAGTAAATCTTACAACATATCTGCCTGCCACAGATCCTGCCAACGTTGTCTCAAGCTCTGTACTATTTCCAAAGAAAACAGTTGCACCTTCCGGCTTCTCAACAGCTTCCCACTTATAAGTCAGTGTTCCGTCATATGGGATACCGTCATCAATACATTCTGCAACAAGTCCGGTCTGGAGATTTCCTTCTTTCTGACTGTTTACGGAAACCTTTACAACAGGAGCAGTATTCTCGATCACATCACGTTCTCCGCCTTCGTTGTATGCCTGAATCTCAGTTACCGCCGTATAATGACCTGCCTGATTGGTAAATGTAACACGGAGTTTATCGGTCTGTACTGCTGTGAATTTGACATCATTATAGTTTGCCTTCGGCACTAAAGGTGTCCTGCTCTGGTTCTTTGCATGCTGCCAGCTTTCTCCATCCCAGTATTCCAGTGTATATTTTGCAGGTTCTGTATATCCGCCATTCTGTCTGTCATTATAGAAATACAGATCTACCATATCAACCGTCCGTGTCTTGCCCAGATCAATTACCAGAGCGTCTGTATCATTTTTGCTTCCGTCATTGCCCCAGAACGGCATATTTACCGTCATTCCATCCGTAACTGCCTGCGGATCGGGTTTCATCTCATTGACTGCCTTTGAGGTAGAGTCAGAACCATCCGCACGATGTTTTGATGCCCAGGATGCTGCTCTTGCGCTGGACGGTGTATAGGTTGCTTCTACCTTCGCACCCTCAGCCAGATTCTCCATACCATGGATACCGGATTTTGCCAGCTCCTCCAATACTTTCTCATCGATAATCTTTGTCTCAACTGCCGTCGGCATATCGATTGCAGATGCTGCCTTCAAAACTTCAACAGCTCCGTCCGGGAATTCCAAAGTACCGTCTGCCGTATTATAAATCACATGCGCCGGATCTGCCAATGTAAACTGAAGCTCTCCATTCACATATACGGAATACCCTTCCGGAATACCCTCGTAATGCACCGTCCCGTCACCCGGCTTATCCCATACAATGCTGATATCCTGTCCATGATAACGAAGATTATTTACCATGAAATGGTCGTAAGAGAAATCAATCGGATCAAATTCCAGTTTCTCATCGGACCGCGGCTGAATGCCTGCCATATCCTCAATAAAGATATAGTTATAGTTACCCAGAATGTTGTGATAGATCCAGGAACGATAGTATGTGTCCAGAGTTCTTCCGTCTATATTATAGAACTCACTGTTGTTCGGATAACGGATATCACCGGAATCCGGATAAATCAGCCATGCCATCCACTCAGTCATCAGAGCCAACATCTCATCTGTGATATAGGTCTGCTCTTTGTCATACTGGCGGAGAGCCGCCTCATAAACTCTCGCCTGTACGGTAAAGTTAATATTGGAGAAGTTATTCGATCCCGAAATCACCTTGTTATGTACCTGATCTGCTGTATAGAACGGGAAAATCGGGAATTCTTCACCATTGTTGAATGCCTTGAACGCCTCTTTATATTTTGCCAGAGAAGTTTCATCCGTAGGCACCATTCCTACTGCAAAATAATTCCAGTTATTGGACTCCGTCTGTTCTACCAAATTCGGCTGATTGGAATTATGCAAGGTCCTGGTGGGATTCACCCCGTAGGTTTCAAACTTCTGGCACTCCTCACACCACAGCAGGTTCAGAACATCTTCCTGAATACTGTCGGCAAGTTCTTTCAGTTCGCCGGCTTTTTCCGTATTTCCAGTCAGTTCATAAAGCTGGGAAGCCGCATCCGCTGCAGCCCACACATATGCATTTTCTCCATGAATCTTCCAGGTTCCAACGCCGCTTGCACTATTCATTGAGATCGTATCGGCATCATTTCCGGTCATATAATTATTCCGGTATGCAATCAGATTATGCTCTGTGTGATTTCCATAGTGTTCCAACTGTCCCTTCACATCATGCTCAAAGTAATAAGCCAGATTCTCCGCAAGTTCACTGCCGCCTCCGATTACATTAAAAGCCTCCATTCCCGCTTCCCCGATATACTGTCCATAATGGTTATTCCAGTTGGAACGGTTTCCGGGGTTATCCAAAAACGCGCTGCTCTGTGATGAGTTACCTACGGAAAGCAACTGTCCCAAAGGCAGATATGCGCCTCTCAGCCACTTGGTATCCTGCAGATGCATCGGCTGTGTCAGAACAATCGCATTGTTATAGCCCAGGACACCTTCGATCGTAATCGGATACTGGTAATCATAACCCGGAATGTTGGCATCCAACGAGTTAAAGCGTTCCGACCACCAACGATAATCAATCGCTTTTTGTACCGCATCATTGGGCACATCAATGTAAGGAAGATTCTCAGCCCAATACAGGTTATATTCTGCCTTCTGCGCACGGATCGCGGACAGGTTATCTAATTCTGAAAAACGCACATAATCAGTCGTAGACTCCGGAATTTCTTCTGTTGTAAACGCCATAACAACCTTCAGATCCACACTTTCACCTGCAGGTATCGTTACTTCTCTCTGCAGTGCACTGTTGCTTCCTTCTACATAGGTAAAACCATCTCCGGTCAGACGCGGTGTAATCTTCGTCAGATTAGAAGGAGACATCTTCGTTCCAACCAACTCCGGTACAGTCTCTCCTCCTATTTCTACCTCAGAACGGTTTGCCACAAAAGAAGAAGCTGCCTGCACGGTAACTGTCTGGTCTGAACCAGAAGTATTATTCAGTGTGATCGCAGTCACAGCAACATTATTGTCGCTGATAAACTTGGTCACATCCGCAGTCAGATCACTTCCGACCGTATACTGGCTGACCCAGTTACTGGGATAATTTACACGCTTTGCTGTATTTTCCCGCGCACTGAGTGCAGATCCATTCTGCCGGAAAGTTACACTGTACATATCACCGCTTGCCATCGGCTGATGATAGGCAGTGTTGCCGCCGAAACCAATTACGGACGGAGTACTTGTATACATGTAAAGTGCACGCCCTCTGGTCAGGAAGGTATTTGCATCATCATTACCATTGCGGCCCGCACTTCCGTTGGCAACTCCCTCCCTTGCAAGAACGCGGTCCATATAGAAGGAATCTCCCCCATTTGCCAGGTCCTGCTCATAAATTTTCTTCATGATGTCCTTCTCGCCGGTAGAAACCCCCAACGCATCCAGATCATACACCCCTTCCAGAAGCTCCGTGTTCTTGAATACCGGATGCCCGATTTCAACGGCTGCCGGGGAACCGTCAGAAGCAGCAAATGTAAGCTGCGCCATCGCCGGAGAACCCAATGTCATAACCGATGCCATCGTTCCTGCTACCGTTTTCTTAAATAGACCCTTTTTCCTCATACCCTCTCTCCTTTCCTGAAAATTACTTACCGTAATTTTTGTTTTGCCCAGAGCTTTCATTAAACGTTTAACCGTTTTTGAATAAAAAAATAATTACGTCAGCAAAAACCACCCGTTCTTCAACGTAATTACCAATGCTCTCAACTACTTTATATCACTTTCACAACAATATGTCAATATTTTCACAAGTAAAACGTTTAATTTCATAGAAATGCACAATCTTACTCTTTCCAATTTGTATATTTACTATGAAAGTCCCGTACAGCAGCCATGACCCGGAGCGTGCTTGCACGCGCAGGGACATGGATATTGGACGGGCAAGCCAGTATGAGTAAGGAGGACGATAGTCCGGATTACGAATACTGGCGGCGATTGCGGGAGCACAAGGTGCGGAGCAATCGACTTTCATGGATGGTGATGTCTGCGTCAGCAGACATGTCCGTTTACTATGAAAGTCCCGTACAGCGGCCATGAGGAGCGCA
>UQAW01000018.1 GCA_900539175.1 uncultured Lachnospiraceae bacterium
GGTGTTTACAAAAAGGTAGAAAGATGTTATAATCTGTGTGTGGTTTTGAAGGTATATATTTTCTATAATATAGGGGATTGGTCAAATGGTATGACAGAAGTCTCCAAAACTTTTAGCGGGAGTTCGATTCTCTCATCCCCTGTTTAAAAAGCCTGATGATTTCAGGCTTTTTTGCGTTAGTTTTTTCATAATAATGCTGTTTTTAGTGCAAGTTTCTTATTTTGACTGCAGACTCAGAATTTTTTTGAAAAGATAGAGAAAGTGGATTGATTTTTTGAGGTAGACGGCTATACTATAAATATCAGGTTAATAAAAGGAGGAAAAGATGCAGACAGGGGAATGGAAAAAAGATTATGATGAGTTTGAAAAAGTGACCCGACAGTTTTATGCGGGAGAGGTCACCATACAGGAGTATAAAGGTTTTTCCGGCGGATTTGGCAGTTATGCCCAGAGAGGCGGCAAATCCAGTATGTTGAGGCTGCGCCTTCCGGGTGGGCGGATCAGTAAAGAGAAATTGGGCTTTATCGTAAATGGAATTGAGAAATATAAGATTGATAAGGTTCATTTCACCACATGTCAGACGATCCAACTGCATAATCTGAATGCAGATGCAGTGTGTGATCTTGCAGTAGCTGCACTGGACTATGGAATTATTACCCGGGGCGGCGGCGGTGATTTTCCGAGAAATGTTATGGTTTCGCCGCTGACAGGTTTGGAAAAAGGAGAATATTTTGATGTTGCGCCCTATGCAGAGGCAGCGGCAGAATATCTGATGGGCTTTATTAAGGCTGTAAAACTTCCCCGAAAATTGAAGGTATGTTTTTCAAATTCTCCGGCAAATGTTACACATGCTACCTTCCGGGATCTGGGATTTGTTGCACGGGAAGACGGCAGATTTGATGTCTACAGTGCAGGTGGTCTTGGGAATAATCCGAAGATGGGTGTGCTGGTAGCAGAGGCAGTGGAAGGAAGCGAGATTCTTTATTATATCAAAGCCATGGTGGATATGTTTGTCACATACGGCAATTATGAAAGCCGTGCCAAGGCGAGAACCAGATATATGCAGGATGTTCTGGGGGACAAGTATGCGGAGGAATTTGCAAAGAAGGCAGAAGCGGCTTTACAGGGAGAAGAGAATCTAAAGATTCAGGTAAAGGAAGATGCAGTAACAAAATCCGGTGATGGTGTATGTGTAGAGGATGGGAGAGTTGTTGAGCAGAAACAGAACGGACTTTATGCTGTAAAATATCATCCTATCGGTGGATGTCCAAAACCGGAGAAGTTGAGAGAAATTTATGATGTGATTCAGGATATGGATCAGGTGGAACTTCGTCTTACACCGGATGAATCCGTATATATTGTAAACTGTACGGGCAGTGAAGCAAAAAGGATACTGGAGATTACCGATGACGGAGCACAGACGGTATTTGAGGCATCTGTTGCATGTATTGGGGCCTCCATCTGTCAGGTGGGAGTCAGAGATTCACAGAAATTGATGGCAGATCTGGTAGCAGCATCCAGAACGTGGGGATTTGCCGATGGAGTGCTGCCGCAGATTCATATTTCCGGCTGTCCGTCTTCTTGCGGAACCCATCAGATTGGTCAGATTGGTTTCCGGGGTGGTGTGAAAAAGGTAGATGGTAAGCCGCAATCAGCTTTCGTGCTTACCGTAAATGGAGAAGATGAGGAAGGAAACGAACGGTTTGGCGAACAGATTGGTACGATTTTGGAGACGGAGATCCCAATGTTTCTGAAAGAACTGGGACAAGAGATTTCTGATGCAGGATTGACATATGAAGAGTGGTATGCAAAGCATGCAGACAGAGTAAAAGAGCTTGCAGCAAAATATACAGGTGTATAAGGAACAGTGGGCATCAGACAGAAGTCTGATGCCCTTTTGGCATTGCTTTTGCCTATACGACCGTTTGTTTTTTTATTTTTACAGAATTATTTTAATTCTTTCGTATAAAAGGGCGGAAATACGCATATAGTGTAGCAGTATAGGTGAAAGGACAGGGATATAGAATGGATGCATTTGCTGTTTACAAAGATATACAAGCCCGCACCAATGGACAGTTTCTGGTTGGGGTTGTAGGTCCGGTAAGAACCGGAAAGTCTACATTTGTCCGAAGATTTCTGGAAGTGTTGGCGCTTCCGGCAATGGAGGAGCGGGCGCAGTCAGAGATCAGAGATCAGCTTCCCCAGAGTGGTTCAGGGAAGATGATAACAACGGTAGAACCGAAGTTTATACCGAAAGAGGCCATGGATGTAGTTCTTGGGGAAGATGTTAAGGTAAAACTACGACTGATTGACTGTGTTGGTTTTCTGGTTCCGGATGCTTTAGGGAATATGGAAAACGAGAAAGAGCGGATGGTAAAGACCCCCTGGTTTGAGGAAGCAGTTCCTTTCCGGCAAGCTGCTGAAGTAGGGACGAAGCGGGTTATTTCAGAACACTCTACGATAGGAATACTCGTGACAACGGACGGTTCTATCGGGGAGATTCCGAGAGAAAATTATCTGGGAGCCGAGGAACGAACCGTGACAGAGTTAAAACAGCAGGGAAAGCCGTATTTGATCCTGCTGAATACGGTAAAGCCCTATGGCGAGGAGGCAGTGAAATTGTCACAGGAGATCAGTAAGAAATACCAGGCGGACTGTATTCCTGTGAATTGTGATCAGTTAAGAAAAGACGATATTATTAAGATTCTGGAACATATTCTGTATGAATTTCCTGTTCGGCAGGTAGAATTTTACATACCCAAATGGGTAGAGTTACTGCCCCTTTCCAATCCGCTGAAGAAGCAGTTGGTGGAAAAAGTCAAGGAAATGACGGGGCAGATCCAGTATATACGGGATGTGACACGTACGGCAGTACAGTTGGAAAGTGAGTATGTCAAAGAAAGTACTTTGACCAATCTGGATCTGGCATCCGGTGTGGTGAAGGTACGGATTGATATGAAAGAAAAATATTATTACGAAATGATGAGTGAATTGACGGGAGTCTCTATCGAAGGCGAGTATGATCTGATGCATACGCTTAAGGATCTGGCGCAGATGAAAGAAGAATATGTGAAGGTACAGAATGCTTTGGAATCTGTACGTGGATGTGGTTATGGCGTTGTCATACCTGAAAAAGAGGAAATTACCATGGAGGAGCCGATGGTGATTCGGCAGGGCAATAAATTCGGTGTGAAGATAAAATCAACCAGTCCATCCATTCATATGATCAAGGCAAATATTGAGACAGAGATTGCTCCGATTGTAGGCAGCGAGGAGCAGGCAAAGGATTTGATTGCATTTATCAAAGAAAGTGCAAAACAAGAAGAAGGTATTTGGAATACGAATATATTCGGCAAATCGGTGGAACAATTAGTAGAGGATGGAATTAAGACGAAAATTGCACAGATTACCGAAGAAAGTCAGGTGAAATTACAGGATTCCATGCAGAAAATTGTAAATGACAGCAAAGGCGGTATGATTTGCATCATTATCTGAAACTTATACTTGAAAAAGTCGTTAAATAAGGGTATAATCTAAGACAAGAGAAAGGTCATATTTGATAGAAAAATAGTGAAAAAAGTAATTTCCTGGAATGTGCGATGCTCCTATTATTTTGAACCTACATTTACTTTAAACGGGATGCTTATATCGTCCTGTGGATGCCAAGCCACCCTGGAAACAGATGTCAGTGGAAGGCAGATACAGCGTACTGCGGCTGCCCACCTAGCTTTGGCTAGGAGTCAAAATATAGGAAACGGCATTTCGGGGTTACAAAAGAAAAAGAGGAGCCGTTGCGGTATACGCAGCAGCTCCTTTTATAATACAGGCAGATGATTGCGAAACCTTACGGGAGCCGGTTTAGAGATTGGTGAGAACTTTGCAATCGCCTGGAAACATTTAAAAGGAGAAAGGATATCATGACAAAAAGGGAATTTGGGGTAACACCGGGGGGACAACAGGCAACTTTATACACATTGAAAAATAATAAGGGTGCAGAAATCAGTGTTTCTGATTTTGGTGCGCTTTTGGTTTCTGTGAAAGTTCCGGATAGAGATGGTGTTATGAAAGATGTAGTGCTGGGCTATGATGATGTAGAGGATTATGTAAAAGGTATCTGCTTTTTTGGGGCAGTGATCGGACGAAGCGGTAATCGGATTGCCAATGCTTCTTTTACTTTAAATGATGTGACCTATCAATTGGCTGCAAATGAGAATGAGAATAATCTGCACAGTAATCCGGATGGATATGAAAAGAGAGTCTGGGAAGTTGCCGATGTGACGGACCAGTCAATCAAGTTACATATCTTGAGTCCGGACAAGGATCAGGGTTTTCCTGGGAATCTGGATCTGTCGGTTACTTATACGCTGACGGAAGAGAATGGGGTAGAGATTCACTATGAGGGAATCTGTGACCAGGATACGGTTGTGAATATGACTCACCACAGCTACTTTAATCTGGACGGACAAGACAGTGGGGAAAATGTGGAAGAGCAGGTTCTTACGATTCATGCAGATTACTATACCCCAGTTATTGATTCGAAATCAATCCCGACAGGTGAAATTGCTCCGGTAGCCGGAACACCGATGGATTTCACAGCGGAAAAAACGATTGGAGAGGAAATCGGAGCGGCTTTTGAGCAGTTAGAATTTACCGGCGGCTATGATCATAATTACGTATTGAACCGCAAAGGTGACGGAGTGGAAGAGATGGCTGTGGCTTACAGCAAGAAGAGCGGAATCCGGATGCGGGCTTATACAGATTGTGTGGGAGTTCAGTTTTATGCTGGAAACTTTATTGGAAATCAGGCAGGAAAATCCAGTGCTGTTTATCAGAAGAGAAGCGGATTCTGCTTGGAATCTCAATTTTATCCCAATGCTGTCAACACACCTGAATTCCCATCCCCGGTATTGAGAGTTGGGGAAAAATATGATAGTACAACGATCTATCAATTTGATGTGATTTGATATAGTATCGGATATGCCGGTCATACATATAATAGAGTATGAAGAGAAAATGGATGAACATCATACTGTTATTATTATGTATGGCCGGTTTGGTCTATACAGCAGATAGTCATAAAAAAAGTACAGCGGCGACCGGTACAAAGCTTCCCGTGGATGCGCCGCAGATGGACTTTGGTGCCGGAGGTTCAGAGTTAGCGCATGAGAATTCCGGAGATTCGGTTTTTCAGGTTCCGGAAAAGTTAAATACAGATGCGGAAGAGCTACCAGAGGATATCGATCGGGCGCAGCCTTCTTCCAACGGTGATGTGAACAATACTGCGGATGATGCTGCAGAAGCGCCTAATGAAAAAAAGAAGATCAGAGTGTTGATTAAAACACAGGATTTTGCCGGAGAATATCATAAGGCCATTACGCTTGTGTGCAACAGTAATACGAAGTCAGCAGACGGGCTACATAGTTTCCAGGCAGGAGAGACGCTTTCTGTTGATCCTGCCAGCAATCTTTTTGACGGGGAAGGATGTTTGAGTCTGATTCCGGAGGATGAGCAGGCAGGATTTACTGTAACTTCCTTCAGCCGTGCACAGGGAGAACCGACTTATGAGGGAAGAATGGAGATTTACCGCTCCGGTGAGGGGCTGCTGCTTATCAATGTACTGGATCTGGAATCTTATCTGAGAGTAGTCGTGCCCAGTGAGATGCCTGCATCTTATGAAACAGAAGCATTGAAAGCGCAGGCAGTCTGTGCCAGAACGTATGCATGGAAGCAGATGCAGGAAGGCGCTCTGGCAAAATTTCATGCGGACGTAGATGATAGCGTATCCTTTCAGGTCTATAATAATATTGCAAGGCAGCCGACTACAGATGCAGCAGTGGAAGCAACGGCGGGTCAGATCATGATGTGTGACGGTGAACCAATCACAGCCTATTTTTTCTCCACCTCATCCGGTTCCACCAGCACCAATGAGGTATGGGCAGAAGAACCTGAAAAATATCTGCAATGTGTAAATAGCGGAAATCTGGAAAGTTCTGAACCTTGGTTTCGCTGGAGTGTGACGCTTCCTGTCAGTTATCTGAATGAGCGGATTGCAAAATATGGAATTGGTTCTCTTCAGGCAATCATGGTGTTGAAAAAGAGCGGAGGCGGAGCCGTGGAGGAATTGAAGCTGGTGGGAACGGACGGGGAAAGGATCATAAGCAGTGAGTATAAGATTCGTCAGTTGTTTTCCACAAAAGGAATCCCTGTCACAAGACAGGATGGGACTGTTGTGAAGGATATGAATCTGATGCCAAGCGCCTATTTTACCTGTACTCCCGTCTATGAAGACGGGCAGGTATCGGGTTATCAGTTCGATGGAGGCGGTTATGGGCATGGTGTAGGCATGAGCCAGAATGGTGCCAATCAATTGGCAATGCAGGGGAAGAACTGGCAGGAGATTCTGTATTATTTTTATGCGGAAATTGACCTGTACGGGATTTTGTGATATGCTGTCTTATATTTTGGGTATTGACAGATGGAGATTTAGAATTGGAAAAAGACGTTGAAGGAGCAGTCGATGCGGAAACTGATCAGTGATATGGAAGGATTTATGAACAGGCTGAATGAGGATCATGTGGGGGCGTTTGCAGCGCAGGCGGCCTACTTTATTTTGCTGTCTATTATTCCGTGTCTGATGCTTCTGATGACATTGGTGCAGTTTACATTTATCACAGAGGGAATGGTAAGGGACTCTGTAATGCAGGTAATCCCTGAGGAATTCAGGAGTCTGGCGATGGAAATTATTTCGGAAGTATATGAGAAATCTTCGGCGGCAGTACCCTTGTCTGCGGTTGCAACTCTTTGGTCTGCCGGAAAAGGAATCAACGCATTGACCAATGGATTTAACAGTGTCTATCATGTGGATGAGACGCGTAATTATGTTGCAGGGAGAATCCGTGCGGCATGTTACACCCTGATTGTCATCGTAGCTGTTATCGCCTCATTGGTTCTGATGGTATTTGGTAATACCATACAGAAGGCACTGGCAAAGCATGTGCCGGTGCTGGCAAAGGTGACTTCTTTTGTACTCAGTATGCGTACGATGATTATGATTATCGGACTGATGGTGGTGTTTCTGCTTTTGTATAAGTTTATTCCAAACCGTAAGGCATCTTTTCGAAGCCAGCTTCCAGGGGCTATGATATCCTCTGTTGCCTGGGCAATTTTTTCTCTGGGATTCTCTCTTTATCTGGATGTATTTCCGGGATTTACCAATATGTACGGCAGCCTTACCACGATCGTTCTTGTGATGCTGTGGATGTATTTCTGCATGTACATCATATTGATCGGTGCTGAGATCAACGCTTACTTCGAGGACAAGCTCCGAAAATTTCATGAAAGCGCCAGGCAGCGGATCCGTCAGGAATACCAGAATCTGATGGAACATATGGAAGAAGACGAGAAGGTGGAAGAAACACAGAACAAGGGGCAGACAGGAAAAAAAGAATACTGATAGGAAACAGATGCTGCAGATTTCTGTAGTATGGAATCACAGCAGACAGGAGGCAGAAGAAGTGAACACAGAAACAATAATGACCATAGCCTTATTTCTGGTACTTTTGGGGGCAGCAATTTTGGTTATGGTACAGAATAACCGCGCAGGGAAGCGATATCTGCTGAACCGGATCAAGAAAGACTGGGGTTCGGTTCCCGACCGTGAGTACAGTTATGAGGAGCTGGACAGTATCGCAAAATATGGGAAACGGATACAGGGAGATCGTTTTTATATTGATGATACTACCTGGAATGATTTGGATATGGAAAGAATCTTTATGTTGATGAACCATACCATGTCTTCCTGCGGAGAAGATTATCTGTATGCGATGCTCCGCCTTCCAAGATTTGACCGGGAAACTCTGGAAGAACGGGAACGGCTGACAGAATATTTCCGGCATCATGAGAAAGAACGGGTGGAGATGCAGCTGATACTGGCGAAGATTGGTAAGATTAAGGACTTATCCATTACCGATTATATTTACCGCATGAATCAGGTGGAGCGAAAGAGGCGGACAAAGTATTTTGTTCAGGCAGGTTTGTCTGTGGCGGCAATTGTCACCATGTTCTTAAATCCTCTGGCGGGGGTGGGATTTTTCCTTGGTATGACGGTTTTGAATGTTACCACTCACTATAAAGACAGTGCGGCGATTGAGCCTTATTTTAAGTGTCTGACCTGTATCTTACGTGTACTTCAGGCAGCGGACGCACTGAAAAAGCGGAAGATACCAGAATTGGACGGCTATCTGCGTACGATTGAGAAGGATGTTGCAGCGATGAAAGGAATCCGGAAGAAGGCGAGGCTGCTGGCAAATTCTAAAGGAGTTGATGATGCCTTAAGTGTCCTGACATCTTATCTCAATAGTTTCTTTCTGTTGGATTTCATTGAGTTTTATGGAGCTTTGAAGGAGTATGACGGACATCAGAAGGAGATTGAAGAACTGATAGAGCAGATTGGTATTCTGGACAGTGCAATTGCTGTGGCATCGTTCCGTGCATATCTGCCTTTTTATGCAGTCCCGGAATTTGGGAAACATTCACCGGTATCGATGGAAGTAAAGAATTTATATCATCCGCTTATTTCAGAACCCGTGGCGAACAGTATCTCAGTTTCGGGAGGCACGTTGGTTACTGGGTCCAATGCATCGGGAAAGTCTACATTTTTGAAAAATATTGCTGTAAATGCAATTCTTTCTCAGACCATCTATACCTGTACAGCTTCTGAATATCGGGCTGATATGGTCAAGGTGATGACTTCTATGGCACTTCGGGATGATCTGTAGGGCGGTGAAAGCTATTATATTGTAGAGATTAAGTCGATTAAAAGAATTTTAGATGAAGCCGCAAAGGGCGCACCGCTTCTGTGTATTGTAGATGAGGTTCTGCGCGGAACGAATACGATTGAACGGATTGCAGCTTCTTCAAGAATTCTTCATGCACTGAATCAGAGTCATGTGCTGGCTTTTGCTGCCACTCACGACATTGAATTGTCTTATATACTGGAAGGATTTTATGAAAATTACCACTTTGAGGAAGAAATCAGTGAGGATGATGTGAAGTTTAATTATCTGCTGAAATCGGGGAGAGCCACCAGCCGGAATGCGATCGCTTTGTTGGAAATGATTGGGTATGACAAGCAGATTGTTTCAGAGGCAAGGCAGGCTGCGAAGGATTTCGAGGATACAGGAATATGGAAGGGTGTGAACAGGATATGAAGGTAGAGATTTATACAGATGGGGCAGCCAGAGGAAATCCGGATGGCCCGGGCGGCTATGGCTGTGTGCTTCATTATACCGACAGCAAGGGAGTTTTACACGAGCGGGAATTTTCCCAGGGGTATAAGAAAACCACGAATAACAGAATGGAACTGATGGCGGCAATCGTTGGACTGGAAGCCTTGACCCGCCCCTGTGTAGTAGAACTTTATTCGGATTCCAAATATCTGACGGATGCATTTAACCAGCATTGGATTGATGGTTGGATCAGAAAAGGGTGGAGACGTGGAAAGAATGAGCCGGTAAAGAATGTGGAACTCTGGCAGCGTCTGTTAAAGGCAACAAAACCCCACCAGGTACATTTTCACTGGGTAAAGGGACATGACGGGCATGCGATGAATGAGCGGTGTGACCAGCTTGCAACCACTGCGGCAGATGGGCAGGATCTGCTGGATGATCCGGGAGTGCAGCCGTAAAAAGAGGGTTGACAAACAAAAAATCCTTTTGTATACTTGCAATTATAGGAAAAGGCAAAGAAAAGAACAAGTAGCAATCAGGATAAACGTACAGAAAGCTGCCGGTTGATGAGAGGCGCACGTGGAACTTTTTGTGAATACCTCTTAGAGCTGCGCACCGAACGAGCCGGAGAAATCTATGCACCAGAGGGTGATGAAGATTTGGGAATCTGGTAGGCTGCGACGTGGTGACGGACGTTATAACCGTTAGGGTATCAGGTGATTTGTACAGTTAACCGGATGGAGCTGTAATTACCGATGTACTCATTGAGATGACTGCTGTGAAACAGTCATGAAGTTGGGTGGTAACACGAAAGTATGGCTTTCGTCCTATATACAGGACGGAAGCTTTTTTGTCATATTGGAAACTTGTATCTCCTGTATGATAAAACCCCCGATTTTTTGTTTATCTTATAGGAATCATTTTAAAAGAATTGAAAATTTGAGGAGGAACACCAATGACAGTTTATGAAGAACTGCAGGCCCGCGGATTGATCGCGCAGGTCACGGATGAAGAAGAAATTAAGGAACTTGTAAACAACGGAAAAGCTGTATTCTATATCGGTTTTGATCCTACTGCTGACAGCCTTCACGTAGGACACTTTATGGCACTCTGTCTGATGAAACGACTTCAGATGGCGGGCAACAAACCAATTGCCCTGATCGGGGGAGGAACCGGTATGGTGGGAGATCCTTCCGGCAGAAGCGATATGCGTCAGATGATGACCGTGGATACTATTGCGCATAACTGTGAATGCTTCAAGAAGCAGATGAGCCGTTTTATTGACTTTTCAGACGGTAAGGCCTTGATGGTCAACAATGCAGAATGGTTGACAAACCTGAATTATATTGAATTTCTGCGGGATATCGGACCGCATTTTTCTGTAAATCGTATGCTCACGGCCGAGTGCTACAAGCAGCGTATGGAAAAAGGATTAAGCTTCCTGGAATTCAATTATATGATCATGCAGAGTTTTGATTTCTATCAGTTATTCCAGAATTATGGATGTAATATGCAGTTCGGCGGTGATGACCAGTGGAGTAATATGCTGGGAGGTACGGAACTGATCCGGAGAAAGCTGGGAAAAGACGCTTATGCCATGACGATTACCCTGCTTTTAAATTCTGAGGGTAAGAAGATGGGTAAGACCCAGTCCGGTGCTGTATGGCTGGATCCCAATAAGACTTCTCCGTTTGATTTCTACCAGTACTGGAGAAATGTGGGAGATGCCGATGTGTTGAAATGTCTCCGTATGCTGACCTTCCTGCCTCTTGAGCAGATTAATGAGATGGATCAGTGGGAAGGCAGTCAGTTGAATAAAGCAAAAGAAATTCTGGCCTATGAGCTGACAGCACTGGTACACGGTGAGGAAGAGGCAAAGAAGGCAGAGGCAGGAGCAAAGGCACTGTTTGCAGGCGGCGGGGATTCCGAGCACATGCCGACAACAGAGCTTGGTGATGAGGATTTTAAGGACGATGGAATTGACCTGATCTCTCTTCTTCAGAAGGCAGAGCTGGTAGGAACCAGAAATGAAGGCAGACGTGCCATCGAGCAGGGCGGTGTTACGGTGGATGGAGAAAAGATTACAGATATTAAGCATATCGTGTTGAAGAGTGCGATTGGCGAAGAGGGAATCATCATCCGCAGAGGCAAAAAGAAATATAAAAAAATTTGCGTGAAGTAATGACTTGTGATATGATGAAATATAGTCTAAGTAGGAGGAAGAGTCGTGAAGAAATATGGCGTAAACGAACTTCGAAGAATGTTTCTGGAATTTTTCGAAAGTAAAGGACATCTGGCACTTAAGAGTTTTTCTCTTGTGCCGCAGAATGATAAAAGTTTATTGTTAATTAACTCCGGTATGGCACCGCTGAAACCTTACTTTACAGGTGCGGAGATTCCGCCGCGTACCCGCGTGACAACCTGTCAGAAGTGTATTCGTACCGGCGATATTGAGAATGTGGGAAAGACCGCACGTCACGGTACATTCTTTGAAATGTTGGGAAATTTCTCTTTCGGCGATTATTTTAAACATGAAGCAATCAGCTGGTCCTGGGAGTTTCTGACACAGGTGGTTGGACTGGATCCCGATCGTCTGTATCCGTCAGTCTATGTGGATGACGATGAGGCATTTGAAATCTGGAACAAAGAAATCGGAATTGCACCAGAGCGTATCTTCCGTTTTGGAAAAGAGGACAATTTCTGGGAGCATGGTTCGGGACCATGCGGACCATGTTCGGAGATTTACTACGACCGCGGAGAGAAGTACGGCTGCGGAAAACCGGATTGTACGGTGGGTTGTGAATGCGATCGCTATATGGAAGTATGGAACAATGTATTTACCCAGTTTGACAATGACGGAGAGGGGCATTATACGGAACTGGAGCATAAAAATATTGATACCGGTATGGGACTGGAACGTCTGGCAGTGGTTGTACAGGACGTAGATTCCATCTTCGATGTGGATACTGTGCAGGCTTTACGCAACAAGGTTTGCGAGGTGGCAGGTGTTACTTACGGTGAAGATCACGAAACGGATGTATCCATCCGTCTGATTACCGACCATATCCGTTCCTCGACTTTCATGATCTCTGACGGTATTATGCCCACCAATGAGGGAAGGGGATATGTGCTGCGCCGCCTGATCCGCCGTGCTGCCCGTCATGGAAGACTTCTGGGCATTGATCACAGATTTCTGGCAGATTTAAGCGCATCTGTGATTGAAGGAAGCAAGGATGGATATCCGGAACTGGAAGAAAAGAAAGAGTTTATCTTCAATGTATTGAACAATGAGGAAAATCAGTTCAATAAGACTATCGATCAGGGGCTTAAGATTCTTTCCGACCTGGAAGAGAAGATGGAAAAAGACGGGGTCAAAGTTTTAGGCGGTGAAGATGCATTTAAATTATATGATACGTATGGATTCCCGATGGATCTGACCAGAGAGATACTGGAGGAAAAGGGATATCAGATAGACGAAGATGGTTTCCAGAAAGCGATGGAAGAGCAGCGCGTCAGAGCAAGAGAGGCACGGGAAGTAAGCAATTACATGGGGGCAGATGCTACTGTTTACGATCAGATTGACCCGGCGATTACCACGGAGTTCATGGGTTATGATCATCTTTCCTATGAGTCAAAAGTTACGGTTCTGACCACAGAAACGGAATTGGTCGATGCGTTGATGGAAGGTCAGAAGGGTACTATTATCGTTGAGCAGACTCCATTTTATGCGACGATGGGTGGGCAGATTGGTGACTGCGGAATAATCCGTACCAATCATGGAACCTTCGAAGTGGAAGAGACGGTGAAACTGCGCGGCGGCAAATACGGTCATGTGGGAGTTATGACCACCGGTATGATTTCTGTAGGGGAAGACGTAACACTGGAAGTTTCCACAGATGCCAGAAAGTCAACGGAGAAGAATCATAGTGCTACGCACCTGCTGCAGAAAGCTTTAAAGACCATTCTTGGCAGTCATGTGGAGCAGAAGGGGTCTCTGGTAACACCTACCAGACTGCGTTTTGACTTTTCGCATTTTGCTGCAATGACGGCAGAAGAGCTGCAGAAGGCAGAAGATTTGGTGAATCAGGAAATTCAGGCACAGCTGGAAGTCCGTACAGATATCATGAACATTGAGGATGCAAAGAAATCCGGTGCTATGGCGCTGTTCGGCGAAAAGTACGGCGACAGTGTGCGCGTGGTATCTATGGGAGATTTTTCCAGAGAACTCTGTGGAGGTACTCATGTTCATAACACCAGAGAAATCATGCTCTTTAAGATTGTATCAGAATCCGGCGTTGCCGCAGGTGTCCGCCGTATCGAGGCGCTGACAGGAAGCGGCGTTCTTGCATACTACAAGGAGCAGGAAACAGCCCTTGCACGCGCTGCAAAGGAATTGAAATGCAGTCCTTCGGAAGTGACAGAAAAGATTGCACATCTGCAGGTGGAGCTGAAGAGTCTGCATAGTGAGAACGAGTCACTGAAGAGCAAGATGGCTCAGAACTCTCTTGGAGATGTAATGAATAAAGTTCAGGAAATCAAGGGTGTGAAGCTGTTGGCAGTTTCCGTACCGGAGGTTGATATGAACGGGCTTCGTGATCTGGGTGATCAGTTGAAGGAGAAGTTGGGAGAAGGTGTTGTAGTGCTGGCATCAGCAAAAGGCGGAAAGGTCAGCCTTCTGTCCATGGTAACCGATGGTGCGCAGAAGATGGGAGCCCACGCAGGAAATCTGATCAAAGCAATTGCAGCTGTTGTCGGAGGCGGCGGCGGCGGACGTCCGAATATGGCGCAGGCCGGCGGTAAAGACCCATCCAAAATTGATGAAGCAATTGGAAAGGCAGCAGAGGTTCTGGAAAGTCAGATAAAATAAAATTAAAATTTCTGAACAAATATTGGAAAAATAGTTGACGAACGAAAAAAATCTGATATAATAATTCTAGTGCAAAAAAATACCCAAACAGTTGTATTTAAGCACAATCTACAACTGGAGGGAGGTTAGGTGTGAGTCTATGTCAAATGTAATCGTTAAAGAAAACGAGACGTTGGATAGCGCTTTACGCAGATTTAAGCGTAGCTGTGCGAAAGCAGGCATTCAGCAGGAAATCCGCAAGAGAGAGCATTACGAGAAACCAAGCGTTCGTCGTAAAAAGAAATCTGAAGCTGCTAGAAAGCGTAAATATAATTAATGTGCTGATTTTGAGGCTGCCGCAAGTTTTGTGGCAGCCTCTTGTCGTCTCTGAAATTCGGGCGATTATGCGGCGGAGTTTGCTTTTGACAAGATGCAGTTTACATATTGATAGAGAAGTAGGTGAAAGATGAAGAAATTATTTCGTTTCATGTCGAACAGGGTGGTTCTGGTTGCTCTGGTTTTATTCCTCCAGCTTATGTGGTTCGTGGGAATTGGATATTTCCTGAATGACAGATCTATATATTTTAATGTGGCAATTCGTGTCATTGCATTTATCACGGTCTTATGGCTGGTAAATCAGAGGATTAATCCTTCCTATAAGTTAATCTGGACCATAGTGATTCTGACATTTCCGATTATCGGAATTATTCTATATTTTGGCATGGGAAAATCCAGAATCGCCAGACGTTTTTGTCATGAGTATGAACGGGTCTTGCGGATGCAGGGGAGTATTCTGGAAGAAAAGAAGGAAGACCGCAGGGCTCTGAGACGCAGCAGTAAGATGGCATCTAATCAGTCTGTTTATCTGAGAGATTATGCAGACTCGCCGGTGTATCAGAATACGATTACAGAGTATTACCCGGTGGGAGAGGACTGGTTTGAAAAATATCTGGAAGAACTGAAAAAGGCAGAACATTATATTTTTATGGAATATTTCATCATTGCAGACGGCTATATGTGGGATACGATACGGGAAATTCTGGAGAAGAAGGCTGCTGAAGGTGTAGATATCCGTCTGATTTATGATGATTTTGGATGCATTACTACAATGCCCCCTAAATTTTATAAAGATTTGCAGGCAAAAGGAATTAAGTGTGCAGCTTTTAATACCGTAAGACCATTATTAAATATCGTTTTGAATAACCGGGATCACAGAAAGATTATGGTGATTGATGGTCATACGGCATTTACCGGAGGAATTAATCTGGCGGATGAATATATTAATCAAAAAGAAAGATTCGGACACTGGAAGGACTCAGGGGTTTATCTTCATGGTGAGGCAGTATGGAACTTTACGGTCATGTTTCTTAGAATGTGGTCTGTGATTACCAGAATGGATTGTGATTTTGAAACATTTCGTCCCCACAAGTATCATCTGGAAACCTTTGAGAAAGATGGATTTGTGCAGCCATACGGTGATATTCCTATGGATGATGAGACTGTGGGTGAACATGTATATCTGAATATCATCAGTCAGGCAAAGGATTATCTGTATATTTTTACGCCATATCTGATTGTTGATAATGAGACGATGAAAGCGCTCTGTCTCAGTGCAAAGCGCGGCGTGGATGTCCGGATTATGACGCCGGGTATTCCGGATAAAAAAATGGTATTTTTATTGACGCAGTCTTATTATGAAGAATTACTGGATGCGGGAGTCCGCATTTACCAATATTCTCCTGGGTTTCTTCATTCGAAAAGCTTTGTCAGTGATGATAAAATTGCGGTGGTTGGTACGATTAATCTGGATTACCGGAGTTTGTATCTTCATTTTGAGTGCGGTGTCTGGATGTATCAGACAAGATCTGTGGATCAGGTAAAGCAGGACTTTCTGGATACCCTTGAAGTCTCCAGGGAAATCACCCTGGAATTCTGTCGGAATCGTAATATTGCTGTTCGTGCTGCACAGAGTATTCTTAGACTGATAGCACCGTTGCTGTAAAAAAGTGAAGATTCTTTTAATAATTCTTAATATCAGGAGAATTCAGTAGCGAAGCAAAGGAAAGTATGATATGATTAGCGCATCCAAAAAGAAGTACTGATTTGTGTATCTTACAATACGGCAGAAAAATAAAAGGGAGGAAACCTTATATATGTTGACAAAGACAATAGCATTATTCGGAACAGATATCTATCATGTGCTGTTCTGGTTTGTGTGTTACTGTATGATGGGATGGCTTGTGGAGTCTATTTATATGTCTATTTGCAATAAAAAGATTACAAACCGTGGTTTTATGTACGGACCATTCTGTCCGATCTACGGATTTGGTGCATTGATGGTGTATTTCCTGCTGCGTCCGATCAGCCATAATCTTGTTTTGACTTATTTTGTCGGAAGTCTGGTGGCAACTGTCTTTGAATTTTTGACAGCCCGTCTTATGCAGTATCTTTTCGGACAAGTCTGGTGGGATTATACGGATAAGCCTTTTAATTATCGTGGTATTTTGTGTCTGGAAAGTACAATTGCATGGGGATTCTATACAATTATTATGTTTCAATTTTTACAAAGAGGAGTGGCCTGGTTCACAGAACAGGTGCCTTTTGCGGTTGGAGTCCGGCTTCTGCCAGCCATCTATCTGGTAGCGGTTACCGATCTGGTGGTACATATTATGATTGCCAAAAAAGAGTACATGCCGGAAAGAATCGGTAATTTCCTTGATAATATCCAGAGTCTGACGACACGATAAGAAGGGTGACCGACATTTTTTAAGTTTGAATTAGATAAACTGCGAAAAGTCAGGAATTATTATGGCGGAGCAGGTTCGAAGTTATTGAACCTGCTCCGCCATAATTGTTTGTTTCCTGTGGTTTTGTTATCATGTTTTTTTTATTGCAATCATAAAATGAGATAGAACGAAGGTATATGGAGTGAACATGAAAAAGTTCCTGATTGTATTACTGACGCTGGTGTTGATAATTCCGTCTCAATGTATGGAGGTTCGGGCGGATCTGGAACTGGCATCGCCAAGTGTGGTTCTGATGGAATCCAGTACAGGGCAGATTCTCTATGAGAAAAATGCAGACGAGCAGAGAAGTCCTGCCAGTATCACGAAAATCATGACATTAATTTTGATTTTTGATGAGTTGGAGAAAGGAACGCTGGAACTGACTGACCAGGTGACGACCAGTGCCCATGCCAAAAGTATGGGTGGTTCTCAGGTGTTTCTGGAAGAAGGGGAGCAACAGTCAGTAGAAACTTTGATTAAGTGTATTGTCATAGCGTCGGGGAATGATGCTTCCGTGACGATGGCAGAGCATATTGCGGGGAGTGAACCGGAGTTTGTCTCACGGATGAATGCACGGGCAAAAGAACTGGGAATGGAGCATACGAATTTTGAAGATTGCTGTGGACTTACTGATTCTTCTAATCATTATACAACTGCACATGATGTGGCTTTGATGTCCAGAGAGTTGATCACACATTATCCTCAGATTTTAAATTATTCTTCTATCTGGATGGAAGATATCACTCATGTAACGCGGCAGGGATCAAAACCATTTACACTGTCTAACACAAATAAACTGGTTCGCAGCTATGAAGGCTGTATCGGATTGAAGACAGGGAGTACAAGTACCGCCAAGTACTGTGTTTCTGCCGTTGCAGAGCGGGACGGCATTCGAATGTTAGCGGTGGTGATGGGAGCCCCTGATTATAAGGTGCGGTTTTCGGATGCGGCTTCTATGCTTAATTACGGGTTTGGTATCTGTAAATTATATGTGGATGAAAATCAGAATCAGGACGGACTGGATAGAATTGAAGTGAAGGGGGGGACAGAAAAGAGGGTCAGTTGTACATATGAGAGTGAATTTCGTTATCTTGACACAGAAGGTAAGGCATTGGATCAGATTGAAAAAGTGATACAGGTGCCGAAACATGTGAAGGCACCCGTTAAAAAGGGGGAGAGAGCGGGGAAAGCGGTCTATACGTTGGATGGAAAAGAGATTGGGTCAGTGAATCTGCTTTATGGAGAGGATGTAGAAAAAGCTGGTTATATGCATTGCGTCAAAGAAGTGTGGGGAGCGTTTTTGACGAAAATGCAGTGAATGGGGACGGACGGGCGATTGCCACTGCATACCCCTCCGGCATCGGCAGTGCACACGGGTCTGGGCGGGCTTCGACCTTAACGGGTTCTAATGGAAGTCAGCCGTGGTTTTACGGAAGCGGGGCAATTCAGCGCAAAATCTGATGATTTTGCACTTCAGTGCCCCTTGGAATCGGGTCCGGCATACCCGATTCCATCCGTAAAGCCGCGGCTGACTTCCATAAGAACCCGTAAAAGGTCTGCAGATGCCCAGACCCGTGTGTGCACTGCCGATGCCGGAGGGGACATGCAGTGGCGCCGCCCTGGGATTTAAGTGTGGTTGGGGGATGGGGGAAAGTGAAGAGAGGCGTTCAGTATGGGAAATTGTTTGGAGTTGAGAGAAAGTAATAAATTTGTAAGAAAGAACACAGATTATTCTTAAAATTGTCTGTTATAATCAGTTGAGAGTTGGGGAATATGTTTGGAGGAAGAGGGGATTATGAGAGTCAGGAATGTTTTGGAGTATTTGGAGCAGGCGCGGGAAAGGTTTGGGGAGAAGGTGGCGTTTGCGGATGTGGAAGGGGCTTGTACGTATGCGGAATTGGAGGAGCGGGCGAAGCGGATTGGATCGGCGTTGGCGGTGATTTTAGAGCCGGGGAAGCCGGTTCCGGTGTTTATGGAGAAGGGGGTTGACGCGATTTGTCTGTTTATGGGGATTGTTTATGCAGGGTGTTTTTATGTGTTGTTGGATACGAAACAGCCTAAGGGCAGATTGGAACAGATTTTAGAGACGCTGGATGCGGAGGTTTTGGTGACCTCGAAGAGCTATGGCAGGGAGAGGGAAGGACTGTGTTTCGGAAAGCGGATTTTGGAGCTGGAAGAATTGGAGAAGGAAGAGATTGAGGAAGCGGTGCTTGGAAGAATTCGGGAGCAGGCGCTTGATATTGATCCGTTGTATGGGATTTTTACTTCTGGTTCTACGGGGGTGCCGAAGGGAGTTGTAGTCAGTCACCGGAGTGTAATTGATTTTATTGAATACTTTACTGATCTCTTTGGAATCTGTTCGGAGGATGTGATCGGGAATCAGGCGCCCTGGGATTTTGATGTTTCGGTGAAGGATATTTATTCAACTTTGAAGTGTGGGGCAACAATGCAGATTATACCCAAACAGTATTTTTCCTTTCCGATGAAGCTTTTGGATTTTCTGTGTGAACGTGAAGTGACCACATTGATCTGGGCGGTATCGGCACTTTGTATCATCACGACATTGAAAGGATTTGATTATAAGATTCCAAA
This sequence comes from uncultured Lachnospiraceae bacterium, assembly GCA_900539175.1. GTDB lineage: Bacteria > Bacillota > Clostridia > Lachnospirales > Lachnospiraceae > Novisyntrophococcus. The sequence continues at coordinate 19,452 of UQAW01000018.1, forward strand.
GAAGGTGAATAAGGTGATGTTCAGCGGAGAAGTGATGCCGGTGAAGCATCTGAATCTGTGGCGGCAGGCGCTTCCGGATGCATTGTATGTGAATCTGTACGGACCTACGGAGATTACCTGTAACTGTACGTACTATATTGTTGACCGGGATTTTCAACCGGGAGAGATGCTTCCGATCGGACAGGCATTTCCGAATGAGAAGGTGTTTCTGTTGGATGAGGAGAATGGGTTGGTAACAGAACCCGGAAAAATGGGGGAAATCTGTGTTTCGGGAACGGCTTTGGCGCTTGGGTATTATCACAATAAGGAGCAGACCAGGAAGGCGTTTGTGCAGAATCCATTGAATCCCTGGTATATGGAGCTTATTTACCGGACCGGTGATCTGGGAAGTTATAATGACAGGATGGAGCTTTGTTTTTCAACGAGAAAAGATTTCCAGATTAAGCATATGGGACACAGAATCGAGTTGGGTGAGATTGAAAGTGCGATTGAGAAGATGGAGCAGGTGAACCGAACTTGTTGTATCTATGACAGCAAAGCCGGTAAGATTCTGGCGTTTTATGAAGGGGCAGTTGAAAGGCGGCAGTTACAGAAAAAATTGAGAGAATTTCTGCCTGCTTTTATGCTGCCCAACAGGTATATTCCTGTGGACAGGCTTCCTTTAACGAAGAATGGAAAAATCGACCGGAAACGATTGCTTCAGGAATATGGAATGGAGGCTTAAGATATGGAAGAACGTATTTATCGGGAGGCAGTCAGACAGTATGGGACGCCCTGCTATATCTTTGATCTGGACAGTTTCCGGGAACGGATAACGGCGGCGCAGAAGCTTTTGGGAGAATGCGCAGATATCTGTTATGCGATGAAAGCAAATCCGTTTCTGACAGAAACGGCAGCAAGGCAGGCAGATCATCTGGAAGTCTGTTCACCAGGTGAATTTGCGATTTGTGAACGGGTCTGTGTGCCGATGGAAAAAGTGGTGCTTTCCGGTGTCAATAAGGAAGAGAAGGATATCCGTGATGTGGTGGAACGGCATGGGAAACGGATCACCTATACAGTGGAATCCATGCTGCAATTAGAGTGTCTTGAACGGGCTGCTGGGGAGTTTCTTGTTAAAATACCCGTTCTTTTGCGGGTCAGCAGCGGGAATCAGTTTGGACTGGATGAGAAGCTGGTAAAGGAGATTATTTCCAATCGATCCCAATATCCATTTCTGATGTTCAAGGGTCTGCAGTACTTTTCAGGGACCCAGAAAAAGCGTATGAAGGTGCTGAAAGAAGAATTACAGTATCTGGATCAATTACTGTTGGAGTTGGAGGAATCCTGCGGATTTGAGGCAGAAGTGTTGGAATTCGGTCCGGGACTTTTCGTGGAGTATTTTCCGAAGGAAGAGACTGCTGAAAATTTCACACTGCTACAGGAATTTTGCGAAGTTCTTCCTTTGCTTCGTTTCCGAAAGAAAATCACATTGGAATTGGGGCGATATCTGGCAGCTTTTTGCGGAGCCTATCTGACGACAATTGTGGATCAGAAGGTGAACAAAGGCAGCAATTATTGTATTGTAGATGGAGGCATTCATCAGGTAAATTATTATGGACAGACTATGGCGATGAAGATTCCGCAGTATCGGCATCTGAAAGGCACCGGCTGCATATCTGCCGGGGAGGAAGAGAAAATGTGGAATATCTGTGGTTCACTTTGTACCGTGAATGATATTCTGGTAAAGAATCTTCCGCTGCGTAGTGCAAGAACGGGAGATGTTCTGGTATTTGAAAACACGGGTGCCTATTCAGTGACGGAGGGCATGTCTTTATTCTTATGCAGAGATTTACCGAAGATTTTATATTATGACAAGGTTCATGGGCTGCGGATTGCCAGGAATCGTGTGGAAACAAATACTTTATTAATGACGGAGGAATGAATATGAAAAAATTATTGGAAATTTTAGAGGATATTGCACCGGATGTGGATTTTGAGGGATGTGAGACATTGATTGACGATGGACTTCTGGATTCTTTTTCGATCTTGACAATCGTTGGTGAACTGGAGGAAGAGTTCGGCGTTGCAGTGACTCCTGCTGAGATTATTCCGGAAAATTTTAACTCTGCAAAAGCACTTTGGGCTATGGTGCAGAGGCTTTTGGAGGATTGAGGGAGAGATGGCATTTTCGTCAATGAAATTTCTGCTGTTTCTGCTTGGAGCCGTCTGCGGATATTATTTGATTCCGCGGCGGTTCCAGTGGATCTGGCTGCTGGTATTCAGCTATATCTACTATCTGGCTTCCGGAGGAAAACTGGTGGTTTTTCTGTTGTTTACAACGCTTACGACCTATGGTTTGGCACGGCTGATTGCGGGAAGCGGTGAGGACAAGAAAGGAAAGCGCAGGATTTTGATTTTGGGTCTGCTTCTGAATTTCGGAATGCTGGGGGTGATCAAATATACCAATCTGGCAGTAACAAGCCTTAATCAGATTCTAGGTATGGAACTTCCCTTTGTACATTTTTTACTGCCCCTTGGAATCTCTTTTTATACGTTTCAGTCGATGGGCTATTTGCTGGATGTTTATTGGGGCAGAATGGAAGCTGAGAAGAATCCATTCCGGTTTGCACTGTTTGTGTCTTTTTTTCCACAGATTATGCAGGGACCGATCGGCAGATACAGCAGACTGGCAGGGCAGCTATATGAGTGCCATACGTTTGACTGGACACGAATTGAACGTGGACTGCAGTTGATGCTGTGGGGATTTTTTAAGAAAATGGTGTTGGCAGATAATGCTGCATTATTTGTAAATGTTATATTTGATGAATATCAGAGTTATCCGGGCCTTTCTGCTGCAGGGGTGCTGTTGTATTCCATACAGTTATACGGAGATTTTTCAGGTGCCATGGATGTGGTTATGGGGGTTGCCGGTTTGTTTGGTATCCAATTGGATGAAAATTTCAGGCGTCCTTATTTTGCGAGGTCGATTACTGATTTCTGGCATCGGTGGCATATTACATTGGGAACCTGGATGAAGGATTACATCTTTTATCCATTTTCTTTGTCGAGGGGAATGAGCCGCTTCGGAAAATTTGCCAGAAAAAAATTCGGAAAGCAGCTCGGAAGGACGCTTCCGATTTGTATTGCCAATCTTGTGGTGTTTCTGGTGGTGGGAATCTGGCATGGTGCAGCGTGGAAATTTATTGCCTATGGCATGTATAACGGTCTGATTATCGGAATCAGCGGGCTGTTGGCAAAACAGTACCGGAGTTGGAAACAGAAGCTTGGCATCAATGACAAGTCTGCCTGGTTTGCAGTATTTCAGATTTTGCGTACCTTTTTGTTGGTGAATGTCAGTTGGTTCTTTGACCGTGCAGATACGGTAGGACAGGCGTTTACCATGTTCCGCAATGCGTGCAGCCAGATGGAGTGGTCCGGGCTGCTTCAGATTCCGACCACAGCAGGGGGCAGTGGGTATACCAAAACGATTTTATTTGTGCTGTTTCTTGGCTGCCTGATATTGTTTGCAGTGAGCCTGCTTCAGGAAAGAGGAATCCGGATTCGGGAGACCTTGTCGAAACAACCGTTGGTGCTGCGGTTTGCAGTATATCTGGCGCTTTTATTTTCCTTAAGTATGATGGGACAGATGCCGCTTTCGTCAGGAGGGTTTATCTATGCGCAATTCTAGGAGAGCTTTAAAAGCGATTATTTTTCTGGCATTGGTGGCTGTGTTAAATGGTTTGCTGGACTATCTGCTGTATCCCTATACTTATTCAAGGGCAGAGATGTACCATATGGAGAAAACGGATCTGAATCAGATTATTGTGGGAACTTCCCACGGAAAATGCGGAATTGATCCGGCAGTTCTGGATGAGGTGTTGGGGACAAAAACCTTTAATTCTTGCCAGGGCGGTGAGTATCCCCGGGATTCTTATTATCTGATCCGGGAGGCTGACAGAGTACATGACCTGAAACAGGTTATCTATGAACTTGATCCCGGATACTGGGTAACCGGAGACGGGCAGAATGCCCAGTATATTTCTTACCTTCGGGAATTTCCAAATTCTTTCCTGAAACTGGATTATTGGAAAGAAAAATTATTGGACGGCGATTTCCGTTCCACCTTCTTTCCATGGTATTTCTATCGGAATCAGCTAAAAAGTATTCCGGAGATTGTCCGTACAAAACAGTCAGATGGGTATAAAAAGTATTCTTTTCAGAATTTTAGTTCCGATGTTCAAACCTGCAGAGAAGATGGTTTTATCTGCCGAAACCGTGTTGAGACAGAGAAAGCTCCTGTGGACCCGCTGAATCTCTGGGAAGATCAGAATCTGAATCAGGAGAATGTGAAGTGGTTTGAGAAGATAAGGGATTACTGCAAGGACAGAGGAATCCGGCTGATTGTAGTTACCACCCCGATTCCGGAAGAAACACTTGCCTTATATCCTGAAAATTATAAAGCTGCCTATGATTATCTGGAACAGTATATGAAGGAACAGGAAGTAAATTATCTGAATTATAACCGGATAAAAGACCGCAGGGTTGGCAGCAGCCTGAACGATTTTGCAGATCAGGAGGGACATATGTATGGAGACGCCGCCGTTGTTTTTACACGCTGTCTGGCAGAAAAAATCAGCGGCTAATCAGTTGACGATTGCCTTTTGCAGACAAATATAGTATGATAGGAGTATGAAAAAGAAATTTGTTACTACAACGTATCAATTGAACAAATATTTACCAAACGGACCTCAGGCAGGCTGTCTGCGGTTCGTTTTTGTGAGTGATTTACACAATGTGCTGTTGGGAATGCATAATGAGGAGCTGCTTGCAGCAATCAAAAGACAGAAACCAGATGCGGTTTTGATTGGCGGAGATATGATTGTGGGAAAGCCCGGTATATCCATGGAGCCTGCGATGGAATTTATTCGGAATGCTGCGGGAGAATATCCGGTCTATTACGCCAATGGGAACCATGAGCACCGCCTTCGAATTCATCCTGAAATATATGGAACGATGTATGAACGTTTGGAAGAAACGCTGCAGAAAGCAGGAGTGATTCATCTGGTAAATGGTACTGCGTATGTTAAGTTTGGCGGGATTCCTGTGGCGATTCACGGTTTTGAGGCAGATCAGAAGTATTATCAGCGCCATAAGAAGGAGAAAATGCCGGTATCGGAGCTTACTACGGTCTTCGGGTCTTTGGATCAGGAGCATTATCATATTTTGCTGGCTCATAATCCAGTATATAAAGATGCCTATTTAAAGTGGGGAGCAGATCTGACGTTGGCGGGACACTGCCATGGCGGAGTGGTACGATTGGGTGAACATTATGGACTGATCAGCACCAATATGAAGCTTTTCTATAAGTATTGTCATGGGAAATTTGAAGGAAACGAGGGGAACTGTATGATTGTCAGTGCAGGTATGGGTGAGCATACGGTTCCTGTAAGAATTCATAATCCCAGAGAATTGGTGGTTGTTGAGATCCATTTTACAGTACGCTAGAATGAAAGGAAAAGAAATACATGGGAATCCCTGTGAAGCTGCCGGTTTTTGAGGGACCGTTGGATTTGCTGCTGCATTTGATTGATAAAAATAAGATAGATATTTATGATATACCGATTGTTGAGGTTACGGATCAGTATCTGGAATATGTGCAGCAGATGGATCATGAGGATTTGGACGTGGTCAGTGAGTTTATGGTGATGGCGGCGACATTGATTGATATCAAATGCAGAATGCTGCTTCCAAAAGAAGTCAACGAAGAGGGTGAGGAAGAAGACCCGAGAGACGAACTGGTCCGCCAGCTTTTGGAGTATAAGATGTATAAGTATATGTCTTATGAACTGCGGGACCGGATGGCAGAAGCCTCGAAGCATGTGTATAAGGAACAGACATTGCCCAAGGAGGTGAAACAGTATCGTGTTCCGGTGGAACCCCGGGAACTGTTGGCGGGGATGACACTTGATAAACTTCATGACATCTTTCGTTCTATTCTGCGGAAGCAGGAAGACAAGATCGATCCGATCCGAAGTAAGTTCGGTCAGATTGAAAAAGAGGAGATTTCCCTGCCGGAGAAAATGACGTTTGTGGAAGCGTATGCGGTGAAGAACCGGAAGTTCAGCTTTCGGAATTTGTTGGAGCGCCAGTGCAGTAAGTTTCAGGTGATCGTTACATTTCTGGCTGTGCTGGAACTTATGAAAACCGGAAAGATACGGATTTCTCAGGAAGAAATTTTTGGAGATATCCAGATTGAATCTCTGGAAGATGAGAATACGGTAGTGGAGGCCTATACAGAAGACAGTGAGGTTGAATATTGATGGAAGATAAGAAACATCTGGAAGCGGCGATTGAGGCGATTCTGTTTTCCATGGGGGAATCTGTGGAGGTAGGAAAGATTGCCAGGGCGATCGCATGTGATGAGAAGACCACCCATGAGATCATTCATCGAATGATGGAGAATTATGAAAAAGAAGATCGGGGAATTCAGATTGTAGAATTGGAAAATGCCTATCAGATGTGTACAAAGAGGGAATACTACGACTATCTGGTAAATGTTGCGATGCAGCCGAAGCAGGCGGTATTGACCGATGTTATGATGGAGACCTTGTCAATTATTGCTTACAAGCAGCCGATTACGAAGGTTGAGATTGAGAAAATCCGGGGAGTAAAGTGTGATCATGCAGTAAACAAGTTGGTGGAATACAATCTGGTGCAGGAGCTGGGCCGATTGGATGCACCGGGACGGCCGATTCTCTTCGGAACAACAGAAGAATTCCTGCGTTGCTTCGGTGTGGACTCTACGGATAATCTGCCGGTGATCAGTCCGGTAAAACTGGAAGATTTTAAAGCCGAAGTGGAAGAAGAGATGCAGATTAAAGTGGATGTCTGATTGCCACAGAAAGAAATTTGGGAAAGGGGGAGTTCGATTTGCCGACAACTTATACCCATGACAGATTTGGAAAGGATGTTTACCGAAGATTGCCGGGAGAATTGCGGCGTATTATACGGAAAGAAAAGAAGCTTTACCTGATTGGCCTTCATGGACCGGATATCTTTTTTTATTACCATCCGCTTTCGACCAATCCTGTTGTTAAGAAGGGGCACAGGATGCATGAGCGGAATGCAGATGAATTTTTTGCCAGGTGCAAAAAGATTTACCAGAAGCAGCCGGATGACGAGGTGATGGCATATCTGCTTGGATTTGCCTGCCATTTTCTGCTGGATTCCACCTGCCATCCGTATATTGACGGATATGCCGAGCGTAACGGAGTTTCCCATGCGGAGCAGGAGGCGGAGTTGGATCGGATATTTCTTTTGGAGGATGGAAGAAATCCATTTACCTATGATAAATCTGCGGGAATCTGTCCGGATTATCCTGGTATCCGGGCGATACAGAGATGCTTTCCGGATATTGCCCTGGAGGATATTGTGGAATCCTTAAAAGGTATGCGGTTTTATACGAATCTTCTGACGCAGCAGCATGCCTTGTTAAGGAATGGTCTGGTGTTGGGAATGAAGGCAGCAGGAGCAGATTTTTCAATTTCCGATCAGGTTTTGCGTAAAAAAACGAACCCAATGGCAAAACCGGCACTTTCAAATCTGCTCAAGTTGTATGAGCGGGCATTGGACGAAGCGGCGGATTTTCTTGTGAATTTGGCAGAGTATCTTAAGGATGAGGGAACTTTATCCGCCAGGTTCCACCGGAATTTCAGCTGATTTCAGAGTGACATATGTATTGTGGAATATTACAGGAACAGGCGATGTTTTTACAGTGCAGGAGAATACTTGTAAAAGCATCGCTTGTTTCGCAATCGCCTAATAGTATAATACCAGGGCCAAAAGGTTATGCGTTTCATGCTTGCATGAAATGCGGAGCAATCCGTGTATCATAGGGGCAAAATACCTTTTGCCCCCTACATAGTATCTACATATAAAGAGGAAAAGGATAAGAGAATGGAGAGAGAAGTAAGAATTGAGGATCTGCAAAAGTTATATAGTTCCAATGATATGGTAAAGGCAGATTGCGGGGGCTGTGTTGGATGTTCTGCCTGTTGTCGGGATATGGGGAATTCCATTGTTCTGGATCCGTTGGATGTCTTTCGGTTGGAAATGAATCTTCATCTGACGTTTCAGGAATTATTGGCAGACAAATTAGGGTTAAATGTGGTGGATGGTTTCATTCTGCCGAATCTGAAGATGGCGGGGGAGAATGAAGCCTGTGCATTTTTGAATTTTGAGGGACGATGTAGTATCCATGCGTTCCGTCCGGGCCTTTGCCGTTTGTTTCCTTTAGGACGGTATTATGAAGGGGACAGCTTCCGTTATTATCTGCAGAGCAGGGAATGTCCGAGGCCGAATAAGACAAAGATTAAAGTGAAGAAGTGGATAGACAGTCCGGATCTTAAAACGTATGAGAAATTCGTGACGAGATGGCATGGTTTCCTGAAGAATGTGCAGAGGCACCTGCGGGAAACCGAAGATGAGAATTTGAAAAAAGATATGAATCTATATGTTCTGAACACATTCTATACGAAGCCCTACGATGAGACTGCAGATTTCTACGGGCAGTTTTATGGACGTCTGGAAGGGGCGGAAAAGTTGGTGGAAACGATTGCATGGTAGAAGAATACGGAGGGACATTTGTGATGAAGGAAAACGAGATATGGATGATTCATGGCAGCCAATATAAGGAAATGACAAAGGAGTTACTGAAAAGTGCCGGACTGGAACAGCGTATACCCGATAAGAATACCAGAATCGGGATCAAGCCAAATCTGGTGTCTCCGAGTGAGGCTTCTTACGGCGCTACCACTCATCCGGAGATTGTTGCCGGAATTATCGAGTATCTTCAGGAGCATGGCTTCGGACAGCTTGTGATGATGGAGGGATCCTGGGTGGGGGACCAAACTTCGGAATCTGCTGAAATCTGTGGTTATAATCAGTTATCGGAATTGTATGGCGTTCCTTTTGTTGATGCCCAGAAGGAACCCTTCCATAGTTACGACTGTGCCGGTATGGAGCTGCAGATCTGTGATTGTGTCAGATCGGTGGATTTCCTGATTAATGTTCCGGTGTTGAAGGGGCATTGTCAGACAAAGATCACCTGTGCGTTAAAGAATATGAAGGGATTGATTCCAAATAAAGAAAAACGGCATTTTCACTCGATGGGGCTCCATAAGCCAATTGCGCATCTGGGAGTCGGTATTCACCAGGATTTTATCGTGGTGGATAATATCTGCGGGGATTTGGATTTTGAGGACGGCGGAAATCCGGTGACAATGAACAGAATTTGGGCTGCAGCAGATCCCGTGCTCTGTGATGCCTATGTCTGTCATCTGCTCCATTATGAGAAGGAGGAAGTACCATATATCGGAATGGCAGAAGCTTTGGGAGTTGGGTGCGGTGACTGGAGGAAAGCAATCATTCGTACCTGTAATGCAGAGGCAGAAAAAGCAGTGATTCCAAGGAAACGTAAAATCGTAGAATTAAAGGATGCAGTAGAAGAGGTGGAATCATGCTCTGCCTGCTATGGGTATTTGATTCCTGCACTGGATCGGCTGAACCAGAAAGGGCTTCTGAACCAGCTGGATACGAAAATCTGCATTGGACAGGGATATCGCAGCAAAACGGGGGTGCTGGGAATCGGGCACTGCACAAGGGAGTTTCAGCACTATCTGGGTGGGTGCCCGCCCACGGAAGAGCAGATTTACCAATTCCTGAAAATGTATATACAGAACAAAGGAACTCCGGAACATGTTTGAGAATTACGTGATTGCAGAAAGAAGCAATCAAATACACTACGGATCATAAATTGATCTTTTTCAGGGGATTTGTTGCATTTTGGAAAATTGCATATTATACTGTATAACGGCAGGATGCTTTCCTGCCGTTATATGGTGTATTGTATTTTATGAAAAGAGGATGAATATATGTTACAGGTGAAAGATCTGTGTTATGATGTCATCGAAAATGGACAGAAGATAACACTTTTAAAGGACGTCAGCTTTGATGTGCAGGACGGAGAGATGTTAGTGATTACGGGACCAAACGGAGGCGGAAAATCCACAATGGCGAAGGTACTGATGGGAATCTCCAGGGCAACAGGCGGTCAGATTTTGCTGGATGGGACGGATTTATCGGAAATGAGTATTGATGAGCGGGCGAACGCCGGAATCGGGTTTGCTTTTCAACAGCCTCCTATATTCAAGGGGATGACGGTGGCGCGTCTTCTGAATCTTGCAGCAGGAGAGACATTGCCGGAGAAGGTATGTTGTAAATTACTGAGCAATGTGGGGCTATGTGCAAAGGAATATATAAATCGTGAGGTTGATGCCACCCTGTCCGGAGGAGAACGGAAGAGAATCGAAATAGCTACGGTTCTTGCAAAGCAGCATAAAATTTGTATCTTTGACGAGCCGGAGGCGGGAATTGATCTCTGGAGTTTTTCCATGCTGGTAAAACAGTTTGAGCAGATTCACAGAGAAAAGAAGGAGAGTCTGATTCTGATTTCCCACCAGGAGCGGATTATCAGTATGGCAGACAGAATTCTTGTGATTAATAATGGGCAGATTGAACGTCAGGGGTTAAGAGATGAGATGCTTCCGGTATTGTTTGACGGACAGCCAGCCTGTGTATGTATGGAAGAGAGAGGAGCGGACACCTATGGAACTCGATAAAGTGACAAGCGGCGTATTGAAAGAGATTGATGCAGAGGGATTTCAACAGGAAGGAGCCTACAATCTCCGTTATAACGGACAGGCTCTTTGTCACGGAGATACAGAGCATATTAAGATTAGGAAGAAACCGGATAGGCCGGGAATTGATATTTATATTGACGGTGAAACGAAAGGGGAACAGGTCCATATTCCGGTGGTGGTATCCGTTCCAGGTATGACGGATGTGGTTTATAACGATTTCTTTATCGCAGATGGAGCCGATGTTACGATTGTAGCCGGATGTGGAATTCACAATGCCGGATGTGACGCGGCGAGACATGATGGAATTCATGCATTTCATGTGGGGAAAAACTGTAATGTCACCTATGTGGAGAAGCATTACGGAGAAGGGGAAGGAACCGGAGCACGGATACTGAATCCGGTGACACAGATTGAGGTGGGAGAAGATTCCATCTTCCATCTGGATACGGCCCAGATCCGCGGTGTGGATTCTACAGTACGGAAAACATATGTAACTTGTGGGAAAAATGCCAGGGTTTATGTGTCCGAACGTTTGATGACTCATGACAGCCAAGAGGCACAGTCTGATCTGGAAGTAACGTTGGAGGGAGAGGGAAGTTCTGCACAGATTGTTTCCCGTTCTGTGGCAAAGGGAAAGTCGAAGCAGGTGTTTCATCCCAATGCAATTGGAAAGGATCTCTGCCATGCGCATATTCAATGCGATGCCATTATTATGGATCATGCGGAAGTGCGTTCAATTCCGGAAATCGATGCATGCCATATTGATGCTGCAATCATTCATGAGGCAGCAATCGGAAGAATCAATGATGAACAGATTATGAAGCTGCGGTCTCTGGGACTTTCCGAAGAAAAAGCGGAGTCTGTGATCATTGATAATTTCCTGCAATGAGGAAGCTGGTGACAGACGATGAAATATTTAAAACAATTTGCTGTGATTCTGACCATGACATTTTTGGGAGAGGTGCTGCATCTTTTGCTTCCGCTGCCCGTTCCGGCCAGTATCTATGGCATGGTGCTACTGTTGATATCTTTGATGACGGGCATCATCAAGCTGGAACAGGTGAGGGAGACCGGTACATTTTTAATTGAAATCATGCCGATTATGTTTATACCAGCCGGAGTGGGACTTCTGGATTCCTGGAGCAGTCTGCGTCCGATATTGATTCCGGTTCTCGTAATAACGGTGGTATCCACGATATTCGTTATGGGAATCAGCGGAAAGGTTACCCAGTTTGTGATTCGAAAGGAGAGACGAAGATGAATGCATTTTTGAATGACTCGGTTTTCTTTGGTGCATTTATCAGCATTTTTGCCTATGAAATCGGTCTGTGGATAAAGCGAAAATTTCACAAAGCGGTTTTTAATCCGCTGTTACTGGCAATTATGATCGTTATAGTGATTCTGTCCGGTTTTGATATTGACTATGAGGTATACAATGCAGGGGCAAAGTATATTAGTTTTCTTCTGACGCCTGCTACGGTCTGCCTTGCGATTCCGCTGTATCAGCAATTGGAACTGCTGAAGAGTCATTGGAAGGCAATTGCAGCCGGGATTATGGCTGGAGTTCTGACAACGATGCTCACAGTATTGGGATTTTCCATTCTGTTTGGATTAAGTCACAGTGAATATATGACTTTGCTTCCAAAATCCATCACGACTGCGATCGGTATGGGAGTATCGGAGGAGTTAGGCGGTAATGTGACGATCACTGTTGCCGTGATTATCATAACTGGTGTGCTGGGAAATATGATTGCAGGACTGGTATTTAAACTTTTCAGAATCCAGGAGCCTGTTGCAAAAGGAATCGGTCTTGGGTCGGCTTCCCATGCCATCGGTACAGCAAGGGCGATTGAGCTGGGAGAAGTGGAAGGCGCCATGAGTTCTCTGGCAATTGCAGTAGCAGGATTATTGACGGTAGTAACAGCGACTTTGTTCAGTTACTTCTGGTGAAGTGCATAGAGGCCAATGAAGCTGAAGCAAAGATGTTGGAATATAATGAGGTAGATGTATATGGAACGGCTAACTGAAAATGATGTAAAGAAAATTCAGGAAGAAATTGATTATCGCAAATTAGTTTACCGGAAGCAGGCGCTGGAAGCAGTGAAAGAGGCGCGGGCACAGGGAGATTTGAGTGAGAATTTTGAATATTATGCTGCAAAGAAGGATAAGAATCAGAATGAGAGTCGGATTCGGTATCTGGAACGGATGTTAAAGAATTCTGAAATCGTAACAGACCATTCCGGGGAAGATGAAGTGGGAATGAATAATAAGGTTACCATATATCTGGAGGAAGATGAGGAGGAAGAAACCTATAAACTGGTGACTTCCATTCGCGGAAATTCCCTGAGAGGATATATCAGTACAGAGTCTCCCCTTGGAAGCGCTTTGATGGGACACAAAGTCGGGGACCGGGTAAACGTGAAGGTGAGTGAATCCTATAGTTATGATGTGGTGATCAGGGCAATTGATAAGTCCGCAGATGAAGAGGAAGATACGATCCGTAAGTTTTGAGTGCTGCAGGTTTAAAACAAATAAGGGGTACTGCGGTTTATGCAGTGCCCCTTGTTTCGGTTTTATATGTCGTTTGGTTGTAATTGTTATACCGTCTGATGTTTTGCTATATATACTGGGAAGGTATCGCTTCCTTTGAGATCTTTGCCGGAAGAGATGACCACATTTTTATCGGTAATGATATATTCAATATCAGCATTTGCTTCTACAACGGTATCCTGCATCAGAACGCAATTTTTTACTTTTGCGCCTTTTGCAATTTTGACACCACGGAAGAGGATACTGTTTTCAACCTCTCCTTCAATAACGCATCCGTCTGCCGCCATGATATTTTTGGCTTTGGCGCCTTCAATATACCGGGTCGGATTGTCATCGCGAATCTTGGTATAAATTGGATTAGAAGAGAAGAGCGCATCCAGATTCGCATCATCCAACAGTTTCATATTTTCATGAAAATAACTTTTCATATCACTGATCCGCGCAATATAACCTTCATATTTGAATGCCCGTATATTCAATTTGCCTAATTGAGAGACCAAAATATCACGCTCAAAATATGCATATCCGCGGACAAAAGCAGTCTCAATCTGGTTGATCAGAAGTTCTTTATCCATAACGTAGATATTCATGGAACAGTTTTGCAAACCGGATTCTTTGGAATTAATATGGATTTTTTTTACACGTCCATCCTCAAGAGTGAAGGTGTAATACATATCCTGATTTATCGTAGGCGTGGTGCGCATACCTTCCGGAATCTCTTCCTGAGCATAAGCAACGGTCACATCGGCATCGCTGGAGATATGAGCATCGATCAATGCATTGAAGTCAAAGTTGACTGCAAGGTTTGTGTCGGCCATTATTACGTATTTTTCTTTCTGTCTGTTCAGATAAGTCAGAATACTTGCCAGGGCTTCCACACGTCCATTGTAGACTTTGACAGTTTTCTCTGCAAATGGAGGTACAATATTCAGTCCGCCGTTTTTGCGGGCAAGATCCCATTCACGACCGGAACCAAGATGATCCATAAGTGAGCGGTAGTTATTACGTACAATAATGGAAACATTGTCGATTCCGCAATTGACCATACTGGATAAGATAAAATCCACCATACGGTAACGACCGGCAAATGGAATAGAAGCCATCAGGCGTATACTGGCCAGTTCCGGAACCAGAGAGTCATAACTATTTGGGAAAATGATGCCCAGTGCATCTGCGTTGGAATTTACCATTGTTTTTCACCACCTTTTACATTATTGTTGACCATGGCGTTGGGACCAATTTTTGCGTGATCTCCGATATAGACATTGGGTCCTACGGTCGCTACTCCTTTTTCTTCTTCGGAAGGCATGGCTCCTACGACTGCATGTTCGCCGATCACTACATTTTCAGCGATAATACAATGTTCTACTACGGCACCGGATTTGATAACTGTACCGCCCATGACCACAGCATCCTCTACCCTTGCTCCTTCTTCTACGTGGACACCGGCAAATAAAACGGAATGTTTTACATTGCCTGCAATACGGCATCCATCCGTAATCATGGAGTTTTCAATTACGGCATTGGAACTGATCCGATGTCCGGTCATTCCGCTGTTGCGGCTGTAGATCTTCCAGTCATCATCGAAAAGGTTGATTCCGCTGTGTTCCGGATCCAGAACTTCCATATTGGCTTCCCAAAGAGATGAAATAGTTCCCACATCTTTCCAGTATCCGCTGAAATGATAAGCATACATATTACGTCCATCGCGCAGAAGATTCGGAATGATATTGTTTCCAAAGTCATTTTCTGAGTCAGGATCTGCCTCATCTTCGATCAGATATTTCTTTAAGATATCCCAGTTAAAGATATAGATACCCATCGAAGCAAGGTTTGATTTCGGGTTCAGCGGTTTTTCCTGAAATTCTGTGATTTTGTCGTTCGCGTCTGCTACCATCAGACCAAAACGGGATGCTTCTTCCCATGGCACTTCCATAACAGCAACACTGAATTCCGCTCCTTTTTTCTTGTGGAATTTCAGGAAGTCACTGTAATCCTGTTTACAGATCTGGTCACCGGAAAGAATGATAACATACTGTGGATTGTATCGTTCGATAAACGAAATATTCTGGTAAATCGCATTCGCAGTTCCTTTATACCAATCGGAACCGGAGGCTTGCTGATAAGGCGGAAGAACATGGACACCGCCGTGGAGACGGTCCAGATCCCAGGGTTGTCCGTTACCGATGTATTCATTGAGCACCAACGGCTGATATTGAGTAAGAATTCCCACCGTATCGATACCGGAATTGACGCAGTTCGATAATGGGAAATCGATAATACGATATTTTCCACCAAAAGGAACTGCTGGTTTTGCCAGTTTTTGGGTTAATGCATATAAACGCGAACCCTGACCGCCGGCAAGAAGCATTGCAATCATTTTTTTTGCCATAATATTTCCCCCTGTTTATTAAATACTGTTGTTTGAATTGCGCCACAAAACCCCAAAATAGGTGGTTTTTGTGTAAAAATAGTATAAAATGAAGTTTTTTGGAAGATATGGGTAAGATTCCCAATATCGACAAGCGTTTTGAGCATAGTGAGTCTGTTCAATTATGATTTGCAATAAAAGAGAAATTTATGAATATTTGTTAAGAATCAATTGGAAATTGACATAAAAACTACTTATTATTGTAAAACCTTTCGGGAAAATCTGTGTTATAATCAAGCACAGATAGAAATAAGGGGTTAACATAAGATATGACTAAAAAGAACAAAAGATTACTGGCTGTTATAGGGGTTTTATTTTTTCTTATGGCAGTGGCTTACGCAGCAACAGCATTTTATTTTACAAAACATTTTTATTCCGGTACATCTGTAAATGGAATTGACTGTACCTATCAGGGGACAGAGGAGGTCAAATCGCAGGCAGCGGAAAGCGTGCGGGATTATCAGTTGAGCATTCAGACTTTGGAAGGCAATTTTGAGACAGTGAATGCGGAACAAATTCAGCTTTCTTTTGTAGATGACGGTGAGATTGAAAGACTCTTGAAGGAACAGGAACCGTGGTTTTGGATCAGAGAAATTTTTAAGAATAAAAGTCATGAACTGAAGATTTCTGTTCAGTTTTCGGAAGAGTCGTTGGCGGGTGCCGTTGACGGTCTTGCTTGTATGCAGGAAGAGAATATTACGTTTCCGCAGGATGCATCGATTCAGGAGACTGACAATGGTTATGCAATTGCACCGGAAGTAGAAGGGAATCAGCTTGACAGAGAAAAAGTGATTGCATTACTGAAGGATGCAATATTGGCAGGAAAAACAGAAGTGAATCTTGCAGATGGGGGGATGTTATGTAAAGCCATCTGTGTATCAGGATAATGAGACACTGGTGAATCATGTGAATCGGCGGAATCAACTTGTTTCAGCAAATCTGACCATAGATTTTGGCAGTGACAGAACAGAGACGATTGGTGCTGTGTTGTTAAAAAGCTGGATGATTCAGGATGAGGCAGGAAATGATATGATCGATCCAAATCAGATTGTTTCGTATGTGAATACACTTGCCGAGAAATATAACACAGTTGGAAGTACCCGTACCTTCCATAAAACCGGAGGAGGCACCATACAGCTGTCCGGCGGTGATTATGGATGGGTAATGGATACGGAAACAACTGCAGCGGATCTGACGGAAGCGATTGCGGCGGGAACTCAGGGGAGCTTTGAAGTGACTTATACCAATTCTGCCAAGAGCAGAGCCAGAAACGATATCGGCAATTCTTACGTGGAAATTTCGATTGACAGTCAGACAATGTGGTGTTATGTAGATGGAAAGCTTCTGGTTACCACACCGGTTGTTACAGGCTGTGTGGCAAAAGGAACAGAGACGCCAAAGGGCGGAGTCTGGAAAGTAAAAGGAAGACGGACGGATTATACAATGAAGGGAAAGATAGATCCGGCAACTGGCGAGCCGTCCTATACGGCACACTGTAACTACTGGATTCCTTATAGCGAAGATCTGACGATAGGACTTCACGATCTGGTTACCCGTTCGGCGTTCGGCGGAGATATTTATCTGACCAATGGTTCCCATGGATGTGTGAATACACCGCTTGAGGCAGTAAAACAGATTTATGATGTGGTGGCTTATGGATTTCCGGTTATCGTTTATTGATTTGTATAGTTATTGAATTTTCATATGAAATGGAGGGTGCTGCGTAATTGCAGTACCCTCCGAATCTTTATGCGTATTAAATCAAGATGGCTTTCTGCATTATAGGGAGATGTAGATATCTATAATGCATTTGATTTAATTTCCCCGCAGGCAATTTTAGTTCCGGATGCTCCGGAAGGCTGTGTCCGGAAGTCGTCTGGTTTATCATGAATTACTACCGTGTGCCCAATGAGTTCTTCAGGAACAAAGCGGTTGGTATAGAAAAGAGTCATAGCGTAGCCGTCGTTTCCCAGAAGCGGCGGCATATCTCCCGCATGGTAAGGATGCTCACACTGGTAGGGATTATAATGATTCCCGGTATCTGCAAACGGATCTTCCTTTGTTCCATTACATTCACTTCCTTCGTGGATATGAAAACCAAAGAATTGTCCTTTGCATTTCTCTTTTAACGATGGCAGCCCGGATATTTCCGCTACTACCAAAGTGCCGCCCCAGAGAGGATAGAAAAGAACGGTTCCCTGAATATCCGGATAAGCTTCACTTCCATAGACCAATGCATAGGACTCCGGCATAGTCTTACAGAGCAGCCCCAAAACCCTGTTTAGTTCATCGCGCATCATCATTTATCACTGCACGGAGGGCAGGAGACCGGGGCATCAAAGCTTGCGTTGAAGGCATAGAAATTCTTGGAGTCAAGCTGTTCCTGTACGGAACGAAGTGCTTCACCGAAACAGGAAGATTGAAGTAAATGTATTTCAAAAAGGAAGGCAGTGAATGTCTGCTTTAGATCTTCCATATAATTTCAATTGTTCCGTTTGCTATTTTAATCGTTTGGATAAAAATGTCTACAATTGCCTGCCTGTCTTCAAAAGTGACATCATCCCATATTTTTGCAGGATTACTTATCGATCCGGGCCAATACCCGGTATCAGAGCAAGTGAGGGAAGTGATTTCTTCCTGCAGATTCCGGCGTTTCGTATCCAGCTCGGAAATCTTATCATTGATATAAGTTATCAATACACTGTTAGCGCTTACTACCTTAGACAGCAGATCATGGATTTCCTCGTCTATTTCTGCCAAATGAAGTTTGTTTTTGCAGATTTCCGGTGTTTCTTCATTTCCTTTTTTGCAGGATAAATTTTTGAATTCTGACAGTTTGCCGCGAATGGTGTCCAGAATATAGTTTTCCAGAACATCGGCATAAATGGTGCAGCATGTTCCCTGGCAAGCTCCGCTTTTTCCTCCACAGCTGCATACAAAATAACGTCCATGTTTAGTTTGGGCTTTTTTGATTGTCAGTGCATAGCCGCAATTACCGCATTTTACTTTTCCGAGCAGCCAGGAGTTTTTTGGCTTACAGGTACGGGTGGATTGGCGGTTGTTCAGGCAGCGCATTCGGCATGCAATCCATGTTTTAGAGGAGATAAATCCATTGTGCGGCGCTAAAACAATTTCTTTATCTGTCAGGTCACATTGCTTTCTGCTTTTTGATACGGTTCCTTTATAGAGATAGCAGGCATTGCGGCCCGTAAAATCACTTGCAGGATTACAGATCTTTGCGCCCTGACCTTTGTAGAAATTATATACATCAATATCAGCTTTCACATAAACAGGATTTCTCAACATTTCGCTTAAGCGGGAGGTGGTCCAGTTACCGCCTCTTAGATGTTTCATATCATGCTCATTAAGATAGCGTATAATTTCACCAAGCGAGTTTGACGGGTCAGCGTACATGGAATAAATCAGTTTCAGTTGTTCGCATTCTTCCGGAACTTCTTCGTACATGGAGGTATGGATATTGTCAATTACCGTATTTGTCAGACGGAAACCATAGGGCGCGCGTCCTCCCATATAAAATCCATGCCTGCATCTTGCATAATAAGCATCCGTTACCCGTTTTTGTATCGTTTCTCGTTCAAGCTGTGCAAAGACGATACAGATATTTAACATAGCCCTGCCGATTGGCGTCGATGTATCGAATTTTTCTGTCGAGGAAACAAATTCAACATCATATTTTTGGAATAGTTCCATCATGTTGGCAAAGTCCAATATCGAACGACTGATACGGTCTAACTTGTAAACGATAACACGCTTGATTTTACCGGCTTTGATGTCATTCATCATTCTTTCAAATCCCGGTCTGTTTGTATTCTTCCCGCTAAAGCCTCTGTCCGTATATTCGATATAGGGAGTGCCATGAGTTTCATACCTGCAATATTCAAGCTGACTTTCAACGGAAATGCTGTCTTTTTTTTCTATGGATTGGCGTCCATATAATGCATCATACATATTTTTGGAATATTTCAAAGAGTTGTTTTTCAATATTATATCTGATGTTTTCTTTTACATGATGTAAATATTGGGGACGGCGGCTTATCACAAGAAGCTGCATTTTCTGGTGACTGATTTCTCCTTTATCAATTGTATAGGATACGTTGTCTTCCATAAAACAGACCCTTTCCGGTGTTTTGTACATTTTATGATAGATGGCAAGTACACTATAACAATGAGCAGGAGGCGTTGATTTTAATACTTTTGTTCATTTCTGAGCATAACAAATGCGCAGAATTTATGACCATCATATTCGAATTTGCAGTAACCTCCATTTTTTTCGGCAATTCTTTGTACGGACTGAAGTCCCATACCAGAGCCGTTATGTTTGGAGGAATGGAAAATCCCGGCGTCTTCCGTGATTGTTCCAGTATAGTTGTTTTCCACCCAGAGTAATACAATCTGTTCTCCATGTATTTGAGAACGGACAGAGACAGTACGGGATTTTTTGTCCAGAAGCAGGCTTGCATCCAGTGCATTTTCTAACAAATTGGACAAGGTAACACAGAGGTCAATTTCCAGAAGCGGAAGTTCTTCCGGCAAATCGAGATGAAAAGAAAAAGGAATACCGTTCTTCTGATATTGAACTGCATAATAGCCGGCCACCCCGTCTACAGCCGGATTGGCACATAAGGAAAGCGTGCCGGAGGAAATTGCATTGCCGGCAGTTGCTAAATAGTGTTTTAATTTTTCCCATTCTTTTCGCTCTGCCAGGGCAGACAGAACGTGGAAATGATGCCGCATATCATGCCGCATCTGCTGTGTTTCGGTAATGGATTCCTGTAAAGCTTTATATTGCACCCGCATCATGTGCAGAAATTGATTTTCCTGCTGGAGACGGGTGTTGTGATTAAAACTTCGGGCGAGGAGATAGAACAAAAGATAGAATAGCAGAAGCAGTCCGAAAAAAGTCATAGTGATAAGGGGATAGATTACTGTCATACGACCCACACGGAGTTCCTGTGTGTTTTTCGGAGCAATAAAGAGATTTAAAGCGATAAAAGTGATGGGTAGAATCCAGAATACAAACCAGGTTTGTGCCGGTTCTTTTTCTTTGAGCAGTTCCCGCGCTGCATGAGATGCCGGATACCAAAGAATTCCTACGATTGTCCAGCTCAGCAGATTATGGAAGATGCTGGCCTCGAGGCAAAAATAAATGGTCTGATTCTTTGGCGAGAGGAAAGCATCTGCAACAGTGACAGGTCCGGACAGGCAGGAAAAAACTCCGCACACCCCCAGAAATACATTTATAGATTTCCAGACAGGGAGTTCCAGGGTGTGCCGGTATAGGATTGCCCATAAAAATAAAGAAGGTATTAAAATCATATTTGTGGGAATATGCAAAGTATAACAGAGAATCCCCCCAAGGATACACCATGCGGTCAGGACAATAACGGTTAGGAGGAACAGTTTCTTAATACGGATACGAAGCCAGTCTTTGACCGGAAGAAAGCACAACACAGCAGCTGGAAATATAACAGTGATTTCAAAAATGGGTTGTAATAATTGATTCATCGATTTTGTCCTTTCTGAAACAGATGTTCTCCGAAAGCCTGTCTGGCAGTCTGAATAAGAGCACGGCTTACAGGGATAACAGTTCCATTCTGTAATTGAAAATCCATGCCGTCAAAATCCGATACGTAAGACAGATTAATCACCGAGCCGCGGCTGCAGACAAAAAAACGTTCATCATCCAGAAGATGACAAAATTCTTTAAAGTTTATGCGGCTGGTAATTTCACGTCCGTCTGTGAGGTGGATATATACCTGGTGCTGAAAATGATTCGCATGGGTAATATGGTCTATTTGGAGTTTCAGGTTCTGGCGGCCGGATTTGATTTCAATATATTTTTTCATGGCAGGAAGACGGGATTTTAATTCATTAAATATGAGATCTATTTCCCGGGCTGAATATGGTTTTACCAGATATTGCATGGCGCGGACACGGTAGCCTTCCAGCGCATGTTCTGTTGAATTGGTTGTGAAAACCAGTGTGCAGTCAGTATCAAAAGTACGCAGCTTTCTGGCAGTGTCAACACCGTTGATTCCATTCATATAAATATCCAGAAAAGCCAGATCAAAGGGCTTGTTTCTGGCAGCAGATAAAAAGTGCGGCCGTCATAATATTCAAAAATGGTATTTTCCCAATCCAGGTGTTTTAAAGTGGTTTGTATACGTTCCTTTAGTTCCAGGCGTTCCCAGTCTATATCATCAACAATTGCGATTCTTATCATATTTTTTATCTCCCGTGATATCTATTTTATCATACTTTTAGTATACTGTACCGCAATTCGGGTCATAAAACAACCATTGAGGTCATATCTCTTGCAGGCAGATGTCGGGCTTGTTATACTTTTATGCATAAAAAGTATAGTCTCCTGAGATCCTGAGGTGATAGGAATGTCAGTTAAGCCGGCGCTGTACATTGAGAAGTATACCCTTTTACGGCAATAAAGGTGGAATCCGAAGTTGGTGAAAGAGATAGTGATTACAGGAGATTATAAATCTGTATTGGAGGAAAATGGTTTATGAAAATGAAGCGAAAACTTGTATCAGGAAAATTTCTGAGTTTGTTTGTAGTACTGACTCTTCTTCTGGGGATGCTGCCGATGTCGGTATTTGCAGCAGAAGAAGCGACGTCACTTCCCATTTATGTCGGAGGCGTCCAGGTGACATCGGATAACAAGGCAGATGTACTTGGAGATGGTACGGTCAGCGTTGCTTACGATGAAGAAACATCCAGATGGGTCATTACTCTGCATGATGCAAATATCAGTATGAGTAAAGCGGTGACAGGAATTTTTGTAGATCTGGCGAAGGAAACCGTGGAACTTCGTCTTGAGGGAGAGAACCACATTTCGACAACGAGCAGAGAAGCGATTTATTTTGCTCATTGTGATCTGGTGATTACCGGAAGTGGTACACTGGAGCTTACAAGTGAAGATAGTAATGCGGTAGGAGGAAGTACCTTAAATAGTAATTCGCAGAGATATGGCGGAAATCTTACGATTACCGGAGTGTCTTCTTTCAAAGCGTCCGGAAGATATCTGGGAATTAATATTACCGAAAGTCTGAGTGTTGAAGACAGTAATGCAGAAATCAGTTGCAGAGATGAATACAATGCTGCAGTCAGAGTAGGCAACAATAGTAGTGTGAATATTTCCGGGAGTACGGTAACAGTAAAAACAAAAAGCGGTGCTGACGGGATTACAGCAAATACAGTTCATATTACAAAGCAGTCAAAAGTGAGCATTGAATCGGATCAGTATTCCATCCATGCTTCAGGGTCAGAGGTCGTAGTAGATAACAGTAGTCTTGATGTCGCTTCTGCAACTGCCTGCGGAGTATTCTGCGTTGGAGATATTCGGTTGGAAAATGGTGCTTCTGTTACAGCGAAAGGAAGTTATGCACCAATTTATGCATATGGAGCAGTCAACATAAATGCGGGTACAGTAAATGCAGAAACGGAGGTTTCTGAAAGCAATGGTATTTATGCCGGAACAGAGATGGTGATAGAGAACCGTTCTCATGTGACAGCAAAAGGAACGTATCCCGGTTTGTTTGCATCAAATGCAATTTCTGTTTCAAACAGTTATGTGGAAGCCAAATCATCGGAAGATTTGGCGGTCTGGAGCGGAGGCGTTGTTTCCGTTTCCGGTGACTCAGAAATGATTGCGGATGGAGGAATCGGTGCGGCAGAGGATGTAATACTTACGCCTGCTGAAGAAGAGCGTATGGAAGTGCTGGCAGGAACCAGTGCAGAAGATGAAGAAGTAATCAATGGCTCACCCTTTAGCGAAGAGGTGAGTTTGCTGGATTATGATATTAGTTCTTATACATATATTCACACCAGAGCTCATGTTCATGTGTTTGATCAGGAAAATGCGGATGAAAAATACGTTGTAACGGTTGCAAGCTGTACAAATAGAGCGGTTTATCATAAATCCTGTCGATGTGGTGAAGCGGGAACAGAGACATTCCAGTATGGAGAAGTGATTCCGCATACCTTTGGAGCGTGGATTGTTATAAAAGAACCGACATATACCGAGGAAGGGGAAAAAGAACGTGAATGCTTAATCTGTCACACCAAGCAGACAGAGCCGCTTCCGAAGAGCGTAAAGCTGCCTTATACAGACGTTACAGAACCATCTGAGGAAGCCGGGGTAGAAGGAGACTGGTTTTATTCTTATGTATATGAGGCCTATATAAACGGATGGATGACAGGAAAGGAGCCTGCTCTTTTTGCACCGGCCGAGGATCTGACAAGAGCAGAGTTTGTAACCGTACTCTATCGGCTGGAGGGCAGGCCGGAAACCAGGTATGAGCAAATATTCTCGGATGTCTTTGAGGGAGAATTTTATTCTGAAGCTGTGACATGGGCAAAAAGCATCGGAGTGATCAATGGATATGACGGAACTGACCAGTTTGGCCCTGCAGATTATATCAATCGGGAACAGATGGCAGTGATGTTATATCGCTATGCACAATATAAAGGATATGATGTAAATAAGCAGGTTTCATTATCAGAATTTCCGGATGCTGAAAAAGTAAGCGGCTATGCCCAACAGGCAATGCAGTGGTGCGTAGCAGAAAAAATGATTCAGGGAGATAATGGGAATTTGAACCCTGGAAATAATGCAAATCGTGCAGAATGTTCTGCGATTATTAGTCGTTTTGCAAATTTGAGACTCTGAGATGTGAGAGCACGAGGGGCGGAGCAATCGACTTTCATTTATGGTGATGTCTGCGTTAGCAGATATGCCCGTTTTGATATATAGTAGATATCCTCTTGTATTAATGCTGAAATCATGCTAATTCAAGAGGATATTTTTTGCAAATAAAGAAAATGACATCTAAGGGGCAATAACATCTAAAAGCAGAGCAGTCATCAGTCGTTTACGGCAATCCTCCTGACGGGGTTCACCGAAACGTTGGAAGTGTACGATTTCACGGGCACGCAGGAAGCGGATCGGATCGGCAACTTCCGGATCTTTTACGAGTCGGAGGATGTTTTCGTAGGTGCTGCGGGCCTTTTGTTCTGCTGCCATATCTTCGAATAAATCGGTGATGGGATCACCTTTGGATTGAAATTCACATGAATTAAATGGAATTCCGCCTGCCGCCTGCGGCCAGATACCTACGGTGTGATCGACATAATAGTTTGCAAAGCCAGATTTTGAAATTTCCTCAGGAGAGAGACCACAGGTTAATTGATGGACGATAGTAGAGACCATCTCCAAGTGCGCAAGTTCTTCGGTGCCCAGAGAAGCATCGGAAATGTTCCGTCTGCTACATTTCGAGACCCTTCTTTTTATGAAAAAATCTGATTTTTTACAATAAAATGTCTACTTGAAAGAAGTGAAAGTGATTGTTTTGCTATTATTGATTTTGAGATTTTACCAGGCGGAATTATTGCTTAAGACGGAAAAGTGGCGTATTTATGCATGTTAAGACGAGATAAAGCTGGTTTAACAAAAAAAAGGATAAACGGCTGGTAAAATTTTGAGAAACACTTGAATTTAGAGGAGAAAAGGGGTATATTGAATTAAAGAAAGGCTTAAAAACGTGGGATAAATAAGAACATGAGATGTATTTAAACACGTCATCCAGACTAATAAATCCGTCTGGATCTGGATAAATAAGAACATGAGATGTATTTAAACCAGTGGATGGATGCGCTTCGTGCAGGAAGGGCTAAGGATAAATAAGAACATGAGATGTATTTAAACTAAATTCCCATCATGGACAAGCTTCCGACACGTTCTGATAAATAAGAACATGAGATGTATTTAAACTGGAACGTCAGACAGATGTACCTCAGTTTGTGGTTCGATAAATAAGAACATGAGATGTATTTAAACTCAAATACGTTATCTGTAAGTTTATCTCGAGTAATTGATAAATAAGAACATGAGATGTATTTAAACTCTTTCCATCGGTTTTTATACCGATATAATTATTAAGATAAATAAGAACATGAGATGTATTTAAACTTTTTACTATCGTTTCCAACGACCTAAGTTCCATAGATAAATAAGAACATGAGATGTATTTAAACCCCCTTTTATGCAAGAATTACTTCCAGCACGCCATCGATAAATAAGAACATGAGATGTATTTAAACTATGTACTGTACTCATCCTCAGAGTTATCGAGTGTTAGATAAATAAGAACATGAGATGTATTTAAACTTTAACCATTATTTACACCGGTGCGGATGGTATTAACGATAAATAAGAACATGAGATGTATTTAAACAAGCAGAGGTCTTTTTCTTTGGTATGTGATATCCAAGATAAATAAGAACATGAGATGTATTTAAACTGGTAATATATTTACAATCGCATATAGCGAAATAGATAAATAAGAACATGAGATGTATTTAAACATCGTTGACAACTTTCGTGGTGCTTGATAAGTTTAGATAAATAAGAACATGAGATGTATTTAAACCCATACACCCAAGCATCACCATACACTCAAGCATGATAAATAAGAACATGAGATGTATTTAAACTGGCTGCATTTAGAAGCCATTGTGCTACTGTAGCCGATAAATAAGAACATGAGATGTATTTAAACCAACAAGCTAACTTGTTCAGTGTATCATCTGCAAGGATAAATAAGAACATGAGATGTATTTAAACTTGTGTATAAAACAATGGTTGGGGGTATCTGCAAACGATAAATAAGAACATGAGATGTATTTAAACGTCCTCTGTTTGCCCATTCTTTCCATGGTGCCTTGGATAAATAAGAACATGAGATGTATTTAAACTTGCTATAAATGTTGGATACGCACGTTTCACTCTGATAAATAAGAACATGAGATGTATTTAAACATTTTTGTCTTCATAATACTCCTTTTCATATCCACGATAAATAAGAACATGAGATGTATTTAAACTTGATGCGGCGACAGAAAGCAGATATGAAATTAAAGATAAATAAGAACATGAGATGTATTTAAACTGAAACTCCATTGAATTGTCAATTCCCGCCATGCCGCGATAAATAAGAACATGAGATGTATTTGAACGCTTCTCCCGGTATATCTTCAGGTCTTACCCCCCTCTATGATAAATAAGAATATGATGCCCTATAAGAGTATTTAGGAAATTGCTTACCTAATCCCTTGTTATATTGTACAAACTTTTGCGAATACATTATAGCAAGGTGGTGATGCTGGTTGAAATGTCGTGAGTTTATTTACGTTGGAGAGTCTGTTCCGCAAGTTACAGAACAGGAATACACAGCGTTTTATATGCAATTTAAAAAGTCAATACTTACATCTCTGAAAAAAAGAGAACTTTTGACTTATTCACAATATGATCGCTGTATTGAGGAAATAGAAAAACAATATAGAAAAAATAACCGCAGCCAAGCTTAAACGCTTGGCTTTGCATATATATGAACGATTTTAGTGTTTACACATTCAGCAAGTAAAAGCTGTTTCTCTATATTAAATGTGGTAAATTCTTTGGTGGGAAAGGGAGTTGTTTCATGTCAATAAATAAATATGAAACTCTGAATCAAGAGAGAAAAATACAACATACGAAAAAAAGAGTTGCTGCTTACTGCCGTGTTTCTACAGATAATGAAGACCAAGCCAATTCATTTGAAAGTCAGCAGCGTTATTTCCGACAGTATATTGAGTGTAATCATGATTGGGAATTGTATGAGATTTTTGCCGACGAGGGTATTTCAGGTACGAATACAAAGAAGCGTAAAGAATTCAACCGCATGATTGCGTGTGCCAAAAACGGCGATTTTGATTTGATTATTACAAAGGAGATTTCACGTTTTGCGAGAAATACCCTTGACAGCATATTCTATACCAGAGAACTCAAAAAGCACGGTATAGGCGTTATTTTTATGAATGATAATATTAACACTTTAGATGGTGATGCGGAGCTTCGTCTTGCTATTATGTCCTCTATTGCACAGGAGGAAAGCCGTAAGACTTCCGAACGTGTGAAATGGGGACAGAAGCGTCAGATGGAACAAGGTGTTGTGTTCGGACGAAGTATGCTTGGCTATGATGTAAAGAACGGAAAAATGCATATTAATGAAGAAGGGGCGAAAATCGTTCGATTGATTTTCCACAAGTTTGTGAATGAGGCTAAAGGAACGCATGTTATCGCACGTGAACTTCGGGAAGCAGGTATTGATCCTATGCGTGCCAAAGAATGGCAGAACACGGTCATTCTCCGTATTATCCGCAATGAGAAATACTGCGGCGATTTAGTACAGAAGAAAACCTATACGCCAGACTTCTTATCTCACGAAAAGAAGTATAATCGAGGGCAGGAAGAATTTGTGATTATCAAAAACCATCACGAGCCGATTATTTCACGTGAGCTTTTTGAAAGGGCTAATCGAATTTTAGATGCAAAATCACTTTCGCAAGAGGGAAAGGCGAAATACAGCAACCGATATCCTTTTTCCGGAAAAATCAAATGCGGAAAATGCGGCGCAAGCTATGTTGCCAGATACAAAACCCGAAAGGACGGCAGCAGATATAAGGCGTGGCGTTGCTTTGAGGGGGTAAAACACGGAAGTCCTCATGTTGACAATGCAGGAAATCAAGTCGGTTGTTCCGGAACGAGCATCCGCAACGAGGAAGTCATACACATTATGTATCTTGTCTGCAAACAGCTCAAAATCGACCGAAAACAAATATCAAATAGCTTAATAGGGACGATTAACAGGGTCATTTTAATGGAGATGACAGGTGCAGATATAAATGTTTTGTCAGAGAAAATTGAAGCAGCAAAGAAAAAGCGTACGGATTTAATAGGGCTTTACACAAATGATGATATTGATCACAAAGAATTTACCACATTTAGAGCAAGATATGATGCTGAAATCAAAAGTTTGAAATCTATGGCAGAAAGCATCGAAAAGCAACAGTCTATAATAGTGAAGCAGAAAAAGTTGATGGAGAATATAAAGAAAGTCATTGATGAGCTTATGGGTGGTATTGAGTACGAAGATGAGTTTTACGCGCAGCTACTCGACAAAATGGTCATAAACGAACGGGAGAATATTGATGTATATTTGAGTTTCCTCCCATTTAAGTGGAGCTATATGGCTGTAAAGCATCAAACAAGCGTTAAACCATGAGCAGAATATTTTCAATGCTTTTCTGCCCAGAGGTGCAGTGGAAATGTTCTGTTCAATATATTTGAGAATAGTCCTTTGGGAGGATGGGCAAGTTCAACTTTCTATACGAAGCTACTTACTCGAAGAAATTGAAAGTGCTTATTGTATTATTACTGAGTTTTTATGAGATTCATTCCAAGTTAATACTTGGAGTGATGGTTTTGAGTGTTTTGGCATAAGGATACTTTGCGTTTGTAATTTTACCAGGCGGAATCATTGCACAAGATGGAAAAATGGCGTATTTATGCATATTAAGACGAGATAAGGTTGATTTAGCCAAAAAAAGATAAACGGTTGGTAAAATTTTGAGAAATGCTTGAATTTAGCGGGAAAAAGGGGTATATTGAATTAAAGAAAGGCTTAAAAACGTGGGATAAATAAGAACATGAGATGTATTTAAACATTGCCCAACGAAGCTGCTCAAAAACAGACTCTTCGATAAATAAGAACATGAGATGTATTTAAACGCCGAATCTTGATGTGTGGATTCTTCCATCTTGCCCGATAAATAAGAACATGAGATGTATTTAAACCCGGTCTGTCCACCGGTTATTCCTCCATGCTCGTTAAGATAAATAAGAACATGAGATGTATTTAAACCCGACATTAATAGCAAACGGAGCCAGTGCATTCCATAGATAAATAAGAACATGAGATGTATTTAAACTCCACTGCATTCGCAAACACTGAAATTCCCATCGGGATAAATAAGAACATGAGATGTATTTAAACAAGGTGACACTGTGTATTATCTTGCAGAGAATCTGCGATAAATAAGAACATGAGATGTATTTAAACGTAACCCAGAACATGGTAGAAAAGGATAAGTCAAGGATAAATAAGAACATGAGATGTATTTAAACATCTTGATGAGGTAAGGGAATTGATTGGACAGGGGAGATAAATAAGAACATGAGATGTATTTAAACTCAGGCTGACTATTGTATTAAATTGGTGAATAAGATGATAAATAAGAACATGAGATGTATTTAAACTTTTCCTCCAAATTTACCAATTTTTCTTGTTCTATAGGATAAATAAGAACATGAGATGTATTTAAACTGTCTTCTAAGAATGCATAGTACGGCTTTTTGTTTCGATAAATAAGAACATGAGATGTATTTAAACTCCAGCTGCAAGAGTAGTATGCTCTTGTGTATCCGATAAATAAGAACATGAGATGTATTTAAACTCCAGCCACTTGCCCAGAAAGAGTTTTGTTTCTTTGATAAATAAGAACATGAGATGTATTTAAACGTCCATATACAGAAATATATATCCCCAGTAACTCGATAAATAAGAACATGAGATGTATTTAAACTCTAAAGAAAGTGTCCCTCCAATAAGCCCGTCCAGGATAAATAAGAACATAAGATGTGATCCCAGTTTTGAAAAGTGAAATTCGTGGCGCCCCTTACAATGGAACATTTCAGGGGCTTCTCTACCGATATCGTTCAATATTCCCATACAGGTACGGTTTGGCGCGGTGAAACGCTGTGACAGATAGCGCATGGAAGCTCCGATTTCGCCATCCGGTCCGCCATACTGACTCATGATAATTTGTGCGATTTTTGCATTCGGTGTAGTAATATTTACCGGATATTCCAGTCTTTTTTCATAATTCCACATATTAACGGCATCCTCCTTTTCTTACTTCCCAGGGCCACGGCTGATTCACCCATTCCCAACTGCGGGATTTGGTATCGTTGGCGGTATCGATGGTAAGCGGGCCATAGTTTTTGGCATAAGCTTCTAGCGCTTCATTGCGAAGGGCCGATTTTTCTTCAAAATATGCCAGTGCCTCTTCATCACAAGGATTAATATCCAGATACAATGTCATCTCAACGACTGCAAAACTAAGCTGATTGATTCGGTTTAACATCTGTTCCTTTGACATGCGTTCCATCATTTGCAGCCACCTCCTCCCTTTCCGCAGAATGGTTTGTGAAGATCCGGAAAAATAGTTCCGAACTGAAGCCCTTTGCATAATTCATAGGTTTGACCGAAGTGCGTGTGCGGAATATATGCCATGGCTACCGGAAGGGTATCCACTTTCCGATACATTGATTGTTGATTACAACTACAGGATGTCTGTATTGACCTTGTATTTTGACATGGCATCTGGAAGTTATTTCCATGCCGTTGGCCGCAGCCGGGACGATTTGTGCGATAATTATCCATAATAGTCCTTTCACTAAAGAATCTTTCCATATTACAATATGAGCGGAGTCAAAAAGTGATATAGATAGTTTTGAGTTGAGATAAAATTTATGGTATACTTGTAGAGAAAGGCAAAAATAAGAAATCTTTTTACCTTTAGTTGGGAGGAAACGGATTATGAATACATTACTGACAACCTGGGGCGAGTTTCTTCATCCGGATCATGTCTTAGAAGAATATCCGCGGCCGCAGATGGTGCGGGAGTCTTATTTAAATCTGAACGGATTCTGGGATTATGCGATTACGGAAGAGGGGGAGTTTCCCTGCCGGATGGATGGAACCATACTGGTTCCGTTTTCACCGGAAACGCTTTTGTCCAGAGTGCACAGGAAGTTACAGCCGGATGAGTACCTTTGGTATGAACGGGATCTTCCGGTGAAAACTCCAAAAGACGACAGTCGTTGTATCCTTCATTTCGGAGCAGTGGATCAGTGTGCAATTGTGTTTATAAACGGCAGAAAGGTTTGCCGCCATGTGGGGGGCTATCTGCCCTTTGAAGTAGATATTACAGATTTTCTTGTGGCAGAAGAGAATACTCTGACGGTCAGGGTTCAGGACTATTCGGATACTTCTTATCATGCACGGGGAAAGCAGTCTTTACATCCGTCGGGAATGTTTTACACGGCACAGAGCGGAATCTGGCAGACAGTCTGGCTGGAATGGGTTCCGGCGGGTTACATCAGGGATCTGAGAGTGACACCAGATTATGATGGAAATACAGTATCCGTGGAAGTGGCATTGAATCTTGCATCAGAAGAAAACATAATCTGTGATATTTCTGCAGGGGATGAGAAGATTCATGTGGAATCAAAAAGCCGCAGGTTTAAGGTTACATTGGATCATAAAATTTCCTGGACACCGGAATCTCCAAATCTTTACGAGGTGACGGTAAAATTGGGACAGGACTGCATCAAGGGTTATTTTGCCATGCGTACCTATACGATAGAAAAAGACCGAAAAGGAATATTACGTTTTTGCCTGAATCATCAGCCTTTATTTTTACAGGGAATTCTGGATCAGGGATATTGGTCTGACGGTCTTTATACAGCGCCCTCGGATGAGGCACTGATCTTCGATCTTACGAAGATGAAGGAATTGGGATTCAATATGATACGGAAGCACTGCAAGATTGAGTCGGCACGTTGGTATTATCATTGTGACCGGCTTGGAATGATTGTATGGCAGGATATGGTAAATGGCGGAACGACTTACAACACACCATTAGTAACCTGGCTGCCGACCGTAGCTTCCAAAATCCGGACAAAATTGGATGACCATAAGTATCATCGTTTTGGGAGAGGCAGTAAAAAGGGAAGATTTGAATGGGTAAGAGAGTGCCGGGATACGATTCTGTATCTTTCACATTTTCCCTGTATCAGTACCTGGGTATTGTTTAATGAAGGCTGGGGACAGTTTGATGCGGATTTGATTACGGAACAGGTGAAAAAGCTGGATCCACATCGTCTGGTGGATGCTACAAGCGGTTGGTTTATGCAGAACAACAGTGATTTTCACAGTGTACATACATATTTCAGAAAATTAAAGATGGAAGAGACGGACAAACCTTATGTGATCTCTGAATACGGCGGATATGATTGCCATATTGCGGCACATTCTGCGGAAGAAAAGGCCTATGGATATAAGCATTTTGAAACCGTGGAGGAGTTTCAGCAGGCGCTTATGCGGCTGCAGAAGGAAGAATTGGAACCGCTGATTGAGCAGGGACTCTGCGGTGCGGTCTATACGCAGCTTTCGGATGTGGAAAGTGAAGTAAATGGATTGTTTACATTTGACCGGAAAGTGTGCAAATTATGGAACATCTGATTTTTAGCTTAAATGCCACGATTCCGATCTTTCTGACTATGATATTTGGGATGATATTTAAAAAGGCAGGTATCTTTAATGAGAAGTTTGTAAGTGCTGCAAATAAATTTGTATTTCAGGCTGCGCTTCCGGTACTGCTGTTCCAGGATATCAGCGGGGCAGATTTTTATGAAGTATGGGATACCGGATTTGTGTTGTTTTGCTTTTGCGTGACATTGATTTCAATTCTGGCTGTGACAGCGTTGTCCTTTCTATGGAAGGATAAATCTATTCAGGGAGAGTTTGTGCAGGCATCCTATAGGAGCAGTGCGGCGATTTTGGGAATTGCATTCATACAGAATATCTATGGAGACGCAGGTATGGCACCGCTGATGATTATTGCAACAGTTCCTTTGTATAATGTGATGGCAGTTGTGGTGCTTTCTTTCCTGAAACCGGACAGAGAGAAATTCGATCGGGCACTGATTCTCTGTACATTGAAAGGGATTGTTACCAATCCCATTATTTTGGGGATTGCTGCAGGTGTAATCTGGTCTGCGCTTCAGATACCGAAACCGGAAGTTCTGGATAAGACACTTCACAATCTTTCGGTTCTTGCCACTCCTCTGGGATTGATGGCGATGGGAGCCTCCTTTCGTGTTTCTCAGGCACGGAGCCAGATGAAGCCTGCGGTTGTCAGCAGTATTCTGAAACTGGTGGTATTTTGTGCTGCATTTCTGCCCCTTGCTGTGGGGCTCGGATTCCGAAATGACAAGTTAGTGGCGATCCTTGTTATGCTGGGTTCTGCCACGACAGTAAGCAGTTATGTCATGGCACGCAATATGGGGCATGAAGGGAGTCTGACATCTAATACCGTAATGCTTACCACGCTGTGCAGCGCATTTACTCTGACCGGATGGCTGTGCTTTCTGCGCATGATGGAATTTATTTGATGAGTCTTTTTATAACGAACCTGGAGTACTTTGAACGATGAACAAAAGTATTCCGGGTTTTTTGATGCCTGCGGGAAAAACAGGAAGCGTGTCCGAACTTAAAACGATGAAATATTTAAAGAAATACTATGATTTTTTCGAAAAATATTAAGAAAAAGTGTATTTATACATAAAAATATGATAAAATGGTAAAAAGAGCTATTGTAGTAAAAGGAGACTGATTTGAATGGAGGTAAGCTGAATGGAGGGCAAAAGAAGGGTAAGTACGGGAATACCGGGATTTGATCAGGTGATTGATCAGTTCCGGTTAGGTGACAATGTAGTATGGCAGGTTGAGTCTTTAGAAGATTACAGAAGAGTGGTGCAACCTTATATCCGCCAGGCGGTCAGGGATGGACGGAAACTGGTTTATATTCGATTCGGAAGCCATGAGCCTGTAATTTCGGAAGAAGACATGGGTGCAGTTTCTCTGGAATGGATCAATGCCCAAAAGGGTTTTGAACACTTTGCTACAAAAGTTCATCGGCTGATTACAGATTATGGAAAAGAAGCATTTTATGTTTTTGATTGTCTTACCGATCTGCTGAAATTCTGGTATTCTGATTTGATGATTGGAAACTTTTTCCGGGTGACGTGTCCTTACCTGTTTGAATTGGAGACCATTGCGTATTTTGCGTTGATCCGGGATTCTCATACGTCGGATACGATCAACAGAATCCGGGAAACCACCCAACTTTTATTGGAGGTTTATGATGTGGACGGCAATTTCTATGTCCATCCGGTTAAAGTGTGGCAGAGATATTCTAAAACGATGTTCTTGCCGCATCTGATTACGCATGATACAGCGCAGTGTATCACCTCCAGTGCAGAGGCCGCGGCCCTTTTTTCCAGATATGGTCTGGAAGATGAAAAGATGGATTACTGGGATGTGACATTTCAGCGTGCTTATCAGGCATTATCCGGTTCAGAGGAACGCCGGGAGGAACGGAAAAAATTATTGTTAAAACTTCTGATCGGGGATGACACGAAGATCTATACTCTCTGCTGCAGGTTTTTCAGTCTGCGGGATCTGGTGAATATCAAGTCCCGGGAAATCGGAACCGGACGGATCGGAGGAAAGGCAGTAGGAATGCTGCTTGCAAGAAAAATCGTGGAGCAGGATAAGGAGCGGCGGTTTGCTCCCTATCTTGAGATGCATGATTCCTTTTACCTGGGAGCTGATATATTTTACACATATATTGTACACAACGATTGTTGGAAACTTCGGACGAAACAGAAAACAAGAGAGGGATATTATAGATATGCCCCGGAACTCAAAGAACGGATTCTTCATGGAACTTTTCCTGAGATGATTAAAAATCAGTTTCGTAAAATGTTGGAATATTATGGCCAATCACCGATTATTGTCCGTTCCAGTTCTCTTCTGGAAGATAATTTCGGCAATGCATTTGCCGGAAAGTACGACAGTGTGTTTTGTGTGAATCAGGGAACACCGGAAGAACGTTACGAGGCATTTGAGCATGCGGTCCGTACGGTATATGCCAGCACGATGAATCAGGATGCGCTGAATTATCGTATGAACCGCGGACTGTTTGAACAGGATGAGCAGATGGCACTGCTTGTTCAGAGGGTGTCCGGTGATTATTATGGGACGGATTTCTTTCCGCATATTGCAGGGGTTGGTAACTCTTCCAATTTGTATGTGTGGAATTCAGATATTGATATGAGTGCCGGGATGCTGCGGCTGGTTTTCGGGCTGGGAACACGGGCGGTAGACCGTGTAGTCGGTGATTATCCCAGAATTGTCTGCCTGGATGATCCAAACAGGAAACCACTTGTTGATTATCAGAATGTGCGTAAGTTTTCACAACATTATGTGGATCTTCTGGATCTGGAGCATAATACCTGGACGCATAAGGGAACGGATCAGATTCTGAATATGAATTTAAAAGCGGATAAAAAGTTATTTGCATCCAAAGATTTTGAGACGATGCGCCGTTTGCGGGAACGGGGGGACTATCGGAATTTTTATATTGTGGATTTTCCGCATCTGCTGCAGAAAACAGATTTTCCGCAGAAAATGCGGGAGATTTTAAAGTTGTTATCCGATACTTATGAATATCCGGTTGATATTGAATTTACCGCAAATTTCAAGGAAGACGGCAGTTACAGAATTAATCTTCTGCAGTGCCGCCCGTTACAGACGAAAGGACTTGGGCGAAATGTGACCTTGCCGGAATTAAAAGATGAGAAAGATTGCCTTTTCTTCAGCCAGGGGAATTTTATGGGCGGAAATGTCCGGCTTCCGGTCAATTATGTGATTTATGTGGACGTAAAGCCATATCTGGCACTTAACGAACAGGAGAGATACGAGGTTGCAAGAACGGTCGGGTGTCTGAACGAAAAGCTGAAAGACGAACATACTCTGCTGATTGGACCGGGGCGCTGGGGTACTACGACAACTTCTCTTGGGGTTCCGGTACATTTCACAGAATTATGTCATATGACGGCAATTTGTGAGGTTTCCTGTAAGGAAGAGGGACTGATGCCGGAACTCTCTTATGGAAGTCATTTCTTTCAGGATCTGGTAGAATCCGATGTATTTTATGTAGCATTATTTAAAGGAGAAAAGGGAGTGATTTTTCAGGAAGAACAGATTTTGGAGAAGCCGAATTTATTGAAAGAATTGACAGATGAAAAATTTTCTCAGGTGATTCATGTAATAAAGACAGAAGGGATGGAATTATATTCGGATACGATTCATCAGAAAGTACTTTGCCGATAACTGTAAGGGTCTTTTCCCGATAAAAAAAAAGGAGGACCAGTACCTGACAGCCAGGTACTGGCGTATGAAAAAGAAAATTTTATGAAAAGTTTGGGTTGTCTTTTCTACATTTTTAATTTAACAGATGAGTGTGAGAGAACTGTGATTTGACTTTAAATGTTTTGTGAAAAGTTTATTGACGAATTGTGAACATCCCGGAGAATGTTTGAAAATGCCATTTGATTGTAAAAAAAAATTTACACAAGGGATTTTTATGATATACTTTTACCTATCAAAGGACAGACAGGATGAAAAGTATGAAACAATTTATAAAGACAGCAATGCAGATATTAAGAAAAAATTGGCTCAGCCTGTTGATTTTCGAAGTAACCTATCGGATTTTTTTCGCAGAGGCATTAATGAAAGGTTCGAATTTTGTTATGAAAATCTGTCTGAAAAGGCTGGGATATAGTTATCTGACTGCGGAAAATTATCAGAAATTTGTGACATATCCATTGACAATTGTGTTTATTATCATTGGGTGCTTATTCATTTGTCTTGCCCTGATTTTTGAGATTCATGCCTTGTTTTCTTGTTATGAAAGTTCCTGGAGAGGACAGAAAATCAGTGTCCCGGCGATGATTCGCTGGGGCGGAAGGGGTGCACTGCGTTTTATTGCCAGATATCCGGGGCGCTGGATGGTGTATATGGCGGGAAGTATCCCTTATTTATGGATTCATTTTCTGATATGGGAAGTAACACAGACAAAATTCCTGCAATTTTCTGTTCAACAGTTGGCGAAGGCAATTCCTCATTATTATGTACTGGGAATACTTCTGATATTGGTTTTTGTCTTATCCATGCTATTTTCATTCAGTGTGCCGAGAAGAGTCATGACGATGGATCGGCCGGAGGAAGTCAACAGGTATTGCCGGAAACGAATGAAGATGAGATGGAAAAGAGATTTGTTTTTTTCTGCGATTGTACAGATTTTTGCGGCGCTGCTTATGTTGATTCTTTATCTGGCAGCGTTATTTATCATGGTCGGATATGTAAAAGTCATGCGTTCTTCAGGTACGATGGTCAGTGCTGTATTATTTTACAGCAGTTTGATTAAGTACTATGCAGGAGTGATCGCAGGAGGTGTGGGGATGACATTGACGCTGCTTTATCTGTATACCTTCTTTGCACGTTCTTCGGAGAAGAAAAAGTATAATCGTTCCAGAAACCGGAAGAAAAGCAGGTTTAAGCAAATATTGACATCAAAACAGGTATTGTCCGGTATCACAGTGTTGATTGTATTTCTGGATCTGGCGTATCTTGTGATGGAGGCGAGGATCAATCTGCCGGATGTAGCTGTTTCGCAGTCTGATATGGTTGTCACGGCACATCGGGGCGGGGCGCGGATGGCTCCGGAAAATACAATGAGTGCCATGGAATACGCAGTTGAAGCATTGGCAGATGTGGCGGAGATTGATGTGCAGGAGACCAAGGATGGGGAAATCATACTTCTGCATGATACGAATCTGAAGCGTACTACCGGTTTGAATGCCGATATCTGGGATCTGACATACGATGAAATTTGTCAGCTTGATGCCGGAGTGAAGTTTAATAAAAAGTTCCGTGGTGAACAGATTCCAACGTTGGATCAGGTGATCAAATACTGCAAGGGGAAGATTAAACTTAATATTGAGGTGAAATATAACGGTCATAATAAGCACATTGTAAAAAAGGTAGTAAAAATTATCGAGGATAATGATTTTACAGATGATTGTGTACTGACATCGATGAATTACAAGTTTCTGGAGCAGGTGAAGAAAGAAAATCCGAATATCCGGACTGGCTATACACTCCGTATGACTTATGGAGATCTTTCGGAATTGACAGAGGTGGATTTCTTCAGTGTGAAGCATACATATATTACGCGGCAATTTGTGGATGAGGTTCACAGACTTGGTAAGGAAGTGTATGCGTGGACCCTGAATTATCAGGGAGATATGCAGCGGATGATTACATTGAAGGTTGATAATATCATTACAGATGATCCGGAACTTGTGCGAAAGGTTCTTTTGGGGGAGACGGACAGGAATCCATCTTTTATCACACTTTTGAAATATGCGGTAAAATGACAGAAAAACATTGGCTTTTCATTTCTGTCCGGGAATGGTATAATCAGAACAGCACGAAAACATGCGGTATAGGAGTTGATATAGATATGGCAAAAGAACAGCAGAACGCTGTAATCAGACGGAAAAGCCGGACAACGCGCACAAAAACGCGCAAAAGAGCAGATTATTATGATTATAATCTTCTGGCAGCAGTTATCTTATTGATTTGTTTTGGCTTGATTATGCTTTACAGTGCCAGTTATTATGAGGCTTTTCAAAAAATCAGTGGAAATGATGATATGTATTATTTCCGAAGGCAGGCGTTGATCTGTATGGGCGGTGTAGTGGGTGCGATCGTACTTTCTAAGATCAATTATCATATTTATACGAAAT
Organism: uncultured Lachnospiraceae bacterium; assembly: GCA_900539175.1. Taxonomy (GTDB): domain Bacteria; phylum Bacillota; class Clostridia; order Lachnospirales; family Lachnospiraceae; genus Novisyntrophococcus. The sequence continues at coordinate 58,528 of UQAW01000018.1, forward strand.
TTGCAAGTGCAATCTACGTGCTCAGCCTGATTCTGATGGCAATGGTTCGTTTTTCACCTTTGGGTGTGGATGCCAATGGTTCCAAGCGTTGGCTGAACCTGGGAATTCAGTTTCAGCCTTCTGAGATGGCAAAGATCGCGGTTATTCTTTTTCTGCCCATGGTGATTATCAAAATGGGAAAGCAAGTCAAAACGCTGAAAGCATTTTGCATTCTTATGGTTATCGGAGGAATGCAGGCAGTGGGAGCGAAGGTATTTACAGATAATTTAAGTACAGCATTGATTATTCTTGGAATTGCCTGTGCCCTGATTTATTTGGCACATCCAAAGACAGCCCCCTTTGTGGCAGCAGCGGTTCTGGCGATTGTCCTGAGTGTTGCAGGTGTTTCCATAATAGCGGCCAATATGGATGCAACTTCCGGATTCCGAATCCGCCGTGTACTTACCTGGCTGAATCCGGAGGGATATCTTGAGGATGGAGGATTCCAGGTGATTCAGGGCTTGTATGCAATTGGTTCCGGAGGCTTTTTCGGCAAAGGACTTGGAAACAGTGAACAGAAGCTGAGTACGATACCGGAAGCCCAGAATGATATGATATTTTCTATCATCTGTGAAGAATTGGGAGTGTTCGGGGCAATTCTGGTGCTTTTGATGTTCGGCTATTTATTGTATCGGCTGTTTTTTATCGCACAAAACGCACCGGATCTTTACGGAAGCCTGATTGTAAGCGGGATTTTCTGTCATATCGCGCTGCAGGTAATCCTGAATATCTGCGTTGTGCTGAATCTGATTCCGACTACAGGAATTACGCTTCCTTTCATCAGTTACGGAGGAACTTCCGTTCTTTTCCTGATGGTAGAGATTGGGATTGCGCTGTCGGTTTCACGGCAGATAAAATTTACTTCAGAATAAAAGATAAAAAATATATGGAAATGTATTGACAAAGTGAAATTTTCCCAGTACACTTTCAATGACAAATATCTTAAAACTGATTTAAGGAGTGAAAGTAAGATGTTAGAGAAAATGAGAAGCATCCTGGAAGAACAGTTAAACTGCGAAGGGGATATCATTACAGAAGAAACTTCTTTCAAAGATGATTTGGGAGCTGATTCCCTGGATTTGTTTGAATTGGTGATGGCATTGGAAGAAGAATATGGCATTGAGATTCCGGCAGAAGAACTGACAGAACTGGAAACCGTAGGGTCTGTAATTGAATACTTGAAGGCTAAGGGTGTGGAGGTATAATCCACACCCTTTTATGATGTGTTACTATGAAAGTCCCGTACAGCAGCCATGACCCGGAGCGTGCTTGCACGCGCAGGGACATGGATATTGGACG
>UQAW01000019.1 GCA_900539175.1 uncultured Lachnospiraceae bacterium
CTTCCCCTCAAGATTGAGGGGTTAGGGGAGTTGAGATGCCGAAGGCATTTTTTTATAATCTATAATCGAAGGAGAGGAAGCAGATGAGCAAAGAACTTGCAAAGACCTATGATCCCAAAGGTCTGGAAGACAGATTGTATCAGAAGTGGCTGGACAAGGGATATTTTCATGCCAAAGTAAATCCGGAGAAGAAACCGTTTACCATTGTGATGCCGCCTCCGAATGTTACGGGACAGCTTCATATGGGGCATGCACTGGATAATACGATGCAGGATATTCTGATTCGTTTTAAGAGAATGCAGGGCTATGAGGCGTTGTGGCAGCCGGGTACAGACCATGCGGCAATTGCCACTGAGGTGAAGGTTATCGAGATGCTGAAGAAAAAAGGCATTGATAAGGATGAGATTGGACGCGAGGAATTTCTGAAGCATTGCTGGCAGTGGAAGGAGGAATATGGAAACCGTATTGTGAGCCAGTTGAAGAAGATGGGCTCCTCCGCAGACTGGGAGCGGGAACGTTTTACCATGGATGAAGGCTGTTCTGAAGCGGTAGAAGAAGTATTTGTGAAACTGTATGAAAAAGGCTATATCTATAAAGGCTCCAGAATCATCAACTGGTGTCCGGTGTGCCAGACTTCTATTTCCGATGCGGAAGTGGAGCATGAGGATCAGGCAGGACATTTCTGGCATATTAATTATCCGATAGCAGGTGAAGAAGGAAGATTTGTGGAGATTGCAACCACGCGTCCGGAGACATTGCTGGGTGATACTGCCGTTGCGGTAAATCCGGAGGATGAGCGTTACAAAGATCTGATCGGAAAGATGTTGAAGCTTCCTTTAACCGACCGGGAGATTCCGGTGATTGCCGATGAATATGTGGACAAAGAGTTTGGAACCGGATGTGTGAAGATTACACCGGCGCACGACCCCAACGACTTTGAGGTGGGAAAGCGTCATAATCTGGAAGAAATTACGATTATGAATGACGATGCCACGATGAATGAGAAGTGCGGCAAATATGCAGGTATGGATCGCTACGAGGCAAGAAAGGCGATGGTGGAAGATCTGGATGCGCTCGGACTGCTTGTGAAAGTAGCGGACCATGTACATGCCGTAGGTACCCACGATCGTTGTAAGTCTACGATTGAGCCTATGATTAAACCTCAGTGGTTCGTGAAGATGGGGGATATGGCAAAGGCTGCAATTGAAGTATTGAAGACAGAAGATTTGAATTTTGTTCCGGAACGTTTTGATAAGACGTATCTTCACTGGCTGGAGAATATCCGTGACTGGTGTATTTCCCGTCAGTTATGGTGGGGACACCGGATTCCTGCATATTACTGTGAAGACTGCGGTGAGATTGTAGTTCAGAGAGGAGGCGCTCCGGCTAAGTGTCCGAAATGCGGAGGTACCCATCTGGAGCAGGATCCGGATACACTGGACACATGGTTCAGTTCTGCGCTCTGGCCGTTTTCAACGTTGGGCTGGCCCAGGAAAACACCGGAGCTTGAATACTTCTATCCGACCAACGTTTTGGTTACGGGATACGATATTATTTTCTTCTGGGTAATTCGTATGGTATTTTCAGGACTGGAGCAGACCGGAAAGTCTCCGTTCAAACATGTATTGATTCATGGTCTGGTACGTGATTCCCAGGGACGTAAGATGAGTAAGTCTCTTGGAAATGGAATTGATCCTCTGGAGGTTATCGACAAGTATGGTGCGGATGCTCTGCGCCTGACCTTGATTACCGGAAACGCCCCGGGCAATGACATGCGTTTTTACTGGGAGCGTGTGGAGGCAAGCCGTAACTTTGCGAATAAGGTATGGAATGCATCACGGTTCATCCTGATGAATCTGGAGAAAGCGGAAGTGCCGTCGGAGATGGATTTGGATGCACTGACAGGTGCGGACAAATGGATTTTAAGTAAGGTCAATACACTTGCCAAAGAAGTGACTGAGAATATGGAGAAATTTGAGCTTGGTATCGCAGTTCAGAAGGTATATGATTTCATCTGGGAAGAGTTCTGTGACTGGTATATTGAGATGGTGAAACCGCGTCTTTACAGTGAGACCGATACTACCAAGGCAGCAGCACTCTGGACCTTAAAGACCGTACTGGGCAATGCACTGAAGATGCTGCATCCGTATATGCCGTTTATTACAGAAGAAATTTACTGTACGCTGAATCCGGAAGAGGATTCTGTCATGATCGCATCCTGGCCGGAATGGAAGAGTGACTGGAATTTCCAGGGGGATGAGACATCTGTAGAGATCATCAAGGAGGCGGTACGTCAAATCCGCGCCGTGCGTACGCAGATGAATGTTCCTCCGAGTAAAAAGGCTACGGTTTATGTGGTTTCTGACGAGAAAAAGATTCGTGAAACTTTTGAACACGGCAAAGTGTTCTTTGCAACCTTGGGCGGGGCAAGTGAAGTCCTGGTGCAGACAGATAAGACAGGAATTGCAGATGATGCAGTTTCAGCAGTAATTCCGAATGCCACAATCTATATTCCGTTTGCGGAACTTGTGGATATTGAAAAAGAAATTGAGCGTCTGAATAAGGAAAAGGAGCGTCTGAATAAGGAAATTGCCCGTTCCAACGGAATGCTGAATAATGAAAAGTTTATCAGTAAAGCACCTGCGGCTAAAGTTCAGGAAGAGAGAGAGAAACTGGCCAATTATCAGCAGATGATGGCGCAGGTTCAGGAGCGTCTGAATCAGCTTTCTTAGAAGTGTGTTAGAAAAGAAATGTTTGGGGTTGGGTGTGGTCGGACCGGGTGGTCTGAAAAATGCCCGCCCCTTTCTGATTATGGTTTTGATGAGGAGATTTTTATGAATTTATGGAAGAAAATAAACTGGAAAAAAGCAGGTTCCTTCTGCAATCAGATTTCCATTGTGCTGCAGGCGGTCGGCTGTTGTATCTTGTATCTGGTGATCGAGGCGATCTCGCGTCATTCCCTGAGTCAGGCGTGGATATTTATGGTGGAAAGACCATGGGTATTTTTATATAATGCCTTCATGATTTTTACGACCTTTACGATTGTATACCTGTTCCGAAGGAGAGTATTGGTACGGATGATCATAGGTGCATTCTGGCTGATTCTCGGAATGATTAATGGTGTCATTCTGGCCAATCGTGTGACCCCATTTACCGGACCGGATCTGAAATTGCTGAGTGATGCGACGAAAATCATGAATAAGTATCTATCTCCTTTGATGTTGATTGCGATTATCATTCTGCTGGGGCTTCTGTTGTTGTTTTTTGTCTGGGTGTGGTTTAAAGGACCAAAATTTCAGGGGAATATCCGGTGGTATGTGAATATTCCGCTGGTTATTGTGACTGTTGCCCTGTTCTGGGGCTCCACGCAGCTTGCGCTTCAAAAACGTGTGCTGTCGAATTATTTTGGCAATATTGCATTTGCTTATGAGGATTATGGATATCCATACTGCCTGGCTGTTACAATTTTTGATACGGGTATTTCTGAGCCTAATGGTTATTCCAAAGAGCTGATTGATCAGATTTTGGAAAGTCAGGGGGAGGAGAAAAACAGTCAGATGGAGCAGCAGCCCAATATCCTTTTTCTGCAGTTAGAATCATTTTTTGATCCGGAACTGGTTAATTTTCTTCACATTTCGGAGGACCCGATACCGACGTTCCGTGCCTTGATGGATTCCTACAGCTCTGGCTATTTTCGTGTACCGTCCGTAGGTGCGGGTACTGCCAATACGGAATTTGAGACCATAACCGGTATGAGCCTCAGATATTTTGGACCAGGAGAATATCCTTATAAGACCATACTGACACAAACTACCTGCGAAAGCGCCCCTTATATTTTGAAAAAACTGGGTTACTCTACCCATGCGATACACAACAACGAGGCAAATTTTTATGCCAGAAAATCAGTTTTTCCAATGCTGGGATTTGATTCCTTTACTTCGGAGGAATACATGCCGGATATTTCTGACATCACTGAGACGGGATGGGTAAAAGATTACATTCTGACGGATGAAATTATAAAATGTTTGGATGCAACGGAAGGACCTGATTACGTCTATACCATATCGGTACAGGGACACGGAGATTATTCTACAGAACCGATTTTGGATGATCCTCAGATTACAGTAACCGGAGCAGAAGACCGGGAAAAAAATAATTACTCCTGGGAATACTATGTCAACCAGATTCATGAGATGGACAATTTTGTCAAAGAGTTGACGGATACACTGGCCGAGTATCCGGAACCAGTGGTTCTGGTCATGTACGGCGATCATCTGCCGACGATGGGATTGGAAACAAAGGATGTGGATAATCGTTATCTGTTCCAGACACAGTATGTTATGTGGGATAATATGGGTTTGGAGAAAAAGGATAAAAATCTGTCTTCTTACCAGATGGCAGCCGAGGTTTTTGATCGTGTAGGAATCCACGACGGTACGATTTTCCGTTATCATCAGACAAGGAGAAACACAAAGAATTATCAGGTGGATCTGGAAGTCCTGCAGTATGATCTTCTTTACGGCAATCAGTACGCCTATGGCGGGGAAACTCCTTACCAGAAGACGAATATGACATTGGGGGTTCTTCCGGTTACCATGAAGGAACTAACCGAGATCGGTGAGAATGCCTACTCGATTGCGGGAGAAAACTTTACGGCATCCAGCAAATTGGAGATTAACGGAAAACTGATAGAGGACACCATATTTATCAGCAGCAACCTGCTGATGGTCCGGGATGTAGAACTAAACTTCGGTGATAAAATTGATGTGGCACAGCAGAGTAATTCTTCTACAAAACGTGTCTTGTCAAGATCTGCTGCTTTCATCTACCGGGAAGCAGCACTGCTTCCAACTCCCACACCTGAGCCCGTAGAAACCCAGACACCTCTGCCGGCATCAACGCAGACGGATGTGCCGCCGGAGCAGACTTCTGCCACGGAAAATTGACCAAAAGCCACAAAAAAAGGCAGGGAGCGTGATTTCTGTCGAAGAAAAAACACAAAAAACTATGGACATATTTTCATGCTATATTATAATGTAGATACCAGGGTCAAAAAGTTATGTGTTCCATGCTTGCATGAAAAAGCATGACTCTGGGACCCGTAAAACATGAGAAAGTAGCCCGAATAGGGCGGATTTCGAATGTTTTTAGGATTGCGGAAGCATGAAATGCGGAGCAATCTGTGTATCATAGGGGCAAAATACCTTTTGACCCCAACATCTAATGTAACTTAGAGCGTGCCCGAAAATTCATTCTTGCAATCTGCACGTTCTGGTAAGTGTAAAAGAAGTTTGAAGATTGCAGAATGAAATTTGGACCGGGAAAAAGTGGTGAGAATTGTGAATTATACGGAAGCGACTCATTATATAGAAGAAATACCAAAGTTTACGACAAAGAACCCGCCGGAGCATACGAAAGAGTTGCTGCGGCGGATGGGAAACCCGCAGAAGGGGATGAAGATCATCCATGTGGCGGGAACCAATGGAAAAGGCAGTGTCTGTGCTTATTTGAACTCCATGTTGATGAAGGGCGGATATAGCTGTGGGTTATTTACATCCCCCCATTTGATTAGGATTAATGAGCGGTATATGATTAATGGGGAGAGCGTGAGTGATGATCTGTTTCTGGAAGCGTTTGACGGGACAAAGAAAGTTGTGGATGCTTACATAGCGGAAGGAAGTGATCATCCCAGTTATTTTGAAATGCTGTTTTTGATGGGGATGTATATCTTCAGAAAGAGGCAGGTGGATTATGTGATTCTGGAGACAGGGCTGGGCGGAAGACTGGATGCGACCAATGTAGTTGAGAATCCTCTGGCATGTATCATTACTTCTATCAGCAGAGACCACACAGAATATCTGGGAGATACTATCCTTGAGATTGCCGGGGAAAAGGCTGGAATTATTAAGCCAGGCGTTCCGGTAATTTATGACGGGCACAGAAAGGATGCAGCGGAAGTAATTGCTGTAAGGGCGGAAGAACTTCACAGTCCTGCCTTTGCACTGTGTCCAGAGATGTATACACTGCGGACAAATACAAGAGAAGGAATTACGTTTGAATTCCGGTATGACGGAGAGCCTCCGGTAACTTTAAAAATTCCTTATATCGCGGCTTATCAGATGATGAATGCATCATTGGCATATTTTACTATGCGGAATCTGAAGCGGATTCACGGGATTCCTGCTGAAGTTTTGATACAGGGGATTGAGGAGACTGTGTGGCCCTGCAGAATGGAGACTGTTCTTCCGGGAGTGATCATTGACGGCGCCCACAATGAAGATGGAGTTGCTCGGTTTGTAGAGACGGCACGCCATTTTGCGAAAGAAAATGAGATCACGATTTTATTTTCGGCAGTGAGTGACAAACGTTATCCGGACATGATCCGGGAGATTGCAAAAGGAATCCGGCCGGACAGAGTTGTGACGACTCAGATTTCCGGAGAGAGGGTTGTTCCAGCCGGGGAACTGGCACAGTTGTTTGAACAGGCGGGATGCAGGGAAGTGCAGGCAGAGCCGGAGGTGGCAAAGGCATTTGAAAGCGCTTATGCCGGGAAAAAAGAGGGCATGTTATTTTGTGTAGGCTCCCTGTATCTTGCAGGGGAACTGAAAGAGTATATCAACAGGAGAAAACCATGATTAACTACGAAGAAGAATTAAAGAAATTTAAACCTTTGCTGGATGTAGATGAAGTGGAAAGTGCCATTTACAGCCGGGATCTGACGGATGTGATTGATATTCTGAAGGAGATGCTGAAGACACGTAGTGACCAGACAGTAAAGGAGCAGGAAACCATATGAACTGTATGAATTGCGGAGCTGTGGTTCAGAATACAGATGTGTGTCAGGAGTGTGGGTTTGATCTGGGTGTTCAGAGAAAGTCCTTTCAGTTATCTGTCCTGTATTACAATCAGGGGTTGGAAAAAGCGGAAATCCGGGACTTATCCGGGGCAATAGACCTGTTGAAACGCAGCCTGAAATTTAATAAACTGAATATACCAGCCAGAAATCTGCTGGGATTGGTGTACTTTGAGACTGGAGAAGCAGTAGCGGCATTAAGCGAGTGGATTATCAGCAAGAATATTATGCCCGAGCAGAATGTTGCAGCAGAATATATTCAGAAGCTTCAGGCAGAGCCGGCCAAGCTGGATATGATTAATCAGACAATAAAGAAGTACAACACGGCATTGAAATGTTGTAAAGAGGGCAATGAGGATGTTGCTGCAATTCAGTTGAAAAAGATTCTGAGTCAGAATCCCAAACTGATTAAGGGTTATCATTTGCTGGCACTGATTTATCTGAAGCGGGAAGAGTATGAGAAAGCCCGGAAGATCTTGAAAAAGGCGATACGGATTGATAAGACCAATTCCACATCGCTGCGTTTTCTGAAAGAAGTAGATGAACAGACCGGCACGGTGACCAGTCTGGAGCCGAGAAAGTTTTTCCGTTCCAGAAAAGAGGAAGCTTCTTCCGATGACGTGCCGGAAAGTATGATGGTGATTCAGCCGCCGACCTTCCGGGAAACTTCAGTTGCCGCCACGCTTCTGAACATAGGTCTGGGATTGGCTGTCGGAGGACTTGTAGTGTGGTTTCTGGTAGTTCCGTCCTTAAAGCAGGGAATTAACCGCAGTGCAAATGAAAAGATCGTGGAATACAGCAATACGATGGCAAGTCAGGAGACCCAGATCACAGAGTTAAAAGGGCAGATTGAAGAATCCAATAATACCGTTGCTTCAGCCAGGCAGCAGATTGATGAGGCCAATGAAAAAGCGATGGTATATGAGAATCTGATGAAAGCCTATATTGCATACAGCGAAGAAAATTATGAGCAGGCGGCGAACGCTATGGAAGGGATGAACACGGAGCTGCTTTCTGTGAATGCGAAAGAGGTGTATAATCTGATTTATCAGGATATACGGACAACCATGTTTAACCAATTGGTATCCGATGGTCAGGAAGCTTTTGACAATGAGGACTTTGTTACCGCAATTGATAAGTTGACAAAGGCGAAGGAAATTAATGATCAGGATTATACCGTTCTGAATCTGTTGGCACATTCTTATCGTTACAAAGGAGATAAGGATCAGGCGATTGTGCATTTTCAGGAGATTGTGGACAAGTTCCCGTCCAGCAGAAGGGCTACCAGTGCTCAGAATTTTATTAATCAGTTAAACGGGGAAGAAGGAGATGATTCGAATGTGCCTTCCGGTGACAACCGCGGCAGCCGTGATACACAGGAAAATCAGAGAAGAAACGAAGACGATACTACCGGACAGACGGGCAATGATCCTCAGAATGAGGGAGGACAGGAACCTCTGGAACCGCTGGGTGAAGAATAATCACAGAAGAGAAACCTCCAAATCGGGGATACGTATATCATACGTATCCCCGATTTGTGTCTCGGTTGAATCGTGCAGGGAGAATTTCGCAATCGCCTGTTGAGAATATAGAAGTGAAAGGAATCGTAGATATGGAAGAATTATTTCAGGTAAAAGGGAACATACTAACAATCAGAATACCGGAGGAATTGGATCATCACAGTGCGGAGGCGATCCGCGAGGGATCAGAGAGAATTCTGGAAAATCAGACGATTCGTCAGATTATCTTTGATTTTCGCCGGACACAGTTTATGGATAGTTCCGGAATCGGTATGCTGATGGGAAGGTATCGGAGCATGAATCAGATGGGAGGGAGTGTGGTGGCGGTACATGTAAAAGAGCGTGTGGCTAAGATTCTTCAATTATCGGGGATTTACAAAGTAATTCCTGTTGAACCGGAAAAATCATGGACTTAGGGTGGAGTTTTAACAGAGGAATAGAGGAGAATAAGGAGGTTATAAGTAAGAATGGAAAACACCAATGAAATGACAATCGAATTTGACAGCCGCTCTTGTAATGAGGGATTTGCGAGAGTGGCAGTAGCGGCATTTTGTACACAGTTAAATCCCACATTGGAAGAGGTAGCAGATCTGAAGACTGCAGTATCGGAAGCAATTACCAATGCTATTATTCATGCCTATGATGAAGGAGTACATAAGATCCGGATTGAATGCCGGATTGTAGAACATGATCTGTATGTGACTGTTATCGACTATGGTAAAGGAATTGCAGATATTTCCAAAGCTATGGAACCACTTTTTACAACCAGGCCGGAACTGGAGCGCTCTGGGATGGGATTTGCATTTATGGAGGCATTCATGGATGAAATTACGGTTGTGTCTGAACCTGGAGTGGGAACACAGGTGCATATGAGAAAAAATGTCGGCTGCGGACGCAGTCCGTTTGAATAGGAGGCCTGCATGGATCAAACCCTTATGCTGATTGAAAAGGCACTTGCGGGGGATAAAGCGGCCAGAGAAGTACTGGTAGAACAGAATATGGGACTGGTTTACAGCGTGGTACGACGGTTTAAAAACCGGGGCGTTGAGATGGAGGATCTGATACAGATCGGATGTGTGGGACTTCTGAAGGCGATTGATAAGTTTGATGTTTCGTATGACGTGAAGTTTTCCACCTATGCGGTCCCTATGATAACGGGAGAAATTAAGCGCTTTTTAAGAGATGATGGTATGATCAAAGTCAGCCGGTCTTTAAAGGAAGCGTCATGGAAAGCATATGCGGCACGGGAAAGTCTGGAGAGGAAGCTGGGACGTGAGCCAAGTCTGAACGAAATTGCAGAGGAGATTCAGGTATCGGTGGAAGAACTGGCGCTGGCACTGGATGCGAGTGCAGAGGTGGAATCCCTGCATAAAGTAATCTATCAGGGAGAGGGGAATGATATTTCTTTGATGGATCGGATTGAAGAGCCGGTCAGTCAGGGAGAACTTCTGCTGAACCGGATGCTCCTTGAAGAGATTCTCCAGACACTGGAACCAAAGGAACGGCAGATTATTTATCTGCGCTATTTTTGTGAAAAGACCCAGTCGGATATTGCAAAAATGCTGAGTATTTCACAGGTTCAGGTGTCTAGAATGGAAAAGAGGATTTTAAAGAAACTAAGAGGTGAACTTTGAATAGTTCTTGAAATTTCTGCCATACTAAGCTTAAAACGTATCTGACGGTAATTTCTGTCTTCGACAGGGAAGGTTTGGTACGCTTGGATACCGATCAGTGATAAGGAAAGTGGTAAAAATGAGAGATGTACTTTATATTCAGACGGACAAAAACATGAAAGTGGTGAAGGAAGAGGTTCTGTTGGGTGAGATTGCAAAATTAAGCTGTTCCAATGCGAAAGTACTTGCGCGTAATCAGATCCGCAGAGTCACTTCGCTTCCGAAGGGGAAATACGGAAGATATGTATTGTCAGCGACGGATCTGATCCGGGAAATCGAGAAATCGGAGGAAAATGTATACATCACACACATCGGGGAACCTACTTTTGTATTGACGTATGAGAATCCAAACAGCAAAAATCAGGCGGTCAGTTGGCTGAAGGTGTTGTTGGTCAGTCTGGTTACCTTTTTTGGAACAGGATTTTCGATTATGACGTTTAATACGGATGTGGATGTGAGTAAGCTATTTGGGAATATCTATCAGATGTTTACCGGAAATGCTTCCAACGGGTTTACTGTTCTGGAAATTACGTATTCCATCGGAATCGGGATCGGAGTTGTCTTCTACTTTAATCATTTCGGCAGACGAAAACTTACTCAGGACCCTACACCTATGGAAGTACAGATGCGTTTGTATGAGGAAGATGTAGATACAACCATTATAGAGGAAGAGGAGCGGGGAGGACAAGGTTCATGCTGCAGCAATTCTTGATGGGGGCGCTGGGGCTGATGGCCGGATTTGTGGCAGCAAGCGGTGTAGTTGCATTTATCATCAGTATCGGAATCGTTCCGCGTTATGCAGGAATCACAAAAACAGCAGACCAGGTCAGGTGGTACGAAGATTGTTGTATTCTGGGAGCTGTTCTGGGGAACCTGCTCTATCTTTGGAGTGGACGTCTGCCTTTTGGAACAGCAGGGGTTGCCGTATTTGGTTTATTTGCAGGCATTTATCTTGGGAGCTGGACCATTGCCCTGGGGGAGGTCGTGGATATTTTTGCCATCATCGCACGGCGGATCGGGCTGACCAGAGGGCTGGGTGCAATTATTCTTTGTATGGCTGCGGGGAAAATCCTCGGTTCTCTGCTCTACTTTTATCTGGGATGGGCGCCTTAAAAAGAATTAGGCGATTGCGAAACTCTTTCGGAGTCGCAATTACGAATCTCTAAGTCAACTCCGGAAGAGTTTCGCAATCGCCTATTAAAAAGAATAACAGAAGGGAGAGAAACATGGGAAGCATAAAGAACGAAGATAAGAAAAAGGAGTATGAACAATATGTAAATCAGATTACCCCGAAAAATAATTTATTTGTACAGATGTTAAAAGCTTTTGTGATTGGGGGACTTATCTGCGTATTGGGTCAGGGAATCCTGAATTTTTGTAAAGGACTTGGCTTGGATAAGGAGACTGCAGGCAGCTGGTGTTCACTGACACTGATTTTTCTAAGTGCATTGTTTACCGGTTTGAATCTTTATCAGAAACTGGTTAGTTTTGGAGGAGCCGGTGCATTGGTTCCGATCACAGGATTTGCCAATTCTGTAGCCGCTCCGGCAATTGAATATCAGAAAGAAGGGCAGGTATTTGGGATTGGATGTAAAATTTTTACGATAGCAGGTCCGGTGATCCTTTACGGCACACTTGCCTCCTGGATTACAGGGCTTTTATATTGGGTGCTTCAAATGGCAGGAATTTACTGGGGCTGATGAAGAGGGAAAAAGTGAGTTTGTAGGAATTTCAAAAGAAATAAAGAAAAGTTGACATTGACGAATGGAAATACCAACATTATGATAAGAAAAAGTGGCCGGATAATCCCGATTCGGAGGTATCCGGCCACCTTTGAGTATAAAGATAAGAATGAGGTATGGCATATTATGAAAACAGCAAAACAATGGAAAGACTGTTATGCAAGTCAGGAATTTCAGGAACGTTATACCTATGATGGTACAGATCTTGGCATGACATGTACAGAAGAAGGAACCAGTTTTCTTTTGTGGAGTCCCTTTGCGGAGGCGGTGACGCTGAATCTGTACGGGGACGGCGGTGACAGCCCTGCCAATCAGCAGATTCCCATGAGGAAGGAGAAAAGGGGAGTATGGGTGTATCGTACAACGGAATTCCTGCATGGCGTATATTATGATTATGAGCTTGTGATAGAGGGGGAAAAGAGGATTTCTGCAGATCCCTATGCGAAGGCGTGCGGAATCAATGGAAAGCGCAGTATGGTCATTGACCTGAGAAAGACAGATCCGGATGGATGGCTCGAAGATCAGCCACCGGCACCGCAAAAGGAAACAATTGTATATGAACTTCATGTAAAGGAATTTTCCTGGGATCAGGCAGGTGGCTTTCCGGAGGAGAGCCGGGGAAAATATCGGGCATTTCTCTGTGAGGATACCACACTTGAAGGGAAGGGTGTCCATCCGACGGGAATTCCTTATCTGAAGGAACTGGGAGTAACCCATGTGCAATTGATGCCGGTATACGATTATGGTTCCGTGGATGAGGCCGGACAACCGGATGCATTTAACTGGGGATATGACCCTGTAAACTACAACGTGCCGGAGGGTTCTTATGCAACAGATGCTTCCCGTGGGGAGGTACGGGTGCGTGAGTTGAAGGAGATGATCCAGTCCCTTCACCGGAATGGGTTCCGGGTTATCATGGATGTGGTTTATAACCATACATATTCTTTGGACTCCTGGTTCCAGAGAGTTGTACCCTGGTATTATTACCGGGTACATGAGGACGGCAGGCCGGCAAATGGTTCTGCCTGCGGAAATGATGTGGCAAGCGAACGCCCCATGTGCGGGAATTATATTCTCCAGTCCGTCTTGTATTGGGCGGAAGAATATCATATGGATGGATTTCGCTTTGATCTGATGGGACTTCTGGATGTGGAGTTGATGAACCGGATTCGGGCAGCGTTGGATGAACGTTATGGAAAAGGAGAGAAGATTCTGTATGGGGAACCCTGGGCGGCTGCAGAGACGGCAATGGAAAACGGGGCTGTACCGGCATTGAAAATCAATGTAGGACAGTTGGATGAGAATATCGGTATTTTCTGTGACAATACGAGAGATGCGGTGAAAGGTTCGGTTTTTGAACGGAAAGAACCTGGATTTGTAAATGGCGGAACAGGATTGGAGGATGCCGTTTTGAACAGCGTGCAGGCATGGTGTAAAACCCAGAGAAAAGAACTGGGGATCAAGGCGCCCTCTCAGGTGGTCACTTACGTATCAGCCCATGATAATCAGACATTATGGGATAAACTGACAGACACGGTTTTAGATGAGGAGCTTAGAAAAAGTGTATATCGTCTGGCAGCAGGAGTTTATATGACCTGTCAGGGAAATCTTTTTTTTCTGTCCGGAGAAGAATTTGCAAGGACGAAGGATGGAGAAGATAATACGTATAACGCGCCCATTCGCCTGAACCGCCTGGACTGGAGAAAGGCATGGCAGGAGGAAAAACTGGTAACGTATTATAGAGGGTTGATTGCGCTGCGGAAACATCTCCCGGGATTGTGTGATAAATCGGCGGATGCTGGGAAGCGGATCTTTGGACAGTGGAAAGAAGAGGGAATCGTCGGTTTCCTTGTGGATAACCGTTCCGAGGAAGAAGTTGTTTTGTGGGAAACACTTATGATTGTGTATAATAGTAGAATGACTGGTGCAAAAATTGTTCTTCCGAAAGGGGAATGGGAGGTTCTGGCAGATGCGGAAAATACGTTCCGTTGGCAGCACCCACAAGCAGTAGCAGAACATGTACAGGCAGCTCCGGTCAGTGTACTGATTCTGGGAAAAAGGAGAAATTGAGCAAAACGATGAAGTGGATTTATGGAAAACAGGATTTTAAGACGTTGGAGCGGGGACAGGAAAATTGCTACCTGATGACAAATGGATTGGGCGGATTTTCATCCATGACGATAACCGGTTCTGTCTCGAGAAATGATCATGCTTTTCTGATGGCATGTATTCAGGCACCGAATCACCGATATAATATGGTACACAGACTTCAGGAGCGGCTGAAAATCGGGAAGCAGGATGCGGCAGAGGAATACGAGATTTCCAGTCAGGAATTTGCAGACGGACAAAAGGAAAATGGCTATGAATATCTGACTTCCTTTACTTATGAGGACACACCGGTCTGGAGATATCAGGTAAGAGGTGTGGAGATTCGAAAAGAAGCAGGTATGAAGCAGGGAGCCAATACAGCAGCAGTGCGTTATGAAATCAGAAATATCAGTAGAACAGTCTGTAGGCTGAGCGTTACTCCATTTCTCCAATTTACAAAAAAGGGCAGCGAATTGCAAATGGGGCAGGAATTTAAGAGAACCGGCAATAAGATTGAAAGTGAAGGACTTGCATTATATTTCCGCACAAACGGAGAGGTTATGGAAATTCCAGAGAAGGCGGAGACTTATTACTATAGCTATGATGCCTGTGACGGAAGGAGGGAGACGGGTATTGCCAAAGCGAACCATGAGATTTCCCTGTGTGTAAAGCCGGGACAGACAGAAGCGTTGGAAATCATCTATGAGATGGAGCCGGGGGATGAAAGTGCCGGGGAGATCATCTGCGAAGTGAAAAAATACCGGAAGAATCTGACAGACAGGGCAGGGCTGCAATCGGAGATGGCAAATGTTCTGGTAAAAAGTGCAGCGCAGTTTATCTCAAAGCGTGAGTCTACCGATGGAAAGACGATTCTCGCAGGGTTTCCTTTCTTTGAGGACTGGGGAAGGGATACGATGATTGCTTTGCCTGGTATCTGCATTTCGACCGGACAGTATGAGACTGCAAAGCAGATTCTCAGAACGTTTGCAGTAAATGAAAAGGATGGTCTGATGCCGAATCTGTTTCCGGAAGGCAAAAATGAACCGATGTATAATACTGTGGATGCGGCGCTTTTGTTTATCAATTGTGTTTATTTGTATTATGAATCGGCAAAGGATGCAGAGTTTGTGAAAGAGATGTATCCGGTAATGCAGCGAATTATGAAAGGATATCAAACAGGGACGCATTTTGGAATCCGGATGGATGAAGATGGGCTGATTCAGGCGGGGGAAGGGCTTGCACAGGTTACCTGGATGGATGTCCGGGTTGGCGATATTCTTCCTACTCCCCGTCATGGGAAGCCGGTGGAGATCAATGCGTATTGGTATAACGCGCTTTGTATTATGGAACAGTTTGCAGTTTTGTTGCATGAGGAAGGGGAGATGTACCGCAGGTTGGCAGGTAAGGTGAAACATGAATTTGCAGAGAAGTTTTGGATGGAAGAAAAAGGTTGCCTGAAAGACCTTGTTTCCGGAACAGATGCGGACATGCAGATCCGATGCAACCAGATTTGGGCGGTGTCTATGCCCTTCACCATGCTTGAGCGGGAAAAGGAACGCCGAATTGTGCAGACGGTGTTTGAAAAGCTCTATACCCCTTATGGGCTTCGGACGCTGGAACAGGAGGATAAAGAGTTTCATCCTGTCTATGGTGGAGCAATGACGGAGCGGGATCTGGCATATCATCAGGGTACCGTCTGGACATTTCCGCTGGGTGGTTATTATCTGGCTTATCTGAAGGTTCATGATTACAGTGAAAAGGCAAAGGAAGTCGTAAAGGAGCAGATGGAAGTGCTGGAAAGTGCAATGCGGGAGGGATGTATTGGACAACTGCCGGAGATTTATGATGGAAAGAATCCGACTTCGTCAAGAGGGTGTTTTGCACAGGCATGGAGTGTGGGAGAAATCCTGCGGGTATATGAGAAAATAGAAAAGTAGCGGGCAGTCGATCTGTATAATTTCTGGAAAATTTCAGATACTATGTTCAGCCATAGAATTCGAAAAGCAAGAAGTCTGGCTGCCGGAGTGTGTCTCCGGCTTCAGACTTCTTGTTTTTTGAATCCGGGAACAGTTAAGAAAGGTGGAATTATGCAGACATGAGCCAGATGAGAGGAAAACAAAGTACACAGTTTGAGAGAGCTGTCTATATTCTGGGAGCTGCTTCTGTCGTTGGGCAGAAAGAAGGGGAAGGGCCGCTTGGCTCTAATTTTGATAAAATAGAACAGGACCCCATGTTCGGACAGAAGAGCTGGGAGGAAGCTGAGAGTCAGATGCAGGTGGAAGCTGCAAAACTCGCACTGGAAAAATGCGGGCTGAAAGCAGAGGACATTCGTATGATATTTGCCGGAGATCTTTTAGCACAGTCTATCGCATCCTGTTTTGGTCTGGTGGACCTGAACTGTCCGCTTTATGGATTGTTTGGAGCGTGCTCGACGATGGGAGAAGCATTGTCCCTTGGAGCGATGGCGGTTGCCGGAGGGTATGCAAAATATGTCCTTTCTATGACTTCCAGCCATTTTGCCAGTGTGGAAAAGGAATTCCGGTTTCCGCTTTCTTACGGAAATCAACGTCCGCCGTCTTCAAGCTGGACAGTTACGGGCAGCGGAGCATGCATTGTGTCAGCGGAAAAAAGCCGGGTAAAAATCAGCGGAATCACTTCGGGAAAAATTGTAGATTACGGTCTGAAAGATTCTCAGAATATGGGGGGCTGTATGGCTCCGGCGGCAGTTGATACGATTTCCCAGAATCTGATGGACTTTAACCGGAGACCGGAGGATTATGACAAGATTATCACGGGAGATCTGGGCAGTATAGGAAAAGAGATTTTACTGGAGCTGTTGAAACAGAAGGGATATGACATCGGGGACCGTTATCTGGACTGCGGAATGATGATTTTTGATCCGAATACGCAGGATACCAATGCCGGAGGAAGCGGCTGTGGGTGTGCGGCATCTGTTTTAGCATCCACATTACTTCCGAAGCTGGAATCCGGCGAATGGAAGCGGATTCTTTTTGTACCTACAGGTGCACTTATGTCTAAGGTCAGCTTCTTTGAGGGACAGTCAGTTCCGGGAATTGCCCAGGGTGTTGTGCTGGAACACGCAGGAAAGGAGTAGAAGGATGGATTATTTGAACGCTTTCTGGGTTGGAGGTTTGATTTGTGCGCTCTGTCAGATTTTGCTGGAAAAGACGAAGATGATGCCAGGAAGAGTGATGGTGCTTTTGGTCTGCAGCGGTGCTTTGTTGAGCTTTCTGAATATCTATGAATCTTTGGCGCAATATGCCGGAGCAGGTGCAAGTGTTCCGTTACTTGGGTTTGGGCATCTCTTGTTTAAAGGGGTAAAAAGAGCAATTGCCCAGAGAGGAATCCTGGGGATTTTTACGGGAGGTCTGGAAGCAAGTGCAGCGGGCATCAGCGGTGCTTTGATTTTCGGTTATCTGGCAAGTTTGGTATTTAAGCCTAAGATGAAAGATTGAGAAAAGGAAATTCCAGCGGCAGTGTGGACTGTAAGAGAATGGTAACAGATGTTGAATGGTTACAGAAATGTTACAGTTGCACTTTTGGCGGGACGATAGTATAATGAGAACAAAATGAAATTTTTTGAGTACTGTATCAATGATCTGCGGAGTATTGGTACAGTACATTCGATTGTAAAGGATGGGAATTAGATGTTGCACGAATACTCCAGAACAGAACTGCTGATTGGTGAGGAAGGGTTGCTAAAACTTTCGAAGGCCAGAGTTGCGATCTTTGGAATCGGAGGCGTGGGTTCCTATGTGGCGGAGGCACTTGCACGCAGCGGTGTGGGAAATCTGGTTCTGGTGGATCACGACAGAGTGTCACTTACCAATCTGAATCGACAGATTATAGCACTGCATTCCACGGTTGGAAAGCTGAAGACAGAAGTTGCGAAAGATAGAATCCGGGATATCAATTCTGATATTGTGGTGCATACTTACGAGACATTTTATAGTTCGGATACGGCGCATCTCTTTGATTTTAATGGTTATGATTATGTGGTGGATGCGGTAGATACGGTATCAGCAAAGTTATTGCTGATTGAACGGGCGAAGGCGGCGAAGACGCCTGTGATTTCCTGCATGGGTACAGGGAATAAGCTGGACCCGTCAAAATTTGAAATCTGTGATATTTCCAAGACCAGTGTATGTCCGTTGGCAAAGGTGATGCGGCAGGAACTGCGGAAACGCAGGATTAAGAAGGTCAAGGTTCTCTATTCCAGAGAGATCCCGATTAAGGTCCCTCTGAATCCGGAGGATACAAAAGGAAGCGCACATCGTCCTGCACCAGGGAGTATTGCGTTCGTTCCCAGTGTTGCAGGTCTTATGATTGCCGGAGAAGTAGTGAGAGAATTGATTGAATAGGAAATGAGGTTTAAGGTGGATAGAGTCAGTAAACGATTTTACGAAATAGTAGGAGAAGAGCATGTAAGAGAACAGGAGCCGATGAAGAAGCATACTACATTTCGTGTAGGCGGTCCGGCCCGATATTATGTCTGTCCTCATAGCGTTCAGGAGATACAGCAGGTGATACGGATTTGCCGGGAAGAAGCCCTGCCCCTTTTTGTTTTGGGCAACGGAAGCAATTTGCTGGTCAGCGATTCAGGGTATGAGGGTGTCATACTTCAGTTGTTTCGGAACTATAATGATATCGTAGTGGAAGAAAATGAGATACGTGCACAGGCAGGGGCATTGCTTTCACAGATCGCCAATAAAGCGCTGGAGCATGGGCTCGGCGGTTTTGAATTTGCGGCCGGGATTCCGGGAACGCTGGGCGGTGCAGCAGTGATGAATGCCGGAGCTTACGGCGGCGAAATGAAGCAGGTATTGAAGCAGGTTGTGATTATGGACCGCGAGGGGGAGGTCAGAACGCTTCAGGCAGAAGAACTGCATCTGGGATACCGTTCCAGTATAATAAAAGAAAAGGATTACATCGTTCTGGAAGCTGTCATTTCACTGGAAGAGAAGAAAAAAGAAGAGATACAGGCATTGATGGAAGAATTGCGCCGGAAGCGGACAGAGAAACAACCCCTTGAATATCCCAGTGCCGGCAGTACCTTCAAACGTCCGGAAGGGTATTTTGCAGGAAAGCTGATTATGGATGCAGGGCTTCGCGGTTACAGTGTTGGCGGTGCATGTGTTTCAGAAAAGCACTGCGGATTTGTGATTAATAAGGGTGGTGCAACTGCAGAGGAAGTTTACCGATTGATGCAGGAGGTACGGAACGTTGTTCATGAGAAATTTGATGTCTGGCTTGAACCGGAGGTAAAGCTTCTCGGAACATTCTGACGGAGGAGAGTATGGAACCAATACATTTTGTGATTGTGACCGGCATGTCGGGCGCTGGAAAAAGTACGGCGTTGAAGATGTTGGAGGATGCCGGATATTTCTGTGTGGATAATCTGCCGATCTTATTGGTAGATAAATTTGCACAGCTTACCATGGATGGGGAAGAGGGCAGGATTCAGCGGGTTGCTCTGGGGATTGACATCCGCAGTGGTCAGGTGTTGAAGGATCTGCAGGCGGTATTGGAGCGCATGAGTATGAGAGGAATTGAATATGAGATTCTGTTTCTGGATGCTGCGGATGAGATTCTGGTGAAGCGTTATAAAGAAACAAGGCGTAATCACCCACTGGCAGGAAATGGGCGGGTGGATCATGGGATTCATCTGGAACGTGAGCGACTGGCCTTTTTGAAGAAACAGGCGGATTACATAATAGATACGAGCCAGCTCCTTACCCGGGAACTGAAAGCGGAACTGGATAAGATTTTTGTCAGGGATCAGGCATTTAAAAATCTGATTATTTCAATTTTGTCTTTTGGGTTTAAATATGGGATCCCTTCGGATTCGGATCTGGTCTTTGATGTACGTTTTCTTCCAAATCCCTATTATATAGATGGGATGCGTGCTATGAGCGGACTGGATGCTCCGGTGCGGGATTATGTCATGGGATTTGATACGGCGCAGGTGTTTGCGGATAAACTGGAGGATATGATACGGTTTCTGATTCCGAACTATATAGCAGAAGGCAAGAATCAGCTTGTGATTGCTGTGGGATGCACAGGCGGAAAACACAGGTCTGTGACGTTGGCGCAGGAACTCTACCGGCGTCTGGAAGAGGGGGAAGGATATGGTATCAGGGTGGAGCATCGGGATATCGAAAAGGATGCATATCGAAAAAGGAGTTAGGAAATGTCTTTTTCCAGCGATGTAAAAGAAGAACTGTCCAGACAGGTGCCGAGTGCCCGGCATTGTCAGATTGCAGAGGTGGCAGCGATTGTCAGCTTCTGCGGACATGTGAAAATCACAGCTTTGAATCGTTTTTCCATACGCATTCAGACAGAAAATGTCTGGGTTGCAAGAAAGTTCTTTACTTTATTGCGAAAAACATTTAAGATAGATACAGAAATTGCGGTTCGCCGCAGTAACAATCAAAAGAAATCAAGAACATATGTAATTGCAGTATTGACACATGATGAGGCAATTCGGATTCTGCAGGCATCGAAACTTTTAAATGGTGAGATGGAAGTTGAAGAGAACCTTTCTTTGAAACATAACCCGATCGTTCAGAAAGATTGCTGCCGCCGTGCATTTCTTCGGGGGGCATTTCTGGCAGCAGGTTCTATCAGTGATCCGAATCGGTTTTACCATTTTGAAATTGTGTGTGCCACGTATCATAAAGCAGAACAACTAAAAACGTTGATCTGCGGTTTTGAGCTTGATGCAAAAATTGTAAAACGTAAGAAGTATTATGTTGTTTACGTGAAAGAGGGATCTCAGATTGTATCACTTTTGGGGCTCATGGAAGCAAATGTTTCATTGATGAATCTTGAGAACGTCAGGATTTTGAAGGAGATGCGCAATCATGTGAACCGGAAAGTGAACTGTGAAACTGCGAATATTAATAAGACTGTGAATGCGGCAGTCAAGCAGATTGAGGATATCAAATATATCCGGGATCATGTGGGATTTTCTGAGCTTTCAGAAGGACTTGGAGAAATTGCAGAATTGCGGCTTCAATACCCGGAAGCGACATTGAAGGAATTAGGGATGATGCTGAATCCTTCAGTTGGGAAATCGGGGGTAAACCATAGATTAAGAAAGTTAAGCAGCATTGCGGAAGAGTTAAGAGGAAACAAGGAGGAGAATTGTTATGATTAAGAAACCAATTACCATTGAACTTGCAACAGGTATGGAAGCAAGACCGATTGCATTGCTTGTTCAGGTGGCTAGCCAGTTTAACAGCGATATCTATCTGGAAACTCCGGGCAAGAGAGTGAATGCCAAGAGTATTATGGGAATGATGGCGCTTGGTCTGGATACGGGTGAAGAAGTTACGATTGTTACGAGCGGTGCGGATGAAGAAGAGGCAATTAAGAGCGTTGAAGCATATCTGACGAATAAATAGCGGGAAGGCGGATGTTTTTGAACATCCGCCTTTGTTGGGTTAATCCATATATTACAACGTGTCTGCTGGATTTACGTTCTGCCGGCTTTGGTAAAGAGAAACGGATAAATGACTAAAATCCAGAAAACGATTACAAAATAGCGGAAGTATGCGCAGGGCATCGTTTCCGGAAGAAGTGCTTTCAGTCCCAACTCAATGACCGCGGTTACAAGCAGTCCTATAAGGAAACGAAAGAATTTAGCTTTTGATGTTGCAGGCGCAGTAAAATTCAGGTAACGGCGTTCCAGATAGAAACCAATAGCGAAGGCCAGACCGGCCCCGCATGCCTTGCAGCAATCCATAGCATTGTTGATCGTCAGAACTCCCGATTTTACAAGAAAGAGATCATAAAAAACCAGTACGATCGTAAGAACAGATAAAACCAGAGAAATGACAAAATCCAGATTTCGGTTGGAGTCGAGATTTTTCCAGAGGATATATACCAGGCTGCTTAGTAAAAAAGTTACTGCCATGGAAACGAATACATCTTTGGGGGTATGAACACCGAGATACATTCGGGAAAAGCCTATGAGGAAAAAGGCAAAGATGCATAGCAGCCGAAGGCCAGTGCGGCGGCATTGGAATGCCAGTGTGGTGAAGAAGGCAGTTCCGCTTTGGGTATGACCGCTGGGAAAAGAATAGCCGGTTGCACCGGGAACGGCAGATTTTACGGGTTCAAAGGAGAAATCCAAAATCCAGGGCCGCGGGATCCGGAAAGTGATTTTCAGACCTTGTATAGCAAGACCGGACAAAAAATAAGAAAATCCAAGTTTGTAGGCCAGACTTTTATTGCTGCACCAAAAGAGCCAGCAGATGACAGCAATAACAAAAAGCTCCTGAGCGATGTAAGTGATGGATTGAAAGACAAAATTCCCCATAGGGGTACGATATTCGGCTAAAAGACGTAAAAAATCCATAATAATCCTCCTGTTGTTATTGAAGGTATCTGGTTCGGAACCAGTATGTATAGAGATACTCAAATCCCAGAGAATGGTAGAGATTTACTGCCGGCGTATTTCCTTTGACAACCTGGAGATAGGCATTGCCGGCGCCCTTTTTCATACCCTGCTGCAAAATAGCAGAGCAGATGGCTCTGCCATAGCCGCGTCCACGGTAAGCGGGATGAACATGGATGGCGTAAAGGCCGATATAATCCCGGTCCAGGATTCCCAGTCCGGTTGCTATAATTTCTCCCTGATCCTGAATTGAGGCACAGATGGTTTCTTTTGGAATTGCCCGATACATGGAGGGGACAATCATTTTGTGCATTACATTCGTTGTGCCTTTCAGTGCGAACAGACTGTCGATCCAGCTTGGAGGGATAAAACTGCTGAGGCTGACAAAGGATTCGGGCTCCGGGAGGGTCAGACTGGAAAGATGCATGGTCATAACTTCTGTGGTGTGTTGGACAACATAGCCGCGTCTGGAAAGCATTTTATCAAAAGAGGATGAAACCAATGGGCTGATCTTGAAAATTGCAGGAGTTCCCCAACGGTGGTAGATGGATTCGCAGTAATCAATTTTGGTATCAAGAGGAAGTGTGGAGGTTCCAATCTGCTCCACACTGTTTGTACGGTGCGTATAAAAATAAGAAAAACGCAGAATCCATCCGTCATATAATTGCATCTGGTGAGAAGGCCACGCATTCAGAGACAGATCCTCGATTGTTTTTATCATAGTATCCATTCGTGTATTTCCTTTAAAATAATATTTTGACGCTTATGATACACGGATTGTTCTGCATTTTATGCTCCCGCAATCCTAAAACACCTCAAATCCGCTCATGTTTCTACGAAAAATGGCTGCTTTCCGGTGCTTTTCGTGTCCCAAAGTCATGCTTTTTCATGCAAGCATGACTTTGGGACACTTGTATCATATTTTCCTTTTAGTATAAGGGAATTGGAAAAAGGATTCAAGAGGGGCAACTGGATTCTTGCATATTTTTCTAAAACGCGCTATAATAAAAAAAGTTATGGAGTGAATAAAACCAAGGAGAGTTATTAGATGGCTAAATTTTTTCGATTTATTGTGAATCTATGTATTATATGCTTCCTGTTGATCGGGGTGGCGTTGATTGCTCCTCAGTTTATGGGGGTAACAACGGTTGTTGTGGATGAGGAGATTACAGATACGGACTTAGATATGGGTGTTGTTGTGTATGGGAAGGCAGTGTCTCTTAGAAAACTTGAGGTTGGCGATAAACTGCTGCGTACTACCAATACCTCTGTATATGTTTCCAAAATTACGGAAGCAGATTCTGCCAGTGGCAAATACACGGTGGTGGGAAAAGACGGAACTTTAGAAAATATGACTTTGCGCGGCACGGCAGAGAAGGTACTTGTGACAATTCCGTTTATCGGTTACGTGTCGATTGCAATGCAGACTTTTGAAGGCAGGATTATTCTCGGTCTGGTATTGGCGCTGTTGGTTATTTTGTTTATTCTTTCTGAAATCTGGAAGAGCAGTGAGGATGAGGAGGAATACAGCGAAGCAGAAGAAGGGGAAGCGGAACTGACCAGAAGTGAGAAGAAGGCGCGCAGGAAAGAGGAAAAACGCAGGAAAAAGATGGAAAAGAAAGGTCTTCTGGAGAATGAGGACGGCTTGAATGATGAAGAGACAGGCGCCGGGGAGAATGAGTCGGCAACAGAAGGATTTTCTGATTTTTCTTATGAGCAGGATGGAGAATCTCAGGAATTAATTCTGGAATCTTTGGATGAGATTGAGGAGATAGCAGAGGAAGAGACAGCGGAAAGTCCAATAGAAGAGGAGCAGGAGTTCGGAGAGGAACCGACAGAATCTTCGGAAGAGGACGAATTTGCAGAGGCACTTCAGGCAGCGTTGGAGGGGATGGTGGATAAGAAACCTGACAGTATGTCTGATGTGAAGGCGGCAGAGGAAGAAGAGACTGAGACAATGGTGGAAGAAGAACCAGTGGTTTCAAATGAGGCAAGAATTCTTGCTATTCCGACAGTAACTGCTGAGGAATTGCTGGAAAAGGCGGTTGCTGATGGTGATCAGCCTAAGATTGTAGAAGATGAAGAAGATGGAATAACCTTTATTGACTATTCAGATGTATTGTAAGATACCATATATAATAGGAAGAAAGGGATGAGAATATGGTTGGATGACTGGAGAGACCAGTTGCCAACCATATTTTTTGAGGAAAATTATGAAAAACCCTTGCAATATGCGTAGAAATCATGTATAATGGCAACTGTTGTGACATTGATAGCGTTGAAGCGAGAGGTTGCTGTCGATACAGGCAGGTTTTCCGTGGAGCGAATGTCAAGTTATGAAACTGGCGACAAGTCACTGTATACAAAGAGAATAGTCCACCGAGAGTGGAAACAACGTGTGAAAGTTCAGGACACACACGGAGAAGTGTACAGTCACCGCTTGTCGTACTCGAAAAGTGCGAATAAGGAGGCGACTTTTTTTATGGCAAGTCAAGTAATGAGAATCACATTGAAAGCTTACGAGCATCAGTTAGTAGATGCATCCGCAGCAAAAATCATCGAAACTGTAAAGAAGAATGGAGCACAGGTGAGTGGTCCGGTACCACTTCCGACAAAGAAGGAAGTAGTTACAATCTTAAGAGCGGTACACAAATACAAAGATTCCCGCGAACAGTTCGAGCAGAGAACTCATAAGAGACTGATTGATATCATCGCACCGACACAGAAGACGGTAGATGCTTTATCAAGACTGGAAATGCCGGCCGGTGTTTACATCGACATCAAGATGAAAAACAAATAGGCTGAGGGTGAACCGATCTTCCAGTGATAACAAAGATATCCTAAGTTATATTGATATAGAAGTAACACACATTCGAGGAATCAACATCCCGACAGGGTCATAGTGTTCCACTTATATCAACTGTGCTAGGATGAACTCCGCGAAATGCGGTGTTCCGCTGTAGAACAACAGGAGGTAAAAAAGAATGAAGAAAGCAATTTTAGCTACAAAAGTTGGAATGACTCAGATCTTCAACGAAGACGGAACAGTAATTCCGGTAACTGTATTGCAGGCTGGTCCTTGCGTAGTAACACAGGTTAAGACACAGGAAAATGACGGATACAGTGCAGTACAGGTTGGCTTTGGCGACAAGAGAGAGAAACTTGTGAATAAGCCGATGAAAGGTCAGTTTGACAAAGCTGGTGTATCTTACAAGAGATTCTTAAAAGAGTTTAAGTTTGAAGATGCAGAGAGCTACGAATTAGGACAGGAAATCAAAGCCGATATCTTTGCAGCAGGTGACAAGATTGATGCAACTGCTATTTCCAAAGGTAAAGGATTTCAGGGTGCCATCAAGAGACATAACCAGTCCAGAGGACCTATGGCTCACGGCTCCAAATATCACCGTCATGCAGGTTCCAATGGTGCATGTTCCGATCCGAGTAAGGTATTCAAAGGAAAGAAAATGCCGGGACATATGGGACACAAGAGAATCACGATCCAGAATCTGGAAGTTGTCCGTGTAGATGCTGAGAACAATCTGCTTCTGGTAAAAGGCTCTGTACCAGGACCTAAGAAATCATTAGTAACGATTAAAGAAACTGTGAAAACTATAAAATAAGCTTTTATAGGAAAGGAGGAACACACAGATGTCAAACGTATCTGTTTATAATATGGAAGGCAAAGAAGTTGGCACAATGGAACTGGATGACGCTGTATTTGGTGTTGAAATCAAAGAACATCTGGTACATCGTGCAGTAGTGCTTCAACTTGCAAATAATCGTCAGGGAACACAGAAAGCTAAGACACGTTCCGAAGTGAGCGGCGGCGGAAGAAAGCCTTGGAGACAGAAAGGAACTGGTCATGCAAGACAGGGTTCAACAAGAGCTCCACAGTGGACAGGCGGCGGCGTTGTATTCGCTCCGGTTCCAAGAGACTACTCCTTCAAGATGAATAAGAAAGAGAAGAGAGCAGCTCTGAAGTCCGTACTGACAAGCAAAGTTCAGGATAACAAATTCATCGTACTGGATGAACTGAAACTGAACGAAGTTAAGACAAAAGAGATGAAAAAAGTATTAGACAACTTGAAAGTTGAAAAAGCAATCGTGGTTGTTGGAAATGATACAGACAATGTCGTATTATCAGCAAGAAATATTCCTGGTGTTATTACAACAACTGTGAATACACTGAACGTATATGATCTGCTGAAATACAACACCGTAATCGCAACAAAGACAGGTGTTGCATCCATCGAGGAGGTGTACGCATAATGGCAAGTATTCAGTACTATGATGTAATCTTAAAACCGATCGTAACTGAGAAAAGTATGAACGCTATGGGCGAGAAAAAATACACATTCTTAGTACATCCGGAAGCAAATAAAACTCAGATTAAAGAAGCTGTTGAAAAAATGTTCGAAGGAACAAAAGTAAAAAGCGTAAATACCATGAACCTGGACGGCAAGAAAAAACGCCGCGGTATGGTAGTCGGCAGAACAGCTAAGACAAAAAAAGCCATTGTTGCTCTGACAGAAGACAGCAAGGATATCGAGATTTTTGAGGGACTGTAAGCCGAAAGCAACTTAATGAAATCAAGCCGAAGGCGCAGATTGAATTTAGTGCGAGGCTGTTCCCGAACCTTAATGAGCGCTTGCGCGAATTTAGTTGAGGGAACATACCTGTCCGTGTCATTACCTAAGCACATGTAAAGTGCGATAACAAACATTTGAAAGGAGAAACAGTAATGGGAATCAAAAGCTTTAACCCATATACACCTTCCAGAAGACATATGACTTCCTCTGATTTCTCAGAAATCACAAAGTCCACACCGGAGAAATCTCTGGTAGTGTCTCTGAAGAAAAACTCTGGACGTAACAATCAGGGTAAAATTACAGTAAGACACCGCGGAGGCGGAAGCAGAAGAAAATACAGAATCATCGACTTCAAGAGAAGAAAAGATGATGTTCCGGCATATGTAAAATCTATCGAATATGATCCGAACAGAACAGCAAATATTGCTCTGATCTGTTATGTAGACGGAGAAAAATCTTATATCCTTGCACCGGAAGGATTAAAAGTAGGCATGAAGATTATGAATGGTCCGAACGCAGAAGTTCGTCCAGGAAACTGCCTGCCGCTGTCTCAGATTCCGGTTGGTACTATGGTACACAATATTGAGATGCACCTTGGAAAAGGTGGACAGTTGGTTCGTTCCGCTGGTAACGGCGCACAGCTTATGGCAAAAGAGGGCAAATATGCAACCTTGAGACTGCCGTCTGGTGAGATGAGAATGGTTCCGATCGAGTGCCGTGCAACGGTAGGAGTTGTTGGAAACGGAGAGCACAGCCTGATCAATATCGGTAAAGCAGGACGTAAACGTCATATGGGTATCCGCCCGACAGTACGTGGTTCTGTTATGAACCCGAATGACCATCCGCATGGTGGTGGTGAAGGTAAGACAGGTATCGGTCGTCCAGGTCCATGTACACCTTGGGGCAAACCTGCTCTTGGCTTGAAGACAAGAAAGAAAAACAAGCAGTCCAATAAGCTCATCGTAAGAAGAAGAGATGGTAAAGCGTTAGCTAAATAAAGGAGGTTACACGAATGGCTCGTTCACTGAAAAAAGGACCATTTGCAGATGCTAGTTTACTGAAAAAAGTAGATGCTGCAAACGCATCCGGAGATAAAACAGTTATTAAGACATGGTCACGTCGTTCCACAATCTTCCCAACATTCGTAGGACACACAATTGCTGTTCACGATGGAAGAAAACACGTACCGGTATATGTTACAGAAGATATGGTTGGACATAAACTCGGAGAGTTCGTGGCAACCAGAACCTATAGAGGACACGGAAAAGACGAGAAGAGATCTGGTGTTCGCTAGTATAACAGTTTCGAATGAAAGGAGGCCTACTAATCATGGCTAAAGGACATAGAAGTCAGATTAAGAGAGCAAGAAATGAAGTGAAAGATACAAGACCTTCAGCAAAACTGTCATACGCTAGAATGTCAGTTCAGAAGGCTTGCTATGTGTTAGACGCAATCCGTGGTAAAGATGTTGAGACTGCACTCGGCATCCTGGCCTATAACCCGAGATATGCTTCCAGCGTGATCAAGAAATTGTTGGAATCCGCTGTTGCAAATGCTGAGAACAACAACGGACTGAGCAGAGAGAACCTGTATGTAGCTGAGTGCTATGCAAACAAGGCACCAACTATGAAGAGAATTAAGCCGAGAGCACAGGGTAGAGCATATCGTATCGAAAAGAGAAACAGTCATATCTCTATCGTGTTGGATGAAAGATAAGGAGGGCAATCATGGGACAGAAAGTTAACCCACATGGCATCAGAGTCGGAATCATCAAAGACTGGGATTCCAAATGGTATGCAGAAGGCGACTTCGCTGATTATTTAGTTGAAGATTACAACATCAGAACATTTCTGAAAAAGAAATTATACAGCGCAGGTGTTTCCAAGATTGAAATCGAAAGAGCATCTGACAGAGTGAAGGTTATCATTTACACAGCAAAACCTGGTATCGTAATCGGTAAGGGCGGCGCTGAAATTGAGAAAGTAAAAGCTGAACTGAAAAATTATACAGATAAGAAACTGATTGTGGATATCAAAGAAGTGAAGAGACCTGATCGTGATGCTCAGTTAGTAGCTGAGAACATCGCACTTCAGCTTGAAAATCGTATCTCTTTCCGTCGTGCTATGAAATCTACGATGCAGAGAACAATGAGAGCAGGAGCAAAGGGAATCAAAACATCAGTATCCGGTCGTCTTGGTGGAGCAGATATGGCTCGTACAGAGTTCTACAGCGAAGGTACTATTCCGCTGCAGACACTGCGTGCAGATATCGATTATGGTTTCGCTGAAGCAGACACAACATACGGCAAAGTTGGCGTAAAAGCTTGGGTCTACAATGGCGAAGTACTTCCAACCAAAGGAGCTAAGGAAGGGAGCGATAAATAATTATGTTAATGCCAAAGAGAGTAAAACGTCGTAAACAATTCCGTGGATCCATGAAAGGAAAAGCCTTAAGAGGCAACAAGATCAGTAATGGAGAATTTGGTTTGGTAGCAACCGAACCTTGCTGGATCAGATCCAATCAGATCGAGGCAGCCCGTATTGCCATGACCCGTTATATCAAACGTGGCGGTAAAGTTTGGATTAAGATCTTTCCAGATAAACCAGTAACAGCAAAACCAGCAGAAACTCGTATGGGTTCCGGTAAGGGAGCTCTTGAATACTGGGTAGCAGTTGTAAAACCAGGCCGTGTAATGTTCGAAATCGCAGGTGTACCGGAAGAGACAGCTCGTGAAGCATTACGTCTTGCTATGCATAAGTTACCATGTAAATGTAAAATCGTTTCTCGTGCAGACTTAGAAGGCGGTGATAACAGTGAAAATTAATAAGTATGTAGAAGATTTAAAGACAAAATCAGCTGCAGAATTAAGTGATGAATTAGTAGCTGCTAAGAAGGAACTCTTTAACCTGAGATTCCAGAATGCAACCAATCAATTGGACAATACGAGCAGAATCAAAGAGGTTCGCAAGAATATTGCCAGAATTCAGACTGTGATTGCTGAGAAAGCAAAAGCAGCGCAGTAGGCATTCGGACTTAAGGAGTTCTTGAATAAGGTTTAAGAAGAGCTTCTTTATGAAAGCGAAAGGAGAACAGGAAATCGTGGAAGAAAGAAATCTTAGAAAAACACGTGTCGGTAAAGTTGTCAGCGATAAGATGGATAAGACAATCGTTGTAGCGATCGAAGACCACGTAAAACATCCGCTTTACAAGAAGATTGTAAAGAAGACATATAAATTAAAAGCACACGACGAAAACAACGAGTGCAAGATTGGCGATACCGTTAAGGTTATGGAAACCAGACCGCTGTCCAAGGATAAGAGATGGAGACTGGTTCAGATTGTAGAGAAAGCTAAATAAGGAGGATACTAGCATGATTCAGCAGGAAAGCAGATTGAAAGTCGCTGATAATACTGGTGCAAAGGAAATCCTCTGCATTCGCGTTATGGGCGGCTCTACCAGAAGATATGCGAACATCGGTGATGTAATCGTTGCTACGGTCAAAGATGCAACACCAGGTGGTGTTGTAAAAAAGGGTGACGTTGTAAAGGCAGTTGTTGTCCGCAGCGTAAAAGGTGCACATCGTAAAGATGGTTCTTATATCAAATTTGATGAGAATGCAGCCGTTATCATCAAAGATGACAAGACTCCAAGAGGAACTCGTATTTTTGGGCCAGTAGCCAGAGAGCTTCGTGAGAAACAGTTTATGAAGATTGTTTCTTTAGCTCCGGAAGTATTATAGGAGGTCAACCATGGCAGTTAAGATTAAAAAAGGTGATACTGTAAAAGTAATCGCCGGAAAAGATAAAGATAAAGAAGGAAAAGTCCTTTCCGTAAAAGACGGAAGAGTAATCGTTGAAGGCGTTAACATGATTACAAAGCATACAAAACCTTCTATGGCCAATCAGCAGGGCGGTATCATTACCAAGGAAGCTCCTATTGATATTTCTAATGTAATGTACCTGCACAAAGGTCAGGTTACCAGAATCGGTTATAAGATGGATGGTGACAAAAAAGTTCGTGTAGCCAAGAAAACCGGCGACGTTATCGATTAAGAAAGAGAGGAGGCATAAACAGTGAGTAGATTACAGGATACCTACAAGAACGAAATCGTCGATGCGATGATGAAGAAGTTTGAATATAAGAACATTATGGAAGTGCCGAAACTCGCAAAGATTGTAATCAATATGGGCGTTGGTGAGGCAAAAGAAAATGCAAAAGTATTAGACGCAGCAGTAAGTGATCTGGAGACGATCACAGGTCAGAAGGCCGTTCTTACCAGAGCAAAAAATTCTGTTGCTAACTTTAAAATCAGAGAGGGTATGCCGATTGGCTGTAAAGTTACCTTGAGAGGCGAAAGAATGTACGAGTTCGCAGATCGTCTGATCAACTTGGCACTGCCACGTGTACGTGACTTCCGTGGTGTTAACCCGAATGCATTCGACGGAAGAGGAAACTACGCTCTTGGAATCAAAGAGCAGTTGATTTTCCCGGAAATCGAGTACGACAAAGTTGATAAAGTCCGCGGTATGGATATCATCTTCGTTACAACCGCTAAGACTGATGAAGAAGCTCGTGAATTATTGACACAGTTCAATATGCCGTTCGCTAAATAAGGAGGAAGTTATTCATGGCTAAGACAGCAATGAAAATCAAACAGCAGCGTAAGCAGAAATTCTCCACAAGAGAATACAATCGCTGCAGAATCTGTGGACGTCCACATGCATACCTGAGAAAATACGGAATTTGCAGAATCTGCTTCCGTGAGTTAGCATACAAAGGCCAGATTCCGGGTGTTAAAAAGGCAAGCTGGTAAGAATAGGAAAGGAGGACATATCCATCATGACAATGAGTGATCCAATCGCAGATATGCTTACAAGAATCCGTAATGCAAATACTGCTAAACATGATACTGTAGATGTTCCGGCATCTAAGATGAAAATTGCTATTGCTGACATTCTTGTAAAAGAAGGTTATATTGCAAAATATGATCTGATTGACGAGGGCAGCTTTAAGACCATCCATATTACACTGAAATATGGTGCAGATAAGAACGAAAAGATTATTACAGGATTAAAGAGAATCTCCAAACCAGGTCTTCGTATCTACGTAGGCAAAGAGGAACTTCCAAAAGTTCTCGGTGGTTTAGGAATCGCAATCCTTTCCACAAACCAGGGTGTTATCACAGATAAAGAAGCACGTAAGCTTCAGGTCGGCGGAGAAGTTCTGGCATTTGTTTGGTAATTAGCAGCAACTGAAAACAGAAGGGAACGCAAGCGTCCCTTCCGAAAATTTAAGTTATAGGAGGAAATTTGGTATGTCACGTATAGGAAGACTGCCAGTTGTTGTTCCGGCAGGTGTAACTGTTGAGATCAAAGAGAACAACGACGTTACTGTAAAGGGACCGAAAGGAACACTTCAGAAAGTACTTCCGGCAGAGATGGAAATCAAACTGGAAGACAATCATGTAATCGTTACCAGACCAAACGATTTAAAGAAAATGAAATCTTTACACGGTTTGACAAGAACTTTGATCCACAACATGGTTGTTGGTGTAAGCGAAGGCTATCAGAAGGTTCTGGAAGTAAACGGTGTAGGTTATAAAGCTGCAAAACAGGGCAAGAAATTAGTATTATCATTAGGTTACTCTCATCCGGTAGAGATGGAGGATCCGGAAGGATTGGAATCCACCGTAGACGGAAACAAGATTACCGTAAAAGGTATTGACAAAGAAAAAGTTGGCCAGTACGCTGCTGAAATCAGAGATAAGAGAAGACCTGAGCCTTATAAAGGTAAAGGTATTAAGTATGCTGACGAAGTTATCAGACGTAAAGTTGGTAAGACTGGTAAGAAATAAATAAGGAGAGTGTGAAAATGATTAGTAAAGTATCAAGAGCGCAAGTTCGCCAGAAAAAGCATAGAAGAATGCGTAATCATATCGCGGGTACTGCCGAGAGACCACGTCTTTGTGTGTTCCGAAGCAATAATCATATGTATGCGCAGATTATCGATGATACAGTTGGACGTACTTTAGTTTCAGCTTCTACTCTTCAGAAAGATGTAAAAGCAGAATTAGAGAAAACCAATGACGTTGCGGCAGCAGCATATTTAGGAACTGTAATCGGTAAGAAAGCCGTTGAAGCAGGTATTACAGAAGTTGTCTTTGATAGAGGCGGTTTCATATATCAGGGTAAAATTCAGGCATTAGCAGACGCAGCCCGTGAGGCTGGTCTGGTATTCTAGGAAAGGAAGGAAAAGAACACATGAGACATACAATCATTGATGCCAGCCAGTTAGAGTTGGAAGAGAAAGTTGTTTCCATCAAGCGTGTTACCAAGGTTGTTAAAGGTGGTCGTAACTTCCGTTTCACTGCTTTAGTAGTTGTTGGAGATCACAACGGACATGTTGGTGCAGGACTTGGAAAGGCAACAGAAATTCCGGAAGCGATCCGCAAAGGAAAAGAAGATGCCATGAAGAAACTGGTAACCGTAGCAAGAGACGAGTATAACAGTATTACACATGATTTTGTAGGCAAGTTCGGAAGCTCTGAAGTGCTTCTGAAGAGAGCTCCGGAAGGTACCGGTGTTATCGCCGGAGGTCCGGCACGTGCCGTAATCGAGTTAGCTGGAATCAAAAATATCCGTACTAAGTCTTTAGGCTCAAACAACAAGCAGAACGTAGTTCTTGCAACAATTGAAGGATTAAGTCAGTTAAAGACTCCGGAAGAAGTAGCAAAACTTCGTGGCAAATCTGTTGATGAGATTCTGGCTTAAGGGAGGATTGAAAAATGGCAGATAAATTAAAAGTAACATTAGTAAAGTCTACAATCGGTGCTATACCGAAACATAGAAAAACAGTTGAAGCATTGGGCTTGAAGAAACTTAACAAAACAGTAGAACTTCCTGATAATGCAGCCGTTCGCGGTATGGTAAAACAGGTTTGTCACTTAGTTAAAGTTGAAGAAGCGTAAATAAAAGGAAAACTGTTCGGACGTTCCGGCATTTGCCGGGAGCCGGGCAGAATGATTAAAGGAGGTACCAGAATGGATTTATCAAATTTACAGCCTGCTGAAGGTTCCAGACAGAGCGATAATTTCCGTCGTGGACGTGGTCATGGTTCAGGTAATGGTAAAACAGCTGGTAAGGGACATAAGGGACAGAAAGCTCGTTCCGGAGCACCCAGACCAGGTTTTGAAGGTGGTCAGATGCCTTTGTACAGACGTCTTCCTAAGAGAGGTTTCACAAACAGAAACACGAAGGAGATCGTTGGTATCAATGTAAGCGCGTTAGAGAGATTTGAGGATGGAACTGAAGTGACCGTTCAGGCATTAGTTGAAAGCGGTGTTGTTTCCAACCCGAAAGATGGTGTTAAGATTTTAGGTAATGGTGAAATTTCCAAGAAACTTACAGTGAAAGTGAACGCCTTCAGTGAGAGCGCAAAAGCAAAAATTGAAGCGGCAGGTGGAACAGCCGAGGTGATCTAATGTTTAAAACATTAAGAGATGCATTTAAAATCAAAGAAGTACGCAGAAAGATTTTATATGTTATTATGATGCTGGCAGTGATCCGTCTTGGATCACAGTTGCCGGTGCCTGGTGTTGATACTCAGTTCTTTGCAAATTTCTTTGCAAATAATACAAATGATGCATTCAATTTCCTGAATGCATTTACAGGCGGCGGATTTGACAATTTTTCAATCTTTGCGCTTAGTATTACACCGTATATTACGTCTTCAATCATTATCCAGCTTCTGACAATCGCGATTCCAAAACTGGAAGAGATGCAGAGAGACGGTGAGGATGGAAGAAAGAAACTGACAGCAATTACGCGTTATGTTACAGTTGCGCTGGCTCTGTTTGAGTCAATTGCAATGGCAATCGGATTTGGTAACAGAGGTCTGATTACAGAAATGACATTTATCAATGTTACGATTGTTGTTGCTGCATTGACAGCCGGATCAGCCTTTCTTATGTGGGTTGGAGAGCAGATTAACGATAAGGGTATCGGAAATGGTATTTCTATGGTCCTGTTAATCAATATCCTTTCCAGAATCCCAAGTGATATGGTTACTTTGTTTGAGAACTTCATCAAAGGTCAGACCATTGCAAAAGGTGTACTGCGTGGAGTAATTATTCTTGCAATTATTCTTGCAGTTACAGTATTTGTTCTGATTCTGAATGGTGCAGAGCGCAGAATTCCGGTTCAGTATTCTAAGAAAATGCAGGGAAGAAAGATGGTTGGCGGTCAGTCTTCCAATATTCCGCTGAAGGTTAATACCGCAGGCGTTATTCCGATTATCTTTGCTTCTTCCATTATGTCATTCCCAGGAATTATTGCTTCTTTCGCAGGAAAGAGCAACGTTGGCGGATGGGGCGGAAGGGTTCTGTCTATCCTGAATTCCAGCAACTGGTTTGACAGAGCTGATATGGTAAATACCGTTGGTCTGATTCTCTATGTGGTATTGGTTATTTTCTTTGCTTATTTTTATACTTCGATTACTTTCAATCCATTGGAAGTTGCGGACAATATGAAAAAGCAGGGTGGATTTATTCCAGGTATCCGTCCGGGAAAAGCTACGGTTGATTATCTGAATTCCATTTTAGGCTATGTTATTTTTATAGGTGCTGCAGGTCTTACGATTGTCGCAGTCATCCCATTTTTCTTCAATGGAATGTTCAAGGCAAACGTATCATTCGGCGGTACATCCCTTATCATTATTGTATCAGTAATTCTGGAGACACTCAAACAGATTGAATCCATGATGCTTGTACGTAATTATAAAGGATTCTTGAACGATTAAGAACGATGAGAAGAGGTTGTGGCGATTTTTTCGTCACAACCTTTCAGCGTTTCTGTATTTCTGAAAAAAGTATTGATTCCATACCTGTTTTGCTATTATAATAGCATCAGAAGCCTGCATGGGAAATATAGGCAGGACAGAGTATAGGGAGAAGGAGAATATGTTATGAAGATTATTATGTTAGGAGCACCAGGCGCAGGAAAAGGAACTCAGGCGAAGAAAATAGCGGAGAAGTATCAGATTCCGCATATTTCTACCGGCGATATTTTCCGTGCAAATATTAAGAATGGCACAGAGTTAGGCAAAAAGGCGAAAGAATATATGGATCAGGGCCTGCTGGTTCCGGATGAATTAACCTGTGATCTGGTTGTTGACCGCATTTCACAACCGGATGCATCCAATGGCTATGTACTGGATGGTTTTCCAAGAACCATTCCTCAGGCAGAGGCACTTACCAATGCGCTGAATGCACGTGGAGAGAAGATTGATTATGCGGTGAACGTAGAGGTACCGGATGAGAATATCGTGAATCGTATGTCCGGACGCCGTGCGTGTCTGGCTTGTGGAGCAACGTATCATGTAGAGTATAATGCACCGAAGGCAGAAGGATTTTGTGACTCCTGCGGTAAGGATCTGGTGCTGCGGGATGATGATAAACCGGAGACTGTGAAGAAGCGTCTCGATGTTTATCATGCACAGACACAGCCATTGATCGAGTATTATCAGGCAGCCGGTGCATTGGTGGAAGTCGATGGAACACAGGATATCAATGTTGTGTTTGATGACATCGTGAAGATTTTAGGAGCATAAAGAATATGTCTGTATCAATTAAAACTGCCAGAGAGATTGAGCTTATGCGTCATGCCGGTATGTTGCTTGAAAAGGTTCATGATGAACTTGCCAATGCACTGAAACCGGGGATGTCTACTTGGGAGATTGACCATCTGGGAGAAGAAATCATCCGCAGCTTCGGCTGTGTGCCTAATTTTTTGCATTACAATGGATATCCCGCATCCATCTGCGTTTCTGTGAATGATGAGGTGGTGCACGGGATACCAAATAAGCGTCATATCCTGAAAGAGGGTGACATCGTCAGCCTGGATGCAGGGCTCATCTATAAGGGGTACCATTCGGATGCAGCCCGTACCCATGCAGTAGGTGAGATCAGTAAAGAGGCGGCACAATTAATTAAAGTCACGAGAGAATCCTTTTTTGAAGGAATCAAATATGCAAAAGCCGGAAATCATTTACATCAGATATCTGCGGCAATCGGCAATTATGCGGAAAGCTTTGGATACGGTGTGGTACGTGAACTGGTGGGTCACGGAATCGGCACTCACCTTCATGAAGATCCGCAGATACCGAATTTTGCATGCAGAGGCAGAGGGATTCGTCTCCAGCCCGGTATGACACTGGCAATTGAGCCTATGATTAATATAGGACGGCCTGAGGTTGCCTGGCTTGATGACGACTGGACAGTCGTGACTGAGGATGGAACACTTTCCGCACATTATGAGAATACGGTTTTGATTACCGAAGGCGAACCGGAAATCCTGACGTTGTCTCACTAAGAGGAGGTTTAGGATGAAGGAATTGACGGCAGGAATGTTTGCCAGAAGTCTGGCGGGACATGATAAAGGAAAACTGTATATTGTAACTGCGGTAGATGGGGATGTTGTATATCTGGCGGATGGTAAGATTCGTCTGACCACGAATCCGAAGAAAAAGAAGAGAAAGCATATTCAGCCGGATTTTACAGTATCGGATACAATTTTGGAACGGGAGATGCATGGTCTGCCGCTCCGTGAGGAAGATATCAGAAAAGCAATTAAAACCAAGGAGGTTTCAAAATGTCAAAGGCAGATGTAA
Source organism: uncultured Lachnospiraceae bacterium (assembly GCA_900539175.1). Lineage (GTDB taxonomy): Bacteria > Bacillota > Clostridia > Lachnospirales > Lachnospiraceae > Novisyntrophococcus. The sequence continues at coordinate 37,553 of UQAW01000019.1, forward strand.
TTGAAGTAGAGGGAACAGTGCTTGAGAAATTACCGAACGCTATGTTCAAGGTAGAACTTGAGAATAAGCATGTGGTACTTGCACATATCAGCGGAAAGCTGCGGATGAACTTTATCCGTATCCTTCCGGGGGATAAGGTGACGATTGAGCTTTCACCGTATGATCTGGATAAGGGAAGAATTATCTGGAGAGATAAATAAGAGAGGGGCCGGTGGTTGGCTGTTGGTCGATGACCACTCGGAAGGGTGTTTAGTACGGACGCGGAAAGCGAAACGTGCAGAACCCGTCGGTCTGGCGGCAGAGGGCAGCGTTCGGATCTTGTTTCGACTTGCAAGGAGTTGTAAGTGAAAACGAGCCGGGAATTTATGGAATCGAAGCAATTCGTCGGGAAATCTGATGATTTCCCAACTCAGTGCTTCTTAAAACTGAGACTTGTGGTCTCAGTTTTATCCATAAATTCCCGGCTCGTTTTCTCTAACAACTGCTATGCAAGTCTGCAAATAGATTCGAACGCACGCCCTCTGCCGTCAGGCCGGCGGTTTCTGCGCGTTTTGCTTTCCGGCTGAATATGTTTTTAATTCAATAATTACTCTATTTCGTACTAAAAATAGCATAATCCAATAAGTTGCCTTTTTACATGATATTATGTAGTCACAAAGTTGATATGGATATAAAACATATAATGCTTTGCAGAAATGAGAAAGGAGGAAATAAAAGTGCTTTTTGAGGTAAATAGCGTAAAACTGGGTTGCTTTGAAGCTGGAATTCCAATTGCAGGGTGTTTTGCACTTGGATGGTAATGAAGTAAAAAATTAAAATGAGAGAAAGGAGAAGTTAAAATGTTATTCAATGTAGAAAATGCAGCATTGGGATGCTTTCAGGCAGGAGTTCCGATTGCAGGTTGCTTTGTTCTTGGATGGTAGTCATATGGAGACTTAAAAAAGGAAACCTAATGCGTTTGTATAAGAACTGTTTGACAGAGTACTGTTCAAAAATTATATGATACATATTCAACCGATGAAGTAATCTTAGCATATTACCTCATCGGTTGAAATATTAAGAAGGAGGGCTACAGAATGCCATTACTGGAAATTAGAAATGTAAGTAAATCCTACAAAACATTAAATGCATTATCTAATATGACATTTAATGTTGGTGCTGGAGAAATTGTTGCATTGTTGGGAAAGAATGGTGCTGGAAAAACGACTTTGTTAAACAGTATCGCTGGTAATATTCATCCGACAAGTGGTGATATTGTGTATAAAGGCAAAACATTATTGCAGAAAAATTCTCAGTTAAGTGAATTTGGGATATTAATTGAACCTACGTTTATACCATATATGAATGCTTATGATAATCTGAGTATATTGCTGAAAACATCCGGTATAAAGGATGTAAGAAAACAGGTGGAAGATCTTCTGAAGTTAGTAGGACTTGAAAATAAGAAAAATGAAAAGACAAAGGCGTTTTCATTTGGAATGAGACAGAGGCTGGGATTGGCACAGGCATTACTGAATCGTCCACAGTTTTTGATATTGGATGAACCATTTGTAGGATTGGATCCTGCGGGAAAAAAGATATTAAAAAGTGTTATTCTGGAGAAGGCAAGAGAGGAAAAGGTCGGAATTTTATTTTCTAGCCATGATTTAGAGGATGTTGAAGAAATATGTGACAGAATTGTATTGATTGAAAATGGAAAGAAGAAATATGACGGAGTGGTTAAGTACGATAAAAAGTACGTTTTAATATGCAACAGAGAAATCGTTGAAACTGAAAAATCCAATATCCCTAATTGTACGATAGACAAAAACAGAGTGGTGGTAGAACAATCTACAGATCTGGCAGATGTATTCGAAAGACTTTATGTCAATGGAATCAGAGTTATTGATTTGGAAATTCGTCAAAAATCATTATATGATTTTTTTGATAGTGATTGGAAGGAGGAATCAATGTGAAAACGCCGTTAGCATTAATTGTAAGGATTGAATTGATAAAGTTTCTGAAGAGAAAAGATTTTGTTGCGATCTTGGGAATCGTATGTATAGGATTTATTTTTGCTCTTAATATGAGAGGGGAGGGATATACGGGAGCAGAAAATCAAAGCGCAGTTTTCTGGGTAACGACACAATTGCTGACGGTTACATCATTGTTTATCGGTCCGATTATTATGGCATTTATCGGGACACAGATGTTGTCCAGCGAAATAGATAACAACAGCATTCTCCTATTTAATAGCCGTATAAGAAATCGGGAAAAAATGTATTTTGGTAAGAGTATTGCTATGGTCTTAATCGGTATGTTGTTCTTTATTGTAAGTGTGGGAATTTTATTTGTAATCTATCTGGTATGCACAGATGATTCTACGAGGTATGTTACAGGAAAGATTTTAGGGAATAATACATTAGATTTGATCTTGGTGATGTTTATGAATTATGTGTATGCGTTCTTTTTTGTGCCGCAATTAACTTTGTTTTTAGGTTCAAAATTTAAACCACTTGTTTCAGTTATTTTTGCATTTGGGGTAAGCTTGTTTTTTGGAAACACCGGTACATTGCCACTAGTGAAATATTTTAATCCTATGTATTATGTTGTTCGCCTTGCAAATGATGTGGCAAGTACGACAGAAATTATTCATATAGATGTTTCTGAGAGAGTATTTTGTGTCCTGGCTCAGTTGGCATTGTGTATTGCTGTTTGTTTAGTGTTTAATTTATTGGGGGCCCAACAATTAAAGGAAAGAGATTTATAAGTATGGCAAAAGTAAAAAATTATGGTCGCCTTTTGGGAATAATCGTTATTGGAATGACAGGAGTCATTTTGGGGGCAAGTTTATTTACCAAGATATTTACAGGCTTAGGAATCATGGAAACATACGAGGGAAAAATTCTTTTGACATGGTTATCCATGCTTATTGGCTTTGGTATTTTGCCTACGTTGTTGTTGGAAAGAAAAAACTTAACAATGGCAGATATGGGATTTGGAAGAATACGAAAAATAGAAGCATTAATTTGCTTGGTTGCTCTCGGCGCAGCAATTTTGTATATTGTAGTGGGCAGACAGATAGACAGTGCTTATCTGTTATTAGTGGCTAGCTTTCAAAACCTGGGTGTTGCATTGTTTGAAGAATATTTTTCAAAAGCTGTACTTTTTAATGCTATGAAACCCATTACAGAAAGGAAAGGTATTCCTATCCTGTTTTGTGCCTGCATATTTGCATATATTTTGCATAATAGTGATAGTTTTGGTGTCAATCTGTTTTATCGGTTTCCTATGGCACTAATTCTTGGAATTCTTTATAGTAAGACGGAGAATTTGTATCTGCCCATTACGCTTCATTTCATTAATAATTTACTGGTAACATCAATACTTCAATAGAGAGGAGAACTATGAAGCGGTTTCTAAATATGCTGCAAATTACTGTATGTATGTTTGTATATAATTTAACAGTAGTTGCATTTTCATGGTGTTTTAAGTTGATAACTGACAGCCTCGCATTAAAACAGTTCGATCAGTTTAACGATAATATTCGCTTTGCTATATTAGTCGTAGTTATTCAAGTGGTTTCGAATTATTTATTTATAAAGGGTAAAAATCGTTATGTGCAGGATACAATGATTAGAGTCAAATCGACGTTGATAACAAGAATACTTAATTATAGTATTCCAAGATTTTATGAAAAGGATAAGACAGAATATCAGTCCTTCTTATTTAATGATCTGTCTACTTATGAGCAGAACGTTGTGACAGGCAGAATTGATATAATGGAAAAATTGACATTACTGTTGTTTTCGGGAGCTGCTATCATAGTAATTAATCCAGCCTTTTTGCTTTTATTTGTATTCTCACTTGTTTTTTCAATTATGGTACCTGTTATATTTGCAAGGTTTGCAAAAAAGTATAATACTATACTAAGCAATATGTTTGCCAAAGCTACGGATAAGATTGTTGAAATGTTGGATGGATTTTTGGTTTTGCGTACTTTTGCTATTGAAAAAAAGGGTGTTTTCGAGTGCGAGAATGCAATTGGTGAAATGGAAAGCGCTAAAAATAATTTAAAGAGTGTTATGGCAGTTATTCAATCTGCATTGATGTTTATGACTACTGTTTTAACATTAATTATTTTTGTATATGGAGGAAGAGCTGTAGTTGGAGATCAGATTACGGTTGGAGAATTAATTACTTTAATTCAATTATTGTTTCATATTGCCAATCCGCTTATGGGAATTATGAATTCCGTAAGTAATATAAAAGCAGCACAGCCCATTGTAAATAAATATAAAGAGTTCATTTTAAGGGATATACAATCCGGAAAAAAAGAAATTTTAACTGTGGATACAGTGAATGTTAAAAATTTATCTTTTGGCTATGAAAAAGAGAAAAAGCTAATAATAGATAATCTTAGCTTTACCTTTGAAAAAAATAAAAAATATGCAATTATTGGAGAAAATGGCAGCGGAAAAAGTACATTATTAAAACTTCTTGCAGGCGTGATTGCAGGCGATTGCTATCAGGGAAATATTGAAATAGGCGGAGTGGAGAGAAAGGTATTATTAGAAAAAAGTTTTTGGCAACATGTGGCTTATATACCACAACAGGTATTTTTATTTAAGAAAAGTATCATGGATAACATTTTTCCAAATGGAAAAGAGGAAAACGAGAGTGAATGTGAATCACTTATTAATTCGATGGGACTTCGTAAGATTGCATTGAGGGAAAGAGATAAATTGGGTTATGATACGGAGTTGTCAGGCGGTGAGAAGCAGAAAGTAGCTTTTATCAGAGAGATTATGAAAGACTCTTCTCTTATATTGGCAGATGAGCCTGATTCAGCCCTTGATATGGATTCCAAACTTCTTATTCAAGATATACTTTTGTATGCAAAAAAGATGTGTATTGTAGTGACACATAGAATTGATAGTAGTTTAGATAGATATGATGAAATTTTGGTTATGGATCAGGGGAAAATTGTGGAAAGTGGGACATATCAAGAACTCATGGAGCGTAAGGGGAATTTTTATCGGATGAATCTCAAGAATGCCTGAGCAGATTAAGCACTTTGTATATTTTCATTATGGGTTATATCATGATATAATCAACACAAGTGTGTTGTCCTAAAAGAAATTAGTTAAAGGAGATTCTGATATTTATGAGGATAGCCATATGTGATGATAGTAAAGAGCAGCTTGCATTATTGGAGGATGTTGTAGAAAAGTTAGGAATAAAAAATGCAGAAATAGACTGTTTCTATAATGGAGACAGTCTATTAAGTCATCTTATAAAAAAAGAAGATTTTTATTATCAAATATATCTTTTGGATATTGAGATGCCTGGCATGAATGGATTGGAAGTGGCGAAAGAGATTAGGACTATGGATAAAAGAGCAGTTATTATTTTTATTACCTCTTATTCGGATTATGTATTCAGTTCGTTTGAAGTGCAGCCGTTCCGATTTGTTAATAAACCAGTAAACTATGAAAAGATAGAACATGTTATGGTAGCAGCTGTTGATTATATCTATTCCAGTAAAAAATATATTTTCATATCGGTTGAGAAAGCTAAGATACAGATTTGCTGTGAGAATATTATGTATTTTGAAGGGGATAGGAGAAAAGTGCATGTTTATACCATTGATGAAGAGTACACATTTTATTCTAAAATGGCTCAAGTGGAAGATATGGTTGATCATAGTTGCTTTGTCCGTATCCATGTATCTTATATTGTTAATATGGATTATGTGAAGGCATTATATTTAGAGGAAGTAGTACTTACGAATGGGGTGAGGTTGCCGATAAGCAAAAAGTATCGAAAAAGCATCAAGGATGTACACTTGAAATACATGAAGTGGAGGATGGGTTTATGAATTGGGACACCACGAATATTTTTTTGTATTTTTTCATTAATTTTTTTGATCTATGGGTGATATTACGTTACTTTAACAGTGTACTGAAATCAATAAAAAAGAGAAGAGCTTTTTTATATGGTTTATATTTACTGTTTCTGTTGTTTTTTACGTTGTTGATTCAATACGAGTTGGAATATTCCAATCTTGTATCGATTGCATTATGGAGTTGTATGTTTTTGCCTACTTATGAAGGAGGCAGGAGAAATAAGATTGGTTATGCAGCTTTGCTGCTGGGGCTTGCAGGTTTTGCTCAAATGGTTATGTATCTGATTATAAGCAGCAATTTATTTGCTGTTTATTCTTTTTTTGTGCCGCATTTTGTGTTTTTTATTACAACAGAATTAGCAGGGCGGTATCAGACGGTGAAAGGCAAGAGAATAGATGGAAAATTGTTAATACTGCTTGTTACAGTGCCAATTATTAGCTTTATAGCCATGCCTTGTATCGTAATGCTGACGGAACAGATGGGAAATGTATCGTTTGGGGAAAGAACAGGCATGCTTCTTCCAGTTGCGGTTCTGATTCTGTATGTTAATATTATTGTTTTTTATTTATATGATACAATAAGTTCTGTTTTTGAAGTACAAAAGCAAAAAGAAGAATATGAACAACAATTGAAATGGCAACTAGCATATTACGATACTTTGGCAGAGAATCAGGATGTTATACGCAAAATTAAGCATGACTTGCAGAATAATCTTCAGTCAATGGAGCAGTTACTGTGTGAAGGAAAAAAAGAGGAACTTGCAGAGTATTTGAGAGAACTGATTACAGATCAGGAAGAAATTCGAAATATAATTTCTACCGGAAATAGTGGTATTGATACGATTTTGAATATAAAAATATCTCTTGCACAACGATATGGTATTGAAATAAGGAGAAATATCAGTATACCAGCCAAGATACCGATTCCATATGGACATTGTGTCAGAATATTCGGGAATCTTCTTGACAATGCAATTAATGCGTTGAAAGACGGAGAAGAGGTAGAAAAGACAATTCATTTACTTCTTAGCTTTCAGGCGAATGCATTTGTGATACAGGTAGTTAACCAATATCGGGATAAACCGATCAAGTATAATGAAGATAATTTTTTTCATGGTCTGGGATTAGATATTGTTAAAAGTACCGTGGAATTTTATCATGGAATTTTTGATATAGAAGATGATGGAGAAAATTTTACAGTGAATATCATTTTGTATCTTGAAATATAAAATGTTACAGAATTACATAAAATCAATCTAAAAATTACAGTTAATAAAAAGCCGAACATCTCTATGATAGAATTATAATATCTTAATATTTTTAGACAGATACGAGATGAGAGGAGAAAAAATGGTAGTAAATGAACAATTTCAAGAGGATGTAGTTCAATTCGCAGTAGACGGAATTGAGATGATTGGGAATAATCGCACAGGATCATTGATTGGATTATCAGCAGAAGGCAGACAGTTAGTAGAAGATATTCGTGAATCAGGAAGCGCAGAAATCTCGCAGGAGACAAGCGTGCTATATGAGGCATTAAAGCGAGGACATTACTTTCTGGATGAAGCTGGAGAAAAGAGGATTGAATCTGCATATGTTCATATAACTGATAATTGTAATCTTCATTGTGTTGGATGCTATTCGTATGTAAAAGAACGAAATAAGAAAAAGGACCTTACATATGAACAAATATGTCATGAGTTACGTGAATTGGTTCAAAATGGTGTGAAAATCATTGTTATTTCTGGGGGAGAGCCGTTTTTAAGGGAAGATATAGACAGAATATGTAAATATGCCAAAGGATTGGGAGTGATTGTGCAGATAATTACGAATGGTACGATGCCTCATGAGCGCTATTTGAAAGCCCTTCCATATATTGACGCAATCAGTGTTTCGGTTGACGGTTATAGAGAAGATATTCATTTTATTAGAGATAAAGGAATCATGCCGAAAGTTATTGAAACAGTAAAATTTCTGAAATGTCACAAAGAAGCTGTAAACTTAATTTTTACGCTTCATAGAAAGAATGCTCCTTATATGCAAAAATATCTGGAATTGGCGGAGAATTTGGGAACAACATTTAATTTTAGCATGCTGACAACTTCACCAGATGATAAGATATTTCAGGATTATATATTAAGTGATAAAGAATTACATATGATTGAAGAATTTCTGAGATATAATCATGCAAGAATTTCTGACTCAGCAATGGAGGGGGAGAGTCTATCCTGTAAGTCCAGGTGCGGAGCAGGAAAATTACTTGTAAGTGTTAGCGCAGATGGAACTATATACCCTTGTCATATGCTACATGTAGAAGAGTTGAAAATGGGGAATGTATTAGAAAAGCATCTGCATGATATTGTATTTCGCGAGGATAATCCGTTTCTGAACTTGGATATTAAAAAGATTCAGGGGTGCGGCGAATGTAAATATGGAAATTTTTGTGGCGGTGGCTGTCGTGCAAGAAGTTATTTGGAAACTGGGAGTATTTATTCTAAATGTGATATTTGCGGTGTGAGTTATACAACGTTAGATAAAAAATTTCATCAGCTGAAAGCAGCGTATGGACTATAAAGTGATATTCTTTTGGGATAATCATGATTCGAAAAAACTTAGGAAGCAATAAATCACAAAAATAGCCGCCCTGGTCTGACAAACTAAGCGGCTATTTCTAACTATTTTATTGGACGAAACGTCTATCGGTAGCATCTTTTCTATAATATTATATTATCACTCATATAAGAATATGTCAAATGATAATTTGGGGTGACTTTCATATATGTTGACGTCTGCGACAGCAGACATGTCCGTTTACTATGGAAAATATGGAATTTTATGTGAAAAAAAGAAAAAAGTGCTTGCATTCCTTGACTTTGAATGATATACTATAAAGCGAACTTTTGCGCGGATTTTTAGACTAACCCACTGAAGATGCACGGGAAAGTGAGGAAACTTATTTGTTTTTCAACGATTAAGAAAGGAGGATTCATCATGAAGGTAAGATCTTCTGTAAAACCGATTTGCGAAAAGTGCAAGGTTATCAAGAGAAAAGGCAGTATCAGAATCATTTGTGAGAATCCAAAACACAAACAGCGTCAGGGATAATCCTGAAAAAATTATTAAGTGCGGCTGCAGATGAACCACCAGGTGGTGTTGTTCAACTGTTAATATTATAAAGTGAGACCTGGTTTGGAGTTGAAATCAGGGTACCTCCGGCGGATGAGCGCCGAGGCGCAGCATCCCTTATAATATTGCTTAATACTCCTTTACATTACGTCGTGTGAAGGGGAAAGGTCGTGCAGTACACGGCTGGATACACGCATACCTGTATCCCAATTAGGAAAATATTAATGAAATTAAATGGAGGAAAACGTTTATGGCTCGTATAGCTGGTGTAGACTTACCAAGAGACAAACGTGTAGAGATTGGTTTAACTTATATCTACGGAATCGGTAGAACAAGTGCCAACAGAATTTTGAAGGAGGCCGGAGTAAATCCGGACATCCGCTGCAGAGATTTGACAGATGATGATGTTAAAAAAATCAGTGCAGTAATTGATGAGACTCAGGTCGTAGAGGGTGATCTTCGTAGAGAAATTGCTATGAATATCAAACGTCTGCAGGAAATTGGATGCTATCGTGGTATCCGTCATAGAAAAGGACTTCCGGTTCGTGGACAGAAGACTAAGACAAACGCCAGAACTCGTAAAGGACCGAAGAGAACTGTTGCTAATAAGAAAAAATAAGCAGCAATCGGGTATCAGTTACCTGAGCGATTGTCTGCATGACCGTTTGTACAGACAGGCGGTGTGATACAGTGAAACAATATCAGAATAAGAAAGTGTAGGTTAGTTTTTATTATGGCTAAAGTGACAAAGAAAACGACAAAACGTCGTGTCAAGAAAAACGTTGAACGCGGACAGGCACATATCCAGTCATCTTTCAATAACACGATTGTAACATTGACAGATGCACAGGGAAATGCTCTTTCATGGGCAAGTGCCGGTGGTCTTGGATTTAGAGGTTCAAGGAAATCTACTCCTTATGCAGCTCAGATGGCAGCAGAAACTGCAACCAAAGCAGCATTGGTACATGGTTTGAAAACTGTTGACGTATTTGTAAAAGGACCTGGTTCAGGACGTGAAGCAGCAATCCGTGCATTGCAGGCTTGCGGTCTGGAAGTTACCAGCATCCGTGACGTAACTCCGGTACCACACAATGGTTGCCGTCCACCAAAACGTAGAAGAGTCTAATTAGGAGGTCATAACAATGGCAGTAGATAGAGTTCCGGTTCTGAAAAGATGTAGATCTCTGGGTCTGGATCCAGTGTATTTAGGAATTGATAAAAAATCCACACGTCAGTTAAAACGTGCGAACAGAAAAATGTCCGAGTATGGACTTCAGTTAAGAGAAAAACAGAAAGCAAAATTTATTTACGGAGTACTGGAAAAACCTTTCCGTAATTACTACAAGAAAGCAGACCAGATGCAGGGACAGACAGGTGCAAACCTGATGACGCTGCTGGAGCTTCGTCTTGACAACGTAATTTTCCGTCTTGGATTTGCAAGAACAAGAAAAGAAGCAAGACAGATTGTTGACCACAAACATGTAATGGTAAACGGAAAACAGGTGAACATTCCTTCTTACCTTGTAAAAGCAGGGGATGTGATTGAAATCAAAGAGGGTAAAAAGTCCTCTCAGAGATACAAAGACATTCTGGAAGTGACAGGCGGACGTCTGGTACCGGAATGGCTGGATGCAAACCAGGATGCACTTCAGGGAACTGTAAAAGAGGTACCGTCTCGTGAAGTGATTGATGTTCCTGTAAATGAGATGCTTATCGTCGAGTTGTATTCTAAATAATAGATAGCAACTAAAAGCCAATCAATATTAAAGGAGGGGCTTCCGAGTGTTTGATTTTAACAAACCGAAAATTGAGATTACAGAGATTTCTGAAGACAAAAAGTACGGCAGATTTGTAGTAGAACCACTGGAAAGAGGTTATGGTACAACCCTGGGTAATTCTCTGAGAAGAATTATGCTTTCTTCTCTGCCGGGCGCTGCAGTCAGCCAGGTGAAGATTGAAGGCGTACTGCACGAATTCAGTTCCATTCCGGGAGTGAAGGAAGATGTTACAGAGATTATCATGAATCTGAAGAGCCTCGCTATTAAGAATACAAGTGAGACTAACGAAGCTAAAGTCGCTTATATTGAGTTTGAAGGCGAAGGCGTCGTAAAAGCATCTGATATTCAGGTGGATCAGGATATCGAAATCATGAACCCTGATCAGGTAATCGCTCACCTTAATGGCGGACCTGACAGCAAGCTCTACATGGAGCTGACCATTACAAAAGGCCGCGGCTATGTAAGCGCAGAGAAAGGCAAGACAGATGACATGCCGATCGGTGTAATTGCAGTTGATTCTATTTATACACCGGTAGAGCGTGTGAATCTTACTGTACAGAATACTCGTGTAGGCCAGATCACTGATTTCGACAAGCTGACTTTGGATGTATATACCAAAGGTACTCTTGATCCGGATGAGGCAGTCAGCCTTGCGGCAAAAGTTTTGAGCGAACATCTGAAGCTGTTTATCGATCTTTCCGAGAATGCGAAGACAGCAGAAGTCATGATTGAAAAAGAGGACAATGAGAAAGAGAAAGTTCTGGAGATGAATATCGATGAGCTGGAACTGTCTGTGCGTTCTTACAATTGTTTAAAACGTGCCGGTATCAACACGGTTGAGGAACTTTGCAACAAGACTTCTGAGGATATGATGAAGGTTCGTAACCTTGGACGTAAGTCTCTGGAAGAAGTTCTTGCAAAATTAAAAGAGTTGGGACTGCAGTTAAGCCCTGGCGATGAACAATAATAGATATTTGTAGAATCTAAGCGTTGTATCAGTAAGACCGAAGAAGCGTGGTGCAGCGTTCCACAAATGGAGGAAATCATAATGGCAAAATATAGAAAATTGGGCAGAACTTCTGACCAGAGAAAAGCGTTACTTAGAAATCAGGTTACAAATCTGTTATATCATGGGAAAATCCGTACAACAGAGACCAAAGCAAAAGAAATCCGCAAGATCGCAGAGAGTATGATCGCTATGGCAGTACGTGAAAAAGACAACTATGAGACTGTAACTGTTACAGCAAAAGTAGCCAAGAAAGATTCCGATGGCAAGAGAGTAAAAGAAGTTGTAGATGGTAAGAAAGTTACCGTTTACGATGAAGTGCAGAAAGAGATCAAGAAAGATGCTCCTTCCAGACTTCATGCTCGTCGTCAGATGATGAAAGTATTTTATCCTGTTACTGAAGTTCCGAAGGAGAACAAAGGTAAGAAGAAAAATACGAAAGAAGTTGATATGGTTGCTAAAATGTTTGATGAGATTGCTCCAAAGTATGCAGATCGCAATGGTGGTTATACCCGTATCGTGAAGATTGGACCGCGTAAAGGTGACGCTGCTATGGAAGTTCTGATCGAGTTAGTTTAATCTGATTTAACTGTTTGATGCGTCAGGTGCGTTTCAGAATATCATAGTTTTAAAAAAGAATTTTTATGTTCAGGGAGTAAATACTGTCAGAAGTTGTTTGGCAGGATTTGCTCCCTTTTTTATGACTCTTGCATCTTACATTAAAATAATGTAAAATGAGCGGAGAGTATACAATTCAAGGAGTGTATAGGATGGAAAAAAAGAAGCTGCTGTTCATATTTAATCCAAAAGCGGGGAAGGGTCAGATACGTACAAAGTTGTATGATATTATAGATATCTTTGTAAAGGGTGGATATGAGGTAATTACACATCCGACACAGGGAGTGCAGGATGGATATCAAAAGACAAAAGAATTGGCGGGAGAAGTGGATCTGGTGGTCTGCAGCGGCGGTGACGGGACTCTTGACGAGGTTGTGACCGGTTTGATGGAGGCGGAGGTGCAGGTGCCTCTGGGATATATTCCGGCAGGCAGCACCAATGATTTTGCTAACAGTCTGAAGATTTCCAAAAATATGGTACAGGCGGCTCGGGATATTATAGAAGGGCATCTGTATTCCTGTGATGTGGGTGTTTTCAATACGACGAACTTTATATACATAGCAGCCTTTGGACTGTTTACAGATGTATCTTACGAGACGGATCAGCATTTGAAAAATGTGTTGGGTCATCTTGCATATCTCTTAGAAGGAACAAAACGTATTTTCAATGTTCCCACGTATTGGCTGAAAATCTATGCGAATGGTCAGACGTTGGAGGGAGAATATATTTATGGGATGATTACGAATGCACGTTCTGTGGGAGGCTTTAAGCATATCATAGGGCCGGGTGTGGAGATGAATGACGGGTTATTTGAGGTGACGCTGATTAGAAAGCCGAGAAACCCATTAGAGCTGAATGAAATTATAACTTCACTGTTAAATGCTGTGGACCAGACCGACTTGATTGATAATTTTAAGACGGATTGTATAAAAATTGAATCGGAGTTGGGGATTGCATGGACATTGGATGGAGAATTTGGCGGTGTACATGAGGTAGTGCAGATTGAAACAAGAAAACATGCCCTTGATCTGGTTATCAATCAGAAGAATCTGAGCTAAACGGTAAAGATTTTAGTTGGCAAAAATGCTGAATTGCGTTATAATTAGTACAGCCGTACATGAATGCGGACATAGAAATCGTGATTCCCGTTTTTGGAAGAAGACGAGGCGTTGAAAATCATCTATTTAGGAGGGAAAGACCAATGTTAGTATCAGCAAAAGAAATGTTACAGAAAGCAAAAGCAGGTCATTATGCAGTAGGTCAGTTCAACATTAACAATCTGGAGTGGACAAAGGCTATTCTGCTTACTGCTGAGGAGTTAAAATCTCCGGTTATCCTGGGAGTTTCTGAAGGCGCAGGAAAATATATGACAGGATTTAAGACAGTTGCAGACATGGTAAAGGCTATGATCGAAGGATTGAATATCACTGTTCCGGTTGCACTGCATCTGGATCACGGCACATATGACGGATGCTATAAGTGCATTGAAGCAGGATTTTCATCCATCATGTTTGACGGTTCTCATTATCCAATCGATGAAAATGTTGCAAAGACAAAAGAACTGGTTCAGGTTTGTGCAGAGAAAGGTCTGTCTCTGGAAGCTGAAGTAGGTTCCATCGGTGGAGAAGAAGATGGAGTTGTGGGTGCCGGTGAGTGTGCAGATCCTCAGGAGTGCAAGATGATTGCAGATCTTGGCGTTGATATGTTGGCAGCAGGAATTGGTAATATTCATGGAAAATATCCTGCAAACTGGGCAGGATTAAGTTTCGAGACTCTGGATGCAATCCAGCAGCTGACCGGAGAAATGCCTTTGGTACTTCATGGTGGTACAGGTATTCCGGAAGATATGATCAAGAAGGCAATTGATCTCGGTGTTTCTAAGATCAATGTAAATACAGAGTGCCAGTTGTCTTTCGCAGCAGCTACCCGCGAATACATTGAAGCTGGTAAAGATCAGCAGGGCAAGGGCTATGATCCACGTAAACTTCTGGCTCCTGGCACAGAAGCTATCAAAGCAACTGTGAAAGAGAAGATGGAATTGTTCGGATCTGTTGGGAAAGCCTGAGTAATAAAAGTTGTGCGTTTTGCTTAATATCCTGACATAATTTTAGAGGATTTAGATAAAAGCACGAAATGTTGGAGAGAGCACAAAAACAACTTGCGTTTTTGAGAATTTTGCGGTATCTTAATATCAGTTGGAAAAATCAATTCCATATATGCGTATGAGATGATAGACAAGGGCGTTCTACTAATGGTGTGGAATGCCCTTTTTTATCGCAGGAAGTGAAACAGATATCATATGCAAATTTCAGGGAGAGGAAAGGAAAGAATATGGGAGAATTTGTAAACGCAGCAGAAATCTTTGGCGAAAACGTATTTAATGATGCAGTTATGCAGGAACGTCTTCCGAAAAAGGTTTATAAGAAACTGAAAGAAACCATCGAAAAAGGCGAGGAATTGGATCTGGCAACTGCCGATGTGATTGCTCATGAGATGAAAGAGTGGGCGATTGAGAAAGGTGCAACTCACTATACCCACTGGTTCCAGCCGCTGACCGGATTTACCGCAGAGAAACATGATTCATTTATTACCGCTCCGAATTCAGACGGAAAGGTATTGATGAGTTTTTCTGGGAAAGAATTGATTAAAGGTGAGCCGGATGCTTCTTCCTTCCCTTCAGGTGGACTTCGTGCTACTTTTGAGGCGAGAGGTTACACAGCATGGGATTGTACTTCACCGGCGTTTGTTCGTCAGGATGCAGCAGGTGCTACTCTTTGTATACCTACCGCTTTTTGCTCCTATACAGGGGAGGCGTTGGATCAGAAAACACCGTTGCTTCGTTCGATGGAGGCAATCAACATACAGTCTTTACGTCTGCTGAAATTATTTGGAAACACAACATCTAAGAAAGTAACACCATCGGTTGGACCGGAACAGGAGTATTTCCTGGTTGACAGTGAGAAATTCCTTCAGAGAAAAGATTTGATCTATACCGGACGTACCTTGTTTGGTGCTATGCCTCCGAAAGGACAGGAGATGGATGATCATTACTTTGGTACGATTCGCCAGAGAATTGCAGGCTTTATGAAGGATGTTAACATTGAACTGTGGAAATTAGGTGTGTCGGCGAAAACACAGCATAATGAGGTTGCACCAGCACAGCATGAGTTGGCACCGATCTATGCGGAGGCAAATATTGCTGTCGATCATAATCAGCTTGTGATGCAGACCTTGAAAAGGGTTGCCTGCCAGCATGGTATGAAATGTCTTCTTCATGAGAAACCATTTGCAGGTGTGAATGGTTCCGGTAAGCATAATAACTGGTCTATCACAACAGACGACGGCATCAATCTGTTAGAGCCGGGTAAAACACCCCATGAGAATATTCAGTTCTTATTGGTACTTAGCTGTATTATCAGTGCAGTTGATAAACATGCAGGTCTTCTTCGTGAATCAGCAGCGGATCCAGGAAATGATCATCGTCTGGGAGCAAATGAAGCCCCGCCGGCAATTATTTCTATCTTCCTTGGCGATCAGTTGGAAGATGTGGTTGAACAGCTGATCAGCACAGGAAATGCAACCAGCAGTAAGAAGAGCGGGGTTCTTTCCACCGGTGTAAGTACGCTGCCTGATCTTATGAAGGATGCAACAGACCGTAACCGTACTTCACCGTTTGCATTTACCGGCAATAAGTTCGAATTCCGTATGGTAGGTTCCAGGGACTCAATTGGAAGCCCGAATACGGTATTGAATACGATTGTTGCAGAAGCATTTTGCGATGCATGTGATGAGCTGGAAGCGGCGGATGATTTCGCAACTGCAGTTCACAATCTGATTAAGAAAAACTTAAGTGAGCATCAGAGAGTTATTTTTAATGGCAACGGTTACTCTGATGAATGGGTGGAAGAGGCTGAGAGAAGAGGTCTTCCAAACATCAAATCTATGGTAGAGGCAATTCCGGAACTGACAAAAGAGGAAAACGTTGTGATGTTTGAGAAATTCGGCGTATTCACAAAGGCAGAGCTTGAGTCACGTGCGGAAGTTAAATATGAGAATTACGCTAAGACAATCAATATCGAAGCAAAAGCGATGATTGATATTGCAGCAAAGCAGATTGTACCTGCAGTGATTAAATATGCGAAATCTCTGGCAGATTCCGTAAATGCGATTAAGGCGGCAGGTATTGAGGAAGTAAGTGTAGAGACAGAGCTTTTGGCTGAGACATCTGCGCTCCTGAAAGAAACACAGGTTGCATTGAAGAATTTGATTGATACGGATGCAAAAGCGTGCGGTATGGAAGATGGTGCTGCACAGGCGGCGTTCTATCATGATGAGGTGATGAAGGCTATGAGCGAACTCCGTGCTCCGGTAGATAAACTGGAGATGATTGTTGATAAGGAGATGTGGCCGATGCCGTCTTATGGAGATCTGATCTTTGAAGTGTAAGAAGAACTTTTATAAAAATCAGAATCTATATGATACCAGGGTCAAAAGGTTATGCGTTTCATGCTTGCATGAAAAAGCATGACTTTGGGACC